>JAYTQJ010000612.1:0-17266 GCA_043746775.1 Schlesneria sp.
GCTACTACTTCCACAATTACCGCACGAGCGACCAGCACTCGCAGCGCACGCGGCTGGGTGTTCTGGGGTCGGGCGTTCAAATTTCAAAATTGGCCGAGCTTGTCGTACAGTGCCTGAAAGTCGCTTGCCCAGCCAATTTTGAAATTTGAACGCCCGACCCCAGAACACCCAGCCGCGTGCGCTGCGAGTGCTGGTCGCTCGTGCGGTAATTGTGGAAGTAGTAGCGATGCGGATGCAGGACGTGGAGGTGGGACTTTGCGCGAGTGAGGGCCACGTAGAACCGTCGCCGTTCTTCTTCGATTTCGGTCTCCGATTCAGTGGCCAAGTCGGACGGGATGTTGCCATTCGCTGCGTGTAGGACGATGTCCGATTCCCATTCCAAGCCCTTGGCGGAGTGAATGGTGCTGAGTGTGGCCGCGTGGGGCACGTTCAAGGCATCCACTGCCGTCACGCTCAAGAAATATCAGCAGCGTTCGCGCGAGTGATCGAACTCATGGAATGAATAACGAAACGCCCCCGTGAAGACGGACCGTTTCGTCGAGAGAAATTTCAAACGCGGCTGGCTAGGATCACGTCTCACTTCGCGGCCACGTTCGTAGTTGCCGACACAAATCGACCGAGGAGAAACAAACGATGAAAAACATGACGAAGGCAATGGGCTTGTGGCTGGGGCTGAGTTTGTTTGCTGGGGCAAACGGGGTGATCGCCGTCGCACAGGAGACCCCCAAGACTCCGACGAACGTGGCGGTCGCCGGTCACGACAAACACGACGCCGCAATACGCGAGTCGGTGGCCGCGTTCGTGAAGGCGTACAACGCTCACGATGCCAAGGCGGTGGCGGAGTTGTTTCTGTCGGAAGCACAAGTCGTCGATGAGGAAGACAACACCATCCAGGGTCGAGCCAACATCGAAGAGTTGTTCGCCGGTGTTTTCGAGCAGAGTCCGCAGACGAAGATCGGAGTCTCGATCGAGTCGATCCGCTTCATCGGCACCGCGCTGGCGGTCGAGACCGGTTCGACGACGACGACCTCGGCTGTTGGTGAGACACCGGAACGCGGGCGATACAGCGTGCTGCATGTGCTGCGCGACGGGAAGTGGTCGATGGGTCTGGTCCGCGACATGCCAACCGAGCCGACTCATCGCGAACACCTTCAGTCGTTGGCGTGGCTGGTCGGCGATTGGATCGACGAGAGTCGCGAGGGAGTTGTGAAGACCTCCTGCCGCTGGGCCGACAACAACAGTTTTTTGTTGCAGGAGATCACCGTCCGCCAAGCGGGCCGCGACACGATGAAGATCACTCAACGCATCGGCTGGGATCCGCTCACGAAGCGGTTCAAGTCTTGGATGTTCGACGCAGAGGGCGGCTACGGCGAGAGTACCTGGACCGCAACCGAGACGGGCTGGATCATCAAGGCGACGAGCGTCCACAGCGATGGCTCGACCGCCTCCGCCACGAATCACATCGAGCCAACAGGATTGGATCGCTATGTGTTTCGCTCGGTGGATCGAGTCGTCGGGAACGAGGTGTTGCCGCCGGTCGAAGTCCACGTCGTGCGACAACCTCCGCAGCCGAAGTGAACTGGATCGCGGTTAGATGTCCAGTTGCTGCGTAATTCAAAAGACATGTGGAGTTATAGAGCCACGTGCGACTCTTCATATTCCCACTATCAGGCACATGGCAGCGCAACGCGCTTGTCAACGATGTGCGATAAATAACCTATTTAAATAAATATAACTCAACCGGAGACGTTCCGATGAAGATGCGAATTGGGATCACGATCATGGCGGCATTGGTTGCCGTGGCAATTGGTTCGACGGAGTTTGCCTTTGGACTTGGCGGACGCGGTGGTGGGGGCGGAGGCGGACGGGGTGGAGGCGGTGGTGGATTCGCAGGTGGGGGTGGCGGTGCTCGACCGAGTGGCGGGTTTTCTGGTGGAGGCGGAGGCGGAGGTGGAGCGCGGCCATCAGTTGGCAGCTCACCGTCGTTTAATCGTCCGAGCGGCGGCAGTGGTGCTGGTGGCGGTGCGAGACCTTCGATGCCAAGCACTCGTCCCAGTACCGGAGCGGGGGTGGGAGTTGGTTCGAGACCAAACAATGGTAATGGAAACAGCAGCGCTGGTAATCGGCCATCGGTGCAGCCGGGAACCAGACCGAACATCGGAGCAGGTTCTGGATCGCGTCCATCGACCTTGCCTGGCAATCAGCCGGGAACCAGGCCGGGACAGGGAATTGGCTCTGGGCAAGGCGTTGCCAATCGACCCGGTGGGCCGACGATTAATAACAACAGCAACAAGGTCAATATCAACAACATCAACAGTAATAATCGGGTCGGTGCTAATAACAGCCGCGTTGGTGTTTCACAGCAGCCAGCTCGGTTGCCAGGACTGGGGTCGGCAAGTTCGCGCTTGCCGAATCAAGGAGCTGGGTTGCAGGACCACATGGCGAACCGACCCCAGTCGCTCCAGGATCGGCAGAGTAATTTGAGTGATCGCATGACATCGGGTCGCGAGGACCGGCAGGGCAATCGCTCGGACATGCAGAACGATCGCCAAGATCACCGCGACAACAATCGCGAGGACTGGCAGAATTTTGCGGACAATCACCACGACCATTACGGCGACTGGTATCACGGCTCTTGTAATGGCGGCTGGCATGCGGGGGATGCTTGGAATCACATGTGGGAGCATCATCCCGTTGCGGCGGCGTTCGGCGTGACCGCGTGGGGAGTGAACCGGCTGGCATACGGCTTCGGATATTGGGGCTACGCCAACCCGTACTACGCGTCCAGTGGAGGCGGCTATGACTATTCACAGCCGTTGGTGGTTTACTCAGACAGCGGAACGTCCACAGCTTCTCCGGCCGACACTGTGGCCCCGAGCGACACTGTGGCTGCGACGGCTCCGGCCGAGCAAGCCGATCCTGGAATGACCGCCTTCAATGATGCTCGCACTGCGTTCTATGAGGGCGACGCCGCGAAGGCGCTCACGCTGCTCGATATCACGCTGAAGACAATGCCGCGAGACACCGTCGTTCACGAGTTCCGTGGACTCGTGTTGTTTGCTCTGAAGAAATACCCCGAGTCTTCCGCCGCGATCTACGCTGTCCTGTCGGCCGGTCCTGGCTGGGACTGGACGACGATGAGCAGCCTGTATCCCAGCGTCGATGTGTACACGCAGCAGCTTCGCGCGCTGGAGGATTTCGCTCGGGCGAACCCCAAGTCGGCGGACGCCCACTTTTTGCTGGGCTATCTCTATCTGACGGGAACTCACGCGGATGCAGCCTCGAAGCAATTCCAACTGGCTCAGACGCAGTTGCCCGGCGACAAGTTGTTGACTCAGTTGGTGGCGATGACAACTCCGCCGGATGAGTCGAAGAAGTCTGAGACCGCGATGCCTCCCGTGCCCGTGGATGTGCCTGCGGAAAAAGTGCTGTCCGCCGAGAAATTGGCGGGAACATGGAATGCAAAGAGCGACGGAGCCACGTTCCAACTTGATCTCGCCAAGGACGGCAGCTTTGTCTGGACGTACACGCGCGGCAAAGACAAGCAGTCGGTGAAGGGCGTCTTCGCCGTGGACCAAAACAACCTCGCCATGGAACCCGATGCGGGCGGCACGATGCTGGCCGAGATCGACCTCACCAACCCTTCACAGCTTCTCTTTAAGATGATCGGTGGCGATGAGAAGGATCCCGGCTTGCACTTCAAGAAGAGTTAGAACCCTTTTGGATATAGGTTATTCACTTCTGAAAATGCGGCGAGCAACGATGACTGACGCTCGCCGCATTATTTAGTCTTCCACCGGCGTTCGCCGAAGTCCCATCACTTATTGAGGTCGTCATCATGACATGCCGCATTCCGGCTACCGTTGTTGCCGTTGCCCTTCTCGTATTTTCCGGTTCCGCGTTCGCGGCCGACGAGTTGTTTTTGCGAGTCCCCGCCGCTGCGAATGCCGTGGCGCTGGTGAATGTGGAGGGCTTGTTCAACAGCAAGCTGGGCGTGAAACAAAGCTGGAGCCGCCGTTACTACAGTGACTATGCGAGTGGTTTGGTCGCGTTTCCACCGACGGTCCAGACAGCCGTTCTCGCCGCCAAGATCGACGCCGAGTCGATCAGTGCGGAATGGGAGCTTGGCTTGGTGCGGATGAAGCAACCTTTCGCCATGAGAAAGTTAGCCGAGAAGGAATCGGCAACGCTCGAAAAGTTGGAAGGGCATTCGCTGGTGGTTGGCGAGCAGCGCGCGTACTTCATCGAACTGCGCCCGCAGACGATTGCCGTGACCAATCACCAAAATCGGCAGGACGTGGCGCGGTGGCTGAGAGCCACCCGTGACAGCAAGCAGTCGGCGATGTCGGACTATTTGAACCAGGCTCTGACCGGCCCCGAAGCGAAGGGACAGTATCGCTTGGCGCTCGACCTGCAAGATGTCCTGCACTTGGACGACATCAAGCGTCGATTGCAGAACTCGCCCGTGTTGAAGAACGAAAAGCTTGACCTCGATCAACTCGCCACACTGATCGCCGGAGTGCGCGGTTTGCAGGTTCAGGTGGAAGTTGGCGAGTCGATCGAAGGCTCGGTGCGGATCGACTTCACCGGTGAGACGGCTGCTTTTCATCGCGTGCTTCCCAAACTGGCGCTGAGTGCGTTCGAGAAGAACGGTGTCGCGATCGACGAACTGCCGGGTGCCAAGGTACGATTTGGCGAGAAGTCGTTGACCTTTGAATGTGCGTTGTCGGAAACCAGTCTGCGACAAATCATCTCGCTCATTCAGCCTTCAGTCGGGCATCTCGATGACGGTTCGGCGGACGGTGAATCGTCACGCAAAGCTGTCGAACAGTCCGCCTCGCGACGTTTTTATGGGGCGATTCAAACGCAACTCGCGGATGTGGAGAAGCAAGCTCGCAAGGCCCGCGACTATGCGTCTTCCGCCCACTGGTTTGAGACGGCTGCCAAGAAAATCAGTCAACTTCCCAGCCGCGATGTCGATCCCGAATTGTTGAATTGCTCCGCCAGCATTAGCACAAAACTGTATGCCATCTCACGGTCATTGCGCGGCGTCCCGCTCGATGTTGGTGCATTGCAATTCGCCAAGAAACAAGAGGTCTACGTCTATCCGAACAACTACTATTTCAACACTCCTTGGACGAATCGCCCGTTCCGGTACGGCGCAGGTTACGCGTTCGCACCCAACCGCGTTGAGTACCAGAACAACTTCGCCGAAATCGAAGCCAAGCAGGCCAATGTCATCGCCGAATCCGAAAAGGACCGTCAGAACATTTGGGGCATGATCGTCGATGAAATGTCGGTGATGCGAACTTGGCTCTCCCGAAAATTCGAGACCGAATTTTGAGCCTCCCCACTGCCCCTCAAACTCATTTCCAAAACTCGTCGGCATGGCTCACTTCACCGGGTCATCGCCTGTTTCAAGTTGGCGTGTCATGATCACGGTGGTCATCGACGCCTTGCTTTATCAACAACTTCAGGAAAGTCATCATGAGAAATGTGTCAATGATTGTGTTCGCGTTCGCCGTGCTCGCGGCGAGTCACGGTGCCCCGGCCCGGTCCGATGAATTGCTGCGTCGAGTGCCGGCTGCGGCCAACGCCGTGATGGTGATTGACGTGAAAGCTCTGGCCACCACGCCGCTGGCCGTGCAGCAGGGATGGAATCGAAAGCTGGAGGAGGCCAATGCCGATCGTCCGCTGATGCTGCCTCCCGAAGCCGATCGCATTCTGGTCGCCGCGCACCTGGACTCGCATCGTGAGATGAGTGTCGTGTGGGAGCTGGCTGTGATGCAGCTAACTGAGCCGATGGCCATGCGCTCGGTCGCGCGGGCCGAGGGAGGCTATCTGGACAAGATCAACGGCCTCGACAGCGTCTGGACTCCCAGCGATGCGTACTTCGTCTCGCTCGAACCCAAGCTGCTCGGTGTGATGTTTCCCGCCAACCGGCAACTGGTGTCGCGCTGGGCACAGCTCGGGAAGGGGAACGCCTCGCTCGGCGTCTCGAAGTACCTCGCGGATGCCGAGAAGACCGTGGACGCCAAACATCAGATCGTGCTCGCGATGGATCTCGCCGACTCACCGCAGCCGCATCGCCTGCGCGAATCGTTGAAGCAGTCGGATGCGCTGCGCGGCGATGAAACGAAGCTCGAAGCCTTCGCGAAACTCATCGAGGGGATTCAGGGCGTGACCGTGCAGTTGTCGATCGACACGACGGCGAAGGGGACGCTGACCGTCGATTTCCGCGACAGTCCGCAGGCGCTCGGCGCGCTGGCCAAGCCGCTGCTGCTGGAGACGCTCGATAAGTTCGGGGCACATCTGCCGGACCTCGATGCCTGGGCGTTCAAGTTTCAGAAGAACTCCCTCGTGCTGGACGGCACGTTCTCGACCGACGGCCTGCGCCGACTGTTCAGCCTGCTGGAGATTCCATCGACCAAGTTCAGCACGCTCAAGGACGAAGATGTCAGCGCGGAAAAGAGCAGCCCGTCGCTGACGACCAAGGCGTCAAAGGCGTACTTCAAGTCTGTGACTGCGCTGATCGACGACCTCCGCAAGACATTGGGTGACACGCGCGACAACCACGCGGTCTGGATGGAACGCTACGGCCGCAAGGTGGACGCGCTGCCGATTCTCAACGTCGATGACGCGCTGCTCGCTTACGGAGCCAACGTCGGCGAAACCTTCCGCGAAATGGCCATCGCGCAGCGGGGGGCCGGCATCAAGTCGGGCGTCCGCAAATCGAGCGTGTACGGCAGCTATCAGTACAACTACGACCAGAACGGTTACGGCTCGGTTCGACCAAACACGAGTGTGACGGCGCAGATCGACACCGAAGAAAAGGCTCAAGCCAAAGCCGTCCGCTACAAGAGCTGGAAAGAAATCGAAGACGCCACCGCCGCCATCCGCAAGGATTTGACGAAGAAGTATCAGACGGAGTTCTGAGCCGTGGCGGACGCTGCCAGCGTCCGACGATCTTCGCCGACCACGGATTACGCCGACGCTGCCTGCGTCGGCGTAATGGCACTCACTTTGAGCAAATTTCAACTTGACGCTCTGTGCGACGTAGCTGAATTCGTAAGAATTCAACTGGCTTTGACGATCCTCTGAAGTCTGACGACTTCAGCTACACCCCAAAGTGAGTGCCGTTGAGCGTCGGCCACTGCTCTCAATGGCGTTTTTTCTCGATAGAACGGAGTCCAAGTGATGAATCGTTTGAGTGTTTACTGTGTGGCCTGGAGTTTGATCGCGGCGGCATCGGTAGCTGTCGCTAGCGAAGCGGAGTTGAAGCGGTTTCAAGGCCATTGGCAGGTGATCGAGCTGGTTGAAGACGGCAAGGTGATTCCGCCGAGTGCGATTGAAGACTGGCTCCCCTCCGGCGGGAAGATCGAGATTGCGGACAACGCGATCGTCACGACATCCACGGAAGATGGGAAAAAGCAGGTCCGGATTCTAGAGCTTGACGCGACACAGTATCCGAAGGGAATCGAGATCAAGAGCCGCGACAAGAGTGAGGTCTTGGGGATCTATCGGTTCGACAACGATCGACTGCTGGTCTGCGTGGCCGACAGCGAAGAGGCGGCTCGCCCGCGCGAGTTCTCGGCGAAGGCCGGCTCGAAGCGAATGCTGCTGACGCTCAAGCCGGTCGGTCGCAAGATCGCGGCCGACGAACGCAAACCGTCGAAGCCAGGCACCACGGAGCCGGCCGATCATCCCGAACCCTCCACGGCCGGTTCGGCCAAACTGCTCAGTGATGACGAGGCCACGAAGCTGCTGAAAGGCACAACGTGGAAATACAACGACGCGCATGGCGCGTTGGTGCTCGCACTCGGCGCGGATGGTGGCTTCTCGACGACTCGCGAATCGACCGAGATGCGGCTGTTCAAAAAGGTCTTCGTGAGAGCACCCGTTTCCGACGGTGCGTGGAGCGTCCAAAAAGGGAAGCTCTGGTTTCACATCAAGTCCTCCACGGATCCCGACCGCGTCAACGTGAAGATTCCATTCACGCTCCGCGTCATCACCGAGAAGGACCTGATCTTCGCGGACTACGTTGGCCACGTCGGCCAAGCCGTGCGAGTGAAATAATCGACGACAATCGTGATGTCGCGAATGACGAGCGCTGTATTTCTAAAGCCCACCTCATGAAGAACAACTGGCTGATGCTCGGTGCTGGTTTGGTGGCGTTTGCCGTCGTTTTCGCCGTGACGAAGACGTGGAATTCGCCGCGAACCGACCGTGAAGCTCGTAATTCGGCGGCCAGTCAACCGACAGGCAAGCCGCCTGTGGCAACGGTGCCGGGCATGGTTTGGATTTCGGGCGGCGAGTTCACGATGGGGACCGATGCGGAACTCGGTTGGCCGGATGAGAAGCCAGCACATCGGGTCCGTGTCGATGGGTTTTGGATCGACGAGACCGAAGTGACGAACTCGCAGTTTGCTGCGTTCGTTGAGGCGACGAAGTACGTCACGACGGCGGAGAAGGTTCCGTCCGTCGAAGAGATCCTCTCGCAGTTGCCACCTGGAACACCGGCTCCGTCGAAGGAACAACTGGTGGCGGGGTCGCTCGTCTTCACGATGACCGACGGGCCGGTGGACCTCAAAGATTTCTCGCAGTGGTGGCAGTGGACTGTCGGCGCGAGTTGGAAACATCCCGAAGGTCCAGACAGCGATCTCGATGGCCGTGAAGATCATCCGGTCGTGCATGTCTCGTGGGATGATTCCGCCGCATTCGCCAAGTGGGCAGGCAAGCGATTGCCAACGGAAGCCGAGTGGGAACTCGCGGCGCGCGGCGGGTTGATCGACAAGCCGTATGTTTGGGGCGACGAGAACCCAACCGACAAAGCGGATTTCGCGAACATCTGGCAGGGCGAGTTTCCGCACAAGAACTCAAAGCTGGATGGCTTTGTGCGGACCGCTCCCGTGCGATCGTTCAAGCCGAACGGCTTCGGCGTGTACGACATGGCGGGCAATGTGTGGGAGTGGTGCGCCGATGCCTACGACCGCGATGCCTATGCTCGCCGAGCCGGCTCGAAAGTGATTTCCAACCCGCTCACCGAACGCGGGTTTGATCCCCGCAATCCCCGAACCCTCAGCCGAGCGCAGCGCGGCGGATCGTTCTTGTGCAATGACAAGTATTGTTCACGCTACCGGCCGAGTGCTCGGCACGGTTTGTCGCCCGACACGGGGATGTCCCATGTCGGGTTTCGTTGTGTGAAGTCCCCGTAACGTGGCGGACGCTGCCAGCGTCCGCAGAAGACCGACGCAAGCTGCGTCGGCCACGAACGTTTGACTCCATTTGAAAGGAAGCATCAATGAGATTACCCAGGCAACTGTTTACCGTGGCCGTGCTGACGGCGGGAGCCGCGCTCGGCTACCTCGCCGCATCGGCAGGGCCGCAACACTCTGTGCGAGCCGAGGCCGCTCGGCCGGTGAGCGGCAGCGTCGCCGTGCCGACAGCCAAGGCACCGGCAACCCAAGCGCCGTGCTGTGACGCGAAGCTCGATCGCACATCGGCTCTGGCTGACTCGGTTGAACTGGCCGACGCCAGTGCTGCGATTGCCGCTCACAATTTGGCGGTGGCCGCGACGGCTCAGGCCACCGGCAAGAAGCCCAATATTCTCATCATCTGGGGCGACGACATCGGCTACTGGAACGTGAGCATGAACAACCAGGGGATGATGGGCTACAAGACGCCCAACATCGACCGCATCGCCAAAGAGGGGGCGAACTTCACCGACTGGTACGGTCAGCAGTCCTGTACCGCCGGTCGGGCGTGCTTCATCACCGGCCAGGTCGGCTTCCGCACCGGGATGCTCAAGGTCGGGCTGCCGGGTGCGCCCGAAGGCTTGAAGGCGCGCGATGTCACCATCGCCGAACTGCTCAAGGGGCAGGGGTACATGACCGCCCAGTTCGGCAAGAACCACCTCGGCGATGCCGACTCAACCCTGCCCACCGCGCACGGCTTCGATGAGTTCTTCGGCTCGCTCTACCACCTCAACGCCGAAGAAGAGTTCGAGAACCCGGACTACTTCAAAGATCCGGCGCTGATCAAGCGGTTTCAAACGCGCGGCGTGCTCCATTGCTGGGCCAACGCCGACGGCACGCAGAAGATCGAGTCCACCGGCCCGCTGGGCAAGAAGCGCATGGAGACCATCGACGAGGAAGTCACCAAGGCTTCGCTCGAATACCTGGAGAAGGCCAAGAAGGCGGACAAGCCGTTCTTTCTCTGGTGGAACTCCACACGCATGCACATCCACACACATCTGAAGAAGGAGAGCGAAGGCAAGACCGGCCTGGGCGTCTATCCCGACGGCATGGTCGAACACGATGCGATGGTCGGACAGCTTCTCGACAAGCTCAAGGAGTTGGGTCTCGAAGAGAACACCATCGTCATGTACTCCACCGACAACGGCGCGGAAGTGGCCAGTTGGCCGGATGGCGGTACCACGCCCTTTCGCGGCGAGAAAAACACCAACTGGGAGGGCGGCTACCGCGTCCCGTGTGCCATTCGCTGGCCCGGAGTCATCAAGCCCGGCACCGTCAACAACGAAGTCTTCGCCCATGAAGACATGCTCCCGACACTCTTGGCGGCGGCAGGCGTACCGGACGTGAAGGAGAAGCTCCTCAAGGGCCTGAAGATCGGAGACAAGACCTTCAAGGTGCATCTCGACGGCTACAACATCACCGACGCACTCGCGGGTAAGACCGCCAGCCCGCGCCACGAGTTCTTCTACTTCAACGATGACGGCTCGCTGGTGGGACTGCGCTACAACCAATGGAAGATCGTCTTCGCCGAGCAGCGTGCGCACGGCTTCGATGTCTGGCAGGAACCGTTCGTGGCCCTGCGCGTTCCTAGAATCTTCAACATCCGCACGGATCCGTTTGAACACGCCGAACATAGCTGGGAATACTGGCGCTGGCGGGCGGATCGCCTCTTCCTACTCGTGCCGGCGCAGGAGTACATCGGCAAGTTTCTGGCCAGTTTTAAGGAGTTCCCGCCTAGCCAGAAGCCGGGCAGCTTCTCATTGGACGCGGTGCTGGAAACGCTCCAGAAGGGCAGCGGCAACAAGTGACGCCGCGCGGAATGAGACGCTGACTGAACGCACGGGTGACTCCAGCCATGCGCCCACGTTGGAATGTGGTCGCGTGTTTTGCTGGAATGAAATCTGGTTCGAGTGGTCGCGCTGCGACCGTCCTTTTAAGAAGATGGAGGCACTATGAAGAAGTATCAGGCGATGGCCGTGTTGGCTCTTGGAGCGACGCTCGGCTTCGTCGCCGCTCAAGAGAGACTGCCGTGGCAGTCGCGTGTTGAGGCAAACACGGCGCGCGTGGGAGTTGATCGGACGAAAACTCAAATTGCGGCCGAACCCGTTGCACCGCGTTCGGCTGTTCAAATCGAGGCCGTTCAAGGGAAGTCGTGTACTCAAGGGCAGTTGTCCTGTTGCTCGGATGCCTCGCGCGGTGTGGAAGTGCTCGCGCTGGCCGATGCCAGTGCCGCCGTGGCCGCTCACAATCTGGCGGTCGCCGCGACGGCTCAGGCCAGCGGCAAGAAACCGAACATCCTCGTCATTTGGGGGGACGACATCGGCAACTGGAACATCAGCCACAACAGCCGGGGCATGATGGGCTATCAGACGCCGAACATTGACCGCATCGCCAAGGAAGGCGTGGCGTTCACCGACTTCTATGCGCAGCAGAGTTGCACGGCGGGTCGCGCGGCCTTCATTGGTGGTTCCGTCCCTCTCCGCAACGGCATGTTGAAGGTCGGGCTGCCCGGCGCGAAGGAAGGCTGGCAGAAGACCGATGTGACGATGGCCACGGTTCTCAAGAGCCAGGGTTACGCGACGGGTCAGTTCGGCAAGAACCACGAGGGCGACCGCGACGAGCATCTGCCCACGATGCACGGCTTCGACGAGTTCCTCGGCAACCTCTATCACCTCAATGCTGAGGAAGAGCCGGAGAACCTCGACTATCCGAAGGATCCGGCGTTCCGGAAAAAATACGGCCCGCGCGGGGTGCTCAAGTGCAAGGCCGACGGCAAGGGTGGCCAGACCATCGAGAACACCGGCCCGCTCACCAAGAAGCGCATGGAGACCGTTGACGATGAAACCGTCGCTGCGGCGAAGGAGTTCATCACCCGCCAGTCCAAGGCCGGACAGCCATTCTTCTGCTGGTGGAATGGCACGCGGATGCACTTCCGCACGCATGTGAAGGCGGAGCATCGCGGCATCTCCGGGCAGGACGAATACAGCGACGGCATGGTCGAGCACGACCTGCACGTCGGCGAGTTGCTCAAGGTGATTGACGACCTCGGCCTCGCGGACAACACCATCGTCCAGTACTCCACCGACAACGGTGTGCATTACAACTCCTGGCCCGATGCCGGAACCACGCAGTTCCGCAGCGAGAAGAACACGAACTGGGAAGGTGCCTACCGCGTTCCTTGCTTCATCAAATGGCCCGGCCATTTCCCGGCGGGCACGACAGTCAATGGCATCGTCGCGCACGAAGACTGGCTAACCACCTTTGCCGCCGCCGCCGGCGCGCCGGACATCAAGGAAAAGCTCCTTAAGGGCGTGGAACTCAATGGACGCACCTACAAGAACCACCTCGATGGCTACAACCTGCTCGACTACCTCAGCGGCAAGTCGAAGGAGTCGCCGCGCAAGGAGTTCATCTATGTGAACGACATCGGCGAGATCGTCGCCGCCCGCTACGGAGACTGGAAGATCGTGTTCATGGAAAACCGGGCCGAGACGATTGCCCTCTGGCGCGAGCCGTTCGTTGAACTGCGCGCCCCGCTGCTCTTCAACCTGCGCCGCGATCCGTTCGAGAAGGCCCAACACAACTCGAACACCTACAACGATTGGTGGGTCGATCGCGTTTTCGTCATCGTGCCGATCACCGACGTCGTCGGTCAGTTCCTGCTGACCTTCAAGGACTACCCGGCCAGCCAGACGGCGGGTTCGTTCAACCTGACGAAGATGCAGAAGCAGATCGAAGAGATGAGCAAGGGCAGCAAGTAAATCTCCCGGTTCGATTGTGAAACATGCGGGCCGCCTCTCACGGGGCGGCCCGCGACTTCACCAGCGAAGCAATCAACCAAGGAAGAACAAAACCATGAAAACGAAAAGCATCACTCGCAGATCGCTGATCGCTCTGATCACTTCACTCGTCCTCGTCGCTAGCCAAACACCCACCTCCGCCTGCACGCGGGCGCTGTACGTGGCGAAGGATGGCACCGTCCTTACCGGCCGCTCGATGGACTGGGGCGAGGATCTGCACTCGAACATGTGGATGCTGCCGCGCGGGATGAAACGCGATGGCATGGGCGGCAAGAACAGCATCCAGTGGGAGTCGAAATACGGCAGCCTCGTCGTGTCGGCCTACGACATCGGCACCTGCGACGGCATGAACGAGAAGGGGCTGACCGTGAACATGCTCGCGCTCGTCGAGTCGGACTACGGCAAGCCAGCGGAAGGGGGCAAGGTCATCTGCATGAGCACTTGGGCGCAGTATGTGTTGGACAATCACGCCACCGTCGCCGAGGCCGTGGCTGATCTGCGCAAAGAAGAGTTTCGCGTGCAGACCATCGTGCTGCCCACGGGGCGGCCAGCCAATATGCACCTCGCGATGTCGGACCCCTCCGGGGACTCGGCCATCTTTGAGTATGTGAACGGCAAGCTCATCATCCACCACGGCAAACAATACAAGGTGCTGACCAACTCACCTACCTACGACCAGCAACTCGCCATCATGGAATATTGGAAGCTCGCCGGTGGGCTGACAACATCTCTCCCCGGCACCTCCAACGCTGCCGACCGTTATGTCCGCGCCACCTTCCTGCTCGGCGCGCTGCCGGTCGAGACGTCGAAGAAATACATCACCGGCACCCCGCAGGAGAAGTTCTACTTCCAGGCGGCGATGTCCGTGCTCTCGCTGATGCGCAGCGTCGGCACACCGCTGGGCATCTCACTCGACGACATGCCCTGGGTTTCCTCCACCGTCTGGCGCACCGTGAGCGACAGCACCAACCGCATTGTTGTGTTCGACTCCGCCACGACCCCGGCGACGTTCTGGGTGAAGCTCGACGACCTCGACTTCAAACCCGGCGCACCCGTGAAGAAGCTGACCCTCACCGGCGGGAAAACCTACAGCGGTGACGCCGCCGACAAGTTTGTTGAAGCCAAACTGTTTAACTTCGCGTCGCTCGACACCAAGTTTGAAGAGTCGAAGAAATAGCCCGTAAAACTTTGGTGAATGAAAACCACATCGATCCTCATTGGTCGCCCCATGTGGCCGTTCCTAACGGCGGCCTTTCCCTACGCCCCCACCGAAGCCCACTTCAATCGGACGTGGATGCTGCCAGACATTGAGAGAGTGATCGTGAACCAACCAATCAACCAAAGAAAGTACACGATGATGAAAACCAAAACGAGCCTCGCCGCCAAGGCTGATGCACTTGGTGCCGCCGCGCTTGTTTGCGCGCTGGTCTTCACCGCCACGGTCGCCCATGCCTGCACCGGTATCACCCTGAAGGCCCTCGACGGCTCGGTGGTTTACGGCCGCACGATGGAATGGGGATCCTTCGACCTGAAATCCCGCGTCGTCATCATCCCACGCGGCCACCGTTTCACAGGCCAGACCCCGGATCAGAAACCGGGAAAGACGTGGACGGGCACTTATGGCGTCGCGGGCCTTGATGCCGTGGAGAAAGACATCATCGCGGATGGGATGAATGAAAAGGGTCTCACCGTCGGCCTGTTCTATCATCCCGGATTCGCCGAGTATCCCGCCTACGATCCGGCGCTGGCGGCGGATTCGCTTTCGCCATTGGATGTCGGCCAGTTTCTTTTGTCGCAATGCGCCACTGTCGAGGAAACTCGGAGCCTGATGGCCAAGGTTCGCGTGGTGCCGGTGGTGGAACCCGCGATCGGCATCGCACCGCCATTGCACTACCTCGTCACCGAGCCGGGCGGCAAAGCCATCGTCATCGAATTCAGTCACGGTGAGATGAAGATTTTCGACGCCCCACTCGGCGTGATCACGAATGCTCCGAGTTACGACTGGCACGAAACCAATTTGCGGAACTACATCAACCTTTCGCCCATCGCCCTGCCCGGCAGGAAGATCGGCGAACTCGACTTCAAGCCACTGGGCGGCGGCAGCGGGATGATCGGCCTGCCCGGCGACAACACCCCGCCCTCCCGCTTTGTCCGGGCCGTCGCGGCCACCAAAACCGCTCGCGCCACGCCCACCGGCGGGGAAACCATCTACGAACTCTTCCGCATCCTCGACAATTTCAATCTCCCGCTCGGAGCCGCCGAAGGTTCCGGCGAGGAAAAGACCAAGGGGATGCGCAGCTCAACCATCTGGACGACCGGCTACGACACGAAAAACCGCGTCATGTATTACCACACCCAGAACAACCGCCGGGTGCGGATGCTCGATCTCAAGAAAATCGATTTTGCGAAAGCCGGTGCCATGGTGAAGCTGCCGCTCGACAAGGAAAAGGCTCAGGACATCGAAGACATTACGCCGGGGAAATGAACGAACCCAGCAACCAACGAAAGGATCCAACCATGAAAATCATAACCAAACAAAACCTAATCACCGCCGTGCTCGTTTGCGCGGTGGCTCTCGTCACTTCCATCGTCCGCGCCGCCGACCCGCTGCCTACTTGGAACGACGGCCCGGCCAAGCAATCCATTCTGGACTTCGTCGCCAGAGTGACGACCGATGGCTCGCCCGATTTTGTACCGGTCGCCGAACGCATCGCCGTGTATGACAACGACGGCACGCTCTGGTGCGAAAAGCCGCTGCCCGTGCAACTCTTCTTCGCCCTCGACCGCGTGAAGGCCCTCGCGCCGCAGCATCCGGAGTGGAAGGACAAAGAGCCGTTCGCGTCGGTGCTCAAGGGCGATCTGAAAACCGCTGCCGCCGGTGGCGAACGCGCGATCGTGGAGCTGATGATGGCCACGCATACGGGCATGACCACGGTGGAGTTCGAGAACATCGTGAAGGACTGGATCGCCACCGCGAAGCATCCGACGACCGGAAAACGGTTCCTCGATATGACCTATCAGCCGATGCTCGAAGTGCTCGCCTATCTGCGCGCGAACGGCTTCAAGAACTTCATCGTCTCCGGCGGCGGTATCGAGTTCATGCGCCCGTGGGCGGAAGCGGCCTACGGCATCCCGCCGGAACAGGTGATCGGCAGCAGCGTGAAGACGAAGTTCGAGTTGCGCGACGGTCAGCCGGTGATCGTGCGTCTGCCGGAGTTGAACTTCAACGACGACAAGGGTGGCAAGCCCGTCGGCATCAACCAGCACATCGGCCGCCGTCCCATCGCCGCCTTCGGCAATTCGGATGGCGATCTGCAAATGCTCCAATACACCGGCGCGGGTAGCGGCACACGTTTTTGCCTCTACGTTCACCACGATGACGCCGGGCGCGAATTCGCCTACGACCGCACGGACCATCTCGCCAAACTCGACCAGGGCCTCGACGAAGCCGCCGCGAAAGGCTGGACCGTCGTCAGCATGAAGAATGATTGGAAGCAGGTCTTCCCATTCGAGATCACCGCCATCGACATCCTGCTGCAACCCGACGCCATCATGCTCAAGCACGCCGCAGCCAACAACGCCCGTCTGCTCAAAGTCTTCCCGAAAGGCTTCGCTCTGGACGCGACGCACACTCCGCACATCACGATGTTGCAGTGCTTCGTCCGCACCGCCGACCTGGAGAAGCTCTACGCCGTCGAAGAAAAAGTGTTCGCCGCCGCCAACGTACACGCGATGAAGCTGGAGGCGTTCAAATACTACTACGCCCCGGCTGGCGCGACGGGCGTCGCCGGCATCTGCGCGAAGCCGACGCCGCAGATCCTCAAGCTGCAAGCCGACATCATTGCCGCCGCGAAGCCGTTCATGGTGGAACGCGGCCCCATCGGCGCGTTCACCGCCCCGCACGACGATCCCGCCATCGACGCGGCCATCATCCAATACGTGTCCACGTTCGTGCCGAAGATGTCCGGCGAGAACTTCAATCCGCACGTCAGCACCGGCGTCGCACTGCAAGAGTACCTCGATAAGATGCTCGCCGAACCGTTTGAGAACTTCACCTTCTCGCCCGCAGGCGCGGCCGTTTACCAACTCGGCCCGTTCGGCACAGCCGCGAAGAAACTCAAAGCCTGGGAATTGACGCCTTGAGGGAACACCGCCCGCAGTAAACGTGAGTGAGCGGCAAGGCGCTAGCCGCCGGTCATTTGGCGGCACCGG
>JAYTQJ010000613.1:0-3221 GCA_043746775.1 Schlesneria sp.
GAAACTGTTCCCCATCCGGCTGGTGAACATCGACCGCATCCGCGACTGGATCTGCTTCGACGCCGACACCGGCCAGTGTCGGCGGCTCTCGCCGAGAGCCGCATTTTCCGCTCTCGGCGAGAGCGGACTACACTCCGCGATCTGCGAGCGCAGGCCTGACCTCGTAGGGTGCGGGCGAGTCCGCGAGACCCACCGGAACGGCGGCGAGATTCTGGTGGGTCTCGCGATGCTCGACCGCACCCTACTACCACTCGCACGAATCGGAGAATCTCCTGCACTACGGCGACGATTTTCCGGAGATCGCTCATCGGCTGCTGCTCTTCAAGAAGCCGTTTGCGAGACTGACAAAGGAGGTCGTCTCAAGATCACTCGCAGCAGTTTGACGATTTCGATGATCGTGACCGGTGTCAGGGACAACACACCGATCAACAACCATTCCGACGAGAGGTGTGTGGACACCTCAAACACCGGCTGAGCGAACGGCAGCGTTACGGCACTGAACTGCAACAAGCCGGAGATGACGATCGCTCCGAAGAGCGGCAGATTCGAGAAGAGTCCGAGTTCCGGCATCGTAAAGCGTTGGCTGCGGCAGCCGATGGCGAAGAACAATTGAGAGAAAGAACAGGCGCAAAACGCGACGGACCGAGCACGACCCAGTTGGGCCTCATTCCCCTGGTAGATCAGCCAGAATCCCAGGCCCGCGACCGTCGCAATCAATGTGCCGTGAAACAGGATCAGCAGCCCGCGCTTTTGCGTGATGACCGCTTCGAGCGGCGGTCGCGGCGGACGAGTCATGATGTCTCGTTCGGGAGGCTCCAGGCCCAAGGCCAGAGCGGGCAGGCCGTCGGTCACGAGGTTGATCCACAAAATCTGAATCGCCGCCAGCGGGACCGGCCAGCCGATCAGCGCGGCGAAAAACATCAGCATGACTTCGCCGGTGTTACATGCCAGCAGGTAATGCACGAACTTCTGGATGTTGTCGAAGATGCCGCGGCCTTCCTCGACGGCGTTCACGATCGACGCGAAGTTGTCGTCCGTCAGCACCATGTCAGACGCTTCCTTGGTCACGTCCGTCCCGGCGACGCCCATCGCGATGCCGATGTCGGCCGCCTTCACGGCCGGAGCGTCGTTCACTCCGTCACCCGTCATCGCCACGATCTGGCCGCGCTGCTTCCAGGCTTTGACGACGCGCAGTTTGTGTTCCGCCGAGACGCGCGCATAGACGGCGATCTGTTCCACTTGGACTTTGAGTTCTTCGTCCGACAGAGCGTTGAGTTCCTGTCCAGTGACGACTCGGTCTTCTTCACCCGCGATGTGCAGTTCGCGAGCGATGGCCAACGCCGTTTCCGGATGATCGCCGGTGATCATGACAGGGCGGATGCCCGCCGCGCGACAGCGACGCACCGCCTCTTTGGCTTCCTCGCGAGGCGGATCGATCATGCCGACCAAGCCCGCGAAGATCAGGTCGGTTTCGTCGTATTCGTTTCCCTGCGTCGCCGAATGATCGCGATACGCCAGCGCGAGAACTCGCAACGCGCGGCCCGCTATTTCGGAATTCGACTGCATGATTTGACTGCGGCGGTCCGCGGTGAGTGGCTCGACTTGTCCGCCACGGCGTTCGGAGATGCACTTCGCCAGGATCACTTCCGGCGCGCCTTTGGAGTACATGATTTGCGAACCGTCCGGTCCTCGCAGCACGACCGACATCGCCTTGCGATCCGAGTCGAAGGGAATTTCGTAGAGCACATGCTGTTCGCGGTCGTGCGCTTCGATGCCCGCCTTGAGCGCGGCCACGACCAGCGCCCCTTCTGTCGGATCGCCGATGACTTGCCAGGAGTCGGTCTCGTCGCCGCGCGGACTGACCGTCGCGTTGTTGCACCGCGCGGCCGTGGTCAGAGCTTGCATGAGGTCCGGTTCGTCGCGCGGATTGATCGGTTCGTCGCCGGGAGGGTGAGGCTCCTGCCGAGCCGTGTCCGTATCGGCTCGGCGGGAGCCTCGCCCTCCCTTCAGAAACTCCCCATGCGGTGCGTAGCCGCCGCCTGTCACTTGAAATCGTTCGCCGCCGGTGACGATCTCGCGCACGGTCATTTCGTTGCGGGTCAGAGTTCCCGTCTTGTCCGAACAAATGACCGTCACCGAGCCGAGCGTCTCAACGCTCGGCAGCTTGCGGACCAGCGCGTTCCGTTTGACCATGCGTTGCAGGCCCAGCGCGAGCGTCAACGTCACCACGGCGGGCAGTCCTTCCGGCACCGCCGCCACCGCGAGACTGACGGAGATCAACAGCGTCTCCAACAACTCGCCGCCCCGCGCCACTTGCAGACCGAAGATGACGACCACGATCACCAGGCAGACGGCAACCAGCACTTTGCCCAGTTCGGCGAGTCGCCGTTGCAGCGGCGTTGGTTCCGGCTCAGAGCGTTGCAGTAACCCGGCGATGTGTCCCAATTCGGTGTTCATACCGGTCGCGACGATGACCGCGCTGGCTTTGCCGGCGGCCGTCACCGTCCCCATGTAAACCATGTTGCGACGGTCACCCAGCGACGCGCTCTCGTTCAACACGCAGTCGGCATCCTTGTCCACGGGAACCGATTCGCCGGTCAACGCCGCTTCCTGAACGCGCACACTGAAAGCCTTCAGCAGCCGTGCGTCAGCCGGAATGTTGTCTCCCGCTTCCAACTCGACGCTGTCCCCCGGCACCAACTCGCGAGCGGGCAGCGATTGCAGCACACCATCGCGAATCACTTTGGCCATCGGCGACGACATTTTTTGCAGCGCCGCGAGTGCGCGGCCCGCCTTCTCTTCCTGGAGAAATCCGATGATGCCGTTCACGAGCACGATGGCGAGAATCGCCGCCGTATCGGCCCATTCTCCCATCACGCCGGAAATGATCGCGGCGACGATCAGAATCCAGATCACCAGTTCCTTGAACTGACCGAGCAGCTTCTTCCACAGCGAAGCGGGGGGCGCTTCAGCCAGAGTATTCCAGCCATGTTGCTCGCGCCGCCGAGCCACTTCGTCGGCGCTGAGTCCGCGAGCCAGATCGGCCGCCAGTTCCCGCGTGACATCGTCGCCGCTCAGGGCATACCAAATTCGTGAGTCAGACATGGGTGACCTCATCTCTGCCTCAGACCGGGGCCGGGTGTTCGCAAACCCCACCGAGCTTGCCTCGGTGGATTCGGGCTTTTGCACTACGCGGCATTTCACTTGAAATCATGCTCGGC
>JAYTQJ010000614.1:0-7121 GCA_043746775.1 Schlesneria sp.
CTCACGGCCACGTCGAAGACTCCGTGACCGTGGCACCCACAACTGAGATTTGAAGCCAGTAGCTGATCCTCCGACTCCAATGATGAAGACACCGTACTGGCAGAGGAGAGCGTTCTTCATGCTCAATTCGCGCTCCCCTCAATTCGCGCGGCAGCCCCGCCTGATCTTCCGTTCCACAGTCCGACTTCGATGAGATTGAGCCTTCCACTTTTCGGCCATGTGACCAATGCCACTCCCTGCTGAACCTCATTCGTACCACCACGCCAGCTCGCTTGAGGGATCGGCCACTGCGAGCCGTTGGCGTGGCGTGTTCCAAGTGCTGCGTCCGTTCCTCGCGCTGGTCACAGTGATGCTGTTGTTCTGCGTCGCCGACCAAGCGATCAACGGTGACAAGGCGACGTTTCACACCGCGCGCAGCATGAGAACCGTCGCGGCGCAGACGGCTACGGTGGCGGTCGCGGCACTCGGAATGACGGTCATCATCATCGCGGGCGGGATCGACTTATCAGTCGGCATGGCCATCGCACTCTGTGCGACTGTGCTGGCATGGAGTCTGAAAGAAGATGTCGCGCTGCTGTTGGTTCACGGCGACAACGTGGCCGGAGCGACGCAGCGGTTGAAGTCGGCTCGAACAGAACTTGATCGAGCGCCGACGGACAGTGACTTGCAGAGCGAGGTCGAGTACCGGAAGGGACATCTCGAACGAATGCAGTTGGCGTCGAAGACTTGGACCCAATGGACGCCGTGGCTGGCGCTCTTGTTGACGCTCGGTTGTGGTTCGGCGTGCGGTCTGCTGAACGGAGCGCTCGTCAGTTACCTCGGACTGGTGCCGTTCATCGTCACCCTCGGCACGATGCAGGTGTATCTCGGGATCGCGAAGAAGGTGGCGGCGGAGACGACCGTGCGTCCCGACACCGCCACGCAGGTTCCCGCGTGGTTCGGCGATCTGCTCAGCGTGCGGCCTCAAGCGCTGTGGCTGGGGTTGCCCAGCGGCGTCTGGTTCACGCTCGTGCTGGCGGGACTGCTCGCCGCCGTGCTGCATTACACGGTCTTCGGTCGGTACGTGTTTGCTCTTGGCTCGAATGAAGCAACCGCGAGACTCTGCGGCATCAACGTGCGCTGGAACAAGATCGCGGTCTACGCGCTGAGCGGCCTGTTCGTCGGGATCGCCGGTCTGTTTCAGTTCTCGCGCCTGACCGTCGGCAACCCGACCTCCGGTGCCGGTCTGGAACTGAAGGTGATCGCGTCCGTCGTCATCGGTGGCGGCAGCTTGAACGGCGGCCGAGGCTCCGTCCTCGGGACGCTCACCGGCGCACTCATCATGTCGGTCATCACCAGCGGCTGCACGGCGCTCGGTCTGACCAACCCGATCCAAGACCTGATCCTCGGCATCATCATCATCGCCGCCGTGACGCTCGATCAGTTGCGCCAACGCAAGCAGACCGCGTAGCCCCCTGTTGAGGAACCGTAGGATGGA
This sequence comes from Schlesneria sp., assembly GCA_043746775.1. Lineage (GTDB taxonomy): Bacteria > Planctomycetota > Planctomycetia > Planctomycetales > Planctomycetaceae > Schlesneria. Next base: position 1,478 of record JAYTQJ010000614.1, read on the forward strand.
CGCCTCGTCCGTCCGTATCGAATTGAAATTCGCTCGGACGGGGGCGTCCAAGCTACGGTTCTTCAACAAGCGGCGTAGCCCCGTAGTGCCGTTTCACCGTATGGTCAAACGAGGCAAAGAAGCGGGGCCGTCCCGCTCTCACGTTGAAGAGTCCTCCTTTTATAGAAGCCCATCCGAATGGATGTCATCTACCGTTACGATCCGTTTGCTCCGATCACAGCGCGACAGATTCCGGATGCCAAAGCGGCGTTGAACGCACTCATTGAGGGAAACGATCGGTTCAAACAACTCGTGCATCGGATGCAGGAGCGGACGCTTGGGGGCGATGCGGGTGAGCCGCTTGTGATTCCGATCAGCCCCATGACTTCGGGGTTGCCGTTGTTTCCGGGAGCGATGCCGACTCAGGCTCCGTTTGCGGTGGTACTGGGCTGTTCGGATGCGCGGGTGCCGACCGAGGCGGTGTTCGATCAGTCGTTCAATGACCTGTTCGTCCTGCGCATCGCGGGGAATGTGCTTGGGTCCGAGTGCCTCGGCTCGTTGCACTATGCCTTGGCGCATCTGAAGGAGAGTTTGAAGCTGATCGTGGTCTTGGGACACTCGAAGTGCGGAGCGGTGACGGCGGCGGTGGATACTCACCTGTCCCCCGATGCCTACGTGAACATTGCCAGCACGTTCGCCCTGAGGTCTCTGGTCGATCAGATTCAGATCGCGGTTCGCGGTGCCTCGCACGCGCTGGAGAAACATGTGGGGACCGCGCTGCCGAACCAGACGATGTACCGTTCGGTGCTGGTCGGGATCACGGCCTATGTGAACGCGGCGGTCTCGGCGTTTGAGTTGCGGCGTGAACTGAAGCTGCGCTCGAAGGACGGCCCGAAGGTGGTGTTTGGCGTCTATGATTTCGAGTCGCTCCGCGTGCAAAGCAGCCCGGCTCTCATTCCCGAAACGCCTCGCCTCCGCCCCGCCCCTCGCAACGCCGAAGAACTCGCTCAATACGCCACCGAAGTCGTCGAGGCTCTGATGTCGCTGGGAGACGACGAGCGCGAGGCGGGTTACATGCTGACCATGCGCGCCTGACGCGAATTGAACCTCACGCGGCCATCGGTGGGATGTTTAACCGCGACCCTCTGGGGAGCGCGCTGGACGTTGCGAGTCGCCCGAGCAACGCGCTCCCCAGAGGGTCGCGGTTAAACTTGCAAACGTCTCATTCGTGGCCGCGAGAGGTGTAATAGAGTTATCCCGCGCGCCGGGATCAGAGAGATGGCCCGCGCGCGGGTTCACACCGTATCGAGCGAAACGGCAACCACACCAACGCCGTTGACAAACCGTTTGGCGCACGACACTTTTCCACAAGCGAAGACCGCTTCCGCGTCAACAGTCTGGCCGAGTTAGCCAGCGTGCGGGTCAATTCACTGTTAGGCACCAACAATCTCATGAATTGCTACTTTCAATCTTGTTCTGAGAAGCCAGTGACACGGGAACACGCTCCCCCGAAGGCATTCTTTCCCAAGGATCAGCGTAAGCAGCTTATCACCGTCCCTTCCTGCTCAGTGCATAACAACGACAAGTCGGACGACGACCAATACGTTCTGGCTCATATTTGTATCAACAGTTCGCCACGAAACCGTGCTCGGGAGATATTCTTCGATCGCATCGTGCCGCAACTGTCTTTCAATCAAGAGGCGTTCCGCAAACTGCTGGCCAAAGATTGCCAACCGTTGGCGGATGGCGTGGTGGCCTACCGCGTTGATATTGCCAGGTTTGATCGGTTCTTCGACTCACTTGCTTGCGCCGTGATTAGACATGTCGCTGATAATCAGTTGCCTGCCGATTACACCCTGCACCACATTTATCACAATCTCACGCAAGAGCAGACTGATTTAGAGCGCGCGATTGAAGCTCAATTGACCGCATTTTACTCAGCGGCTGCTCCGACAATCGCAGTTCTCGATTTCGGAGCAGCAAAATGTGAGAATGAGCCAGTTTACAAAGTCAACGTCTTTGGGATTCCGAAATTTGTATCATCAATCACCCTTGTTCATGAATTCTTTGGTCACTTTAAGGTCACTTCTATGGTGTCCAAAAAGCCGCAGTCGTTTCCCGCATCAGGTGCATAACCTTGTCGCGACAGTGGCAAAAATCATGAGCTGCGATCAATGTCCTGCGGCTCACTCGCGGCGGAGTTGGGTTGAGAGCGAGTAGTCGAGGCCGTCGAAGCGGAACTGGAGTTCTCCGAACAGCGCGCGGTGGCTTCCGGGGAGGAGTGGGACTTCGCCTTTGTAGACGGTGTTAATCCGTTTCAGAGTCTGCGACGACCATTGTGCCTCACGAAAATCCTTTGTTGGTGAGGAGGCTGTCCAGAGCAGCACGTTGTCCGGCAAGGGATCGGAGTCGATGGTCAGCGTCAAAATATTTCCCTCTGTTGCGTGCATCCACTTCAGCGCGGGCATGGGTTTGTCGGAGGCGACGTGGCGTGTGAAGGCGGCGATGGAAGCGATCGCTCCCTCGCGGCCTCCCTTCAAATTGTGACCGGCGTTCGGGACGTAGCGGATTTGTTTGGAGCCGGGGAGATCGTTCCAGTAGTTGTTCAACGCATCGACCGTCCAGTAGCGATCGTTCGTCCCGTTAACGATCAGTTTGGGAAGCGTCAGTTGCTGACGGTACGTCCACGGATCGACCCATTTCCAAAGCGGGAAGTCCGGCTCATCTTTCAGTCGCTGGATCAGACCTTTGCGTTCGTAGTCGTCGATCTGCTCGCTGTACTTGCCCCACGTTTCAAACTGGTAAGCCATCTGCTTGGGCATGTTGAGCGTGTCGATGACGATGGGAGCGATGCCGCGCACACGTTTGTCCGCGACGGCACTCAGCCACGTCGTCCAGCCTCGTTTGGAAGCCCCCGTCACGACGAAGCCTTTCACGGGCGACTTCCATTCCTGTGCGGCGAGTTGCTCGACACAGTCCATCGCGCGGACGGCACTCTTCACCATTGGAAAGAGGAGCGGCCAGCGGGCATCGTTCGTGGCGAGATAGAACAGGAACGTGTCGGTGATGAGATCATCTTCGGTGCGTCCGCCGAGCAACGGCTGATTGGGAACCTGCGGCAGCAAAGCCACGCGCATCCCACACAACGTGGCGAGCGATGTGCCGAGCAGCCGATCGTCGGGACGCAGTTGGCTTTGGCTGCTGCCTCCCGTGATGAAGAGCAGCACATGTTCGGGATGTTTCAGTTGAGCCGGCTCGAACACGACTAGATCGTGCTTCCACGGCATGTCCTGCCACGTCTGTGAAGTCAGCGCGACATCGTAGACTCGCCCTGCGGCTCCCTCCTGTTTGTCCGTCAGCTTCCACGCGAAGCTGGTGTCGGGGCGAGCGACGTAGTCCTGAAGTGCGGTCGGAACGGGTAGCGCTGTCGGAACAGGAATAGCCACCGCAGCAGGTTGAGCCTGCGCCGCAGAGACCATTCCCATCACGAGGCAGCAGGCGGACGTGAGAGAGACGAGCGAAAAAGTCTTCATCAAGAGCGGTCTCCGAAAGCGAGGACAAATCCATGAGGACGAGGTTCTAGCGGCCGACGACTTGCCACGCCAATCAACATTTCATCAACCCGCAGCGTGAGGGGCTGTGCATTTACTTCCCGATGAGCCGCAGGGCGCTAGCCCCGGTTTGTGTCATCTGAACCGGGGCTAGCGTCCGACGGCTGATAGCAGCCTGCCTAACTTCGGGAAGTCATCGCGACCCCGTCTCCTTAAGAACGCACCCTGATTTGCAGGATCGGCAGACTTTCCCATCCTGTTCCGACTCTATCTCTCGGTCATCTTTCTGCCTCTCTCTTTCTGTCTCCCCGCTTCAGTCTGGCAGGAAGAAGGAGACAGAAAGAGAGAGGCAGAAAGATGAGTACAGTGAAGCTCGAGCGAACTCTCTCTCGGACGTAGTAAATACACAGCCCCTAAGCGAGGACGCGGCTGCGCTTCGTCCTCGCTCACGCTTCGGGTTGGTGTGATTGGGATGGCCGGTGAATGCGACTCGTGAAATGAGAACAGCCCGCGAGTTGTTTCTCTCGCGGGCTGTGTTGATTCAAACTGTTCGTGCGACAGCTGCGGATCGGGTCACCGGATGTGGGGGACTTCGATGATCTCGGGGACCGGATCGAAGATCCAGGTTTGGGTCGGCTTTCTCGGGTTGTCGCTGGGGAGTGTGAGAACTTCGGCGGTCAGAGACTCCACCTTGCTTTTCGAGTTCGGGTCGGACTTCATCTTGGCACTGAACGCCTTGAAGATTTCCGCGATGGTCGGGTCGGTCTTCGAGTCAAAGCCTCCCATCGTCACGATCGACTGAAACTTGTCGTGATAGACGTAAGCGATGTAGCCCTTCTGTCTCAACGCCCGCGCGAGTTGGGCGGCGTCTTCACCGGCTCGTGCGATGTTGTACTTGCCGGTGTTTTGAATTTCTTTCTCGAACAATCCTTCCTTGCCGCTGTACTTGCTGTTGCCGATCGGCGTGGCCGATTTGCCTGCGAACGTGGCGATCTTGACGGTGTACTTTTTCTTGACGCCGACCAGCGCGTGGTCGATGCCCGAATTGAGGAACTTGGTCTCGTCGTCCACGCGGCGGCTCGCGACATCTTCGGGGCTGCGAAGCGGGTTGATCGTCATGAAGGCACCGAACAGCGGCCCCTTCTGTCCGCCCGTGTTTCGCACGACGGCACCGTTCTTCGTGTTCTTCATGAACTTGGGATGAAACTTTTTGACGTAGTTCAATGTCTTCTGAGCCACGCCGTCGTCGATCTTGTCGTAGTTGCCCGCGAGGACGCAGATCATGTCGCGTTGCGAGGCGAAGATGCGGGTGTCATCGCGACCGAGGCGGTCTTGGGTCTCAATCTTTTCGACCTTGCCGTCCTGCGAGTACGTGTACGCGGGAATCCCCTTTTCGCGCAGTTCAAAGACCAGCTCGGCCGCGGCCTCTTCGGCGGAGAGACCTTCCGTTTTGCGGTCCTCTTCGCGGATGTTGCGGAAGCTGGTGACCATGATCATCCATGTGCCGTGCTTCTCGGTCAGCCTGTAGGTCTTGCCGCGTTCGTTTTCGATGGCACTTGCGGAAGGAATGGCCAGCAGCGACGAGGCAATGACGGCGAGGCACGCGATGGTTTTCAGAGTTCGCACGGGCGGCTCCATCCTTGAGTAGCGAACGGAAATGAACGGGAAGGCCGGTCGCGGACGCATCGTGCGTGGTAGCGAATGGCTCGACGAAGTGAGGTCAAATCAGGGCTGAAGTGGCAGGGTCGGAAAGTAGCAGTGACTCAAAAACGTGTCCAGACGTTGTTGCCTTTGAGAGGGCCAACACGCTCGTGCGACAGTCGTTTCGAGGAAGTGAGATCACTTCGGCACACGGGATGCGGTACGTAGTTCGAGCGCGGGTCGTTCGATCCTGTGTCTCGCTCAAACTCCTTCACATTCGCTGAAGCGACAACTGTCGGCGGGGTGTTCGTTGCACTTTCTGCCATGCGCCGAGTCCTCGCGAATGCAACTCTTACAAAATCGGCATTGACCCAAAATAGATTCAAGAATCAGATAGCAGGCCGTTTCCGACAGAAGTGGTGAGCCGGGCGGCGTAAGCCCTCGGACTCTTGAGACTGCAGCTAAGAATCCGA
>JAYTQJ010000615.1:0-7109 GCA_043746775.1 Schlesneria sp.
GAGGCTGCTTGCCAACGTGTCTTCCAACCACCGGTGAGGCAGCCCCCACGCGGTCGTCTCCAACAGCACGACCGCCAGTCCGACGAAGCACGCCATCAACCCGAACTGCTCACCACGCGTCATCGCTGTGCCGAGCGGCTCGTTCGCGTCGGCTTGAGTCAGCCTCAACCGGCGTTCCAACCACGCGGTCAACACCGCCGCGCCGATCGCCAAGAGGAAGCTGAGTCCCCGCGGATTGAGCAGCCACCATTCGACAGCGGCGCCCGTCGCCGATCCGCTTCCCACAGCCTCAACCACGGGAGTCACACGCAGCTCGTATTGAGTGCGATTCAAGGAGACGATCGAGTCCAGCCCAAGGAAACTTCCCAACAGCACGAACGTCGCCACGAGCAGCCCGTCGAGACCAACCGACCGCCGCACAAACTTCCACACCGCCAGCCCCGCTCCGAACAACGATGTCCACACGACAAACGCATTGAAAATCGAAGCCCCTCCCCAACCGTGCGTCTTGCCCCACGCAAACGTCTCGAGCAACACCATCACCAACGCCAGCACATACGCCCCACCCCCAAACAGCACATCGAGCGACACCCTTTGCTCTGTCCCCTCGCCCCGGCCTTGCGGGGAGAGGGCTAGGGTGAGGGGTTCTTCTTCCCGCCCTGCCGCCACCTTGTAAACCAGCGCCGTCAGCACCCCCGCGACCAGCACACTCAAGAACCCAAACCCGCGCGGATGGAACAGCCACCACTGCGCGGCCCAGTTCGCTTCATCGAGGCCCCGTTCCCAGATGCCAACGCTCGTCCAACCGAGATTCAACACCAACGCCCCGCTCATCAGCACGAACAAGAACCAACCGAGTCTTTCGAGCACGCGCGGTCCGATGAAGACCGACCACGCGATCAGAGCGACTCCCGCCAGCGCGGCCCACATCGTGAAGCCGCTCAAAATCGTCAGGCCATGCCACTGACGGAGCATCCCCCACACGAAGGTCTCGGTGATCGCGAGCATCAGCGCGATCAAGGGGACTCCCGCCGCCAGCCACAGTTCGAGATCGCGGCTCTTCATCCCGAACAGGTCATCGTTCTGCCCCGACTTCGCGCGACGACGGCAACTCCACGCCAACCAGCCCAGCCCCAGCACGTCCACGAGATAGCTGAACGACCGCCCGTTGAAGATGTTCGTCCACGATGTCTCCAACGCGGCCGGACCATTGATGAGATGAAACTGCTTCCGCACGAAGGCGGTCTGAAAACCAATGGGATCGGCGAACGTGGCCATCGCGTAGATCAGCAGAATGATCTGCACTTTGGCCAGCAGCGACAGGCCCGTGATCGTCAGCGTCTTCTGTTGGAATCGCAGTCCCAGTTCGACAAGTAAAACACTCTCGGCGATCCACGCGATCGTCACCCAGTGCCCGGTGAATTGCAGCGGCGCGGCGATGATGAGGAACGTTCCCGCCAGTCCCGCCAGCGCCGCTGAGACTGACTTGCCGCTCGGATTGAGCTGCGCACACAGCACGGTGAGATACCCATAGATCACCGTCATGCCGAGCGCCAACAGCCCCTGCCAGAACGGGAAGACTTGGTACGTCAGGCCGTAGACCGCACCGAAGAAGGCGACCGGCGTCGCGAGGATCAGGAAGAAGTCGCCCGACTTCGCGGGCTGTTGCCGCACGATGTTGAAGATCACACCCATCGCCGCGAACTCGACGAAGAACGCGGTTAGGAACGCGAGTGCCGGCCAGTACGTTCTCGTTTGATGGAACGTCACCGGATCGAAGTGCTGATACGCGCCGAGCCAGATGAACCACGACAGACACGTCGCGACGAACGCCAAGTTCTGCACGCCCAGCCACCGTCGTCGGCCCGCCACCCACAGCACTCCCGCGTCGAGCATCAACAGATACGGGAACAGCACCCAGAACGGATCGCCCTGCCCCTGCAACATCACGGGTGTCAGAAACCCGCCGAGCAACCCGAGAAACGCGGTCGGCTGCGAATCGAACCGAGCCGCATACGCGAGACCGATCGCCGTCGTCAGCGTCATCCCGAAGAAGGCGACCGAGTACGGCACGAGTCCGTACCACTCGTGAGCCGCGAAGCACGACATGTACAACACGCCCATCGCCGCGCCGGTCAGCCCTTGCCCGAGGAACCGGTAATCGCGCCGCATCGCGAACGCACCACCGACAAAGCTGCACGCACCAACGAACAACCCGAGCATCACTCGGCGCGAAGGATCGAGCCACCCGCTATCGACCGCATACTTGAAGCCAAAGCCCGCCCCGATGATGACCGCCAACGCCCCGATCCACGTCAGCCACTTCCCCGCCAGAATCTCTTCCAACGTGGACGACTCTTCACTTGTAGGATGGGCACTCTTGCCCGTCCGCTCTTCTTCTTTTTCGTCCCCCACCCGCGTGGGGTCAGGCACCGCAGACTTCAGAATTGGCGAGGCGAGACTCTCATCACAAACAACGCCGTCCACCGCCAATTCTGAAGTCTGCGGTGCCTGACCCCTGATCGCTTGCTCGCGTCGCTGGTTCAGCAACGCTTCCGTCACAGAGACGATTTCCGGCTCAACCTTCTTCGTCGCCTGAGCCGCCTCACTGTGCGAGGCCCTCGGCGCGAGCAACTCCATTAGCGGCACTTCGGCCAACGACTTCGCTGCGGCTCGAACTTGAGGTGACTCGTAAGGCACCGTGATCGCCACGGGGATCAAGGGTGGTGCGCGAGTTGGCTCAGTGCGTGAATCTGCTTGTTTCTGTAATCGTTTGATTCGCTCTTCGACCTCGCTCACACGGCCCCACAGCGAGAACACCACGAACGGTGATACCAGCAGCCAACAGGCCGCAACAAAAAGTAGGAGCGCTAAGAATTCCATGATGACCTCGCAGTGAGGAAAGACCGCAGCGCGACGACGCGGCTGCGGTGAAGACCTGTTCTACCGGGAAGGGCGGCTTGGCACGCAGAGTATCACGCAGAATCTGCCAAGTTGTTGCATCGCCCCCGTCAGCGGGATAAGACGTGGCGACTTTGGGCGATGATGGAGGAAGGAAAGTGGTGAACCACGGATTTCCCAGCGCGGGGATTGCCCGCAACCCAGACCCAATGGAGTTGTCGCACGTCTGCGAAGAACTCCGCCTGCCTGTACTCCGAAGGAGTTGCGACTCACAGCCCAGGGTTGCCGCGCATCGCGGCTACCCTGGGGAGGTCCGAGAAGCGTTGCCTCTACCCCAGCGGGGTTGCGTCATCCAGACGGCCTGACGCAACCCCGTTGGGGTAGATGTCGATTCGCCCTGTGACCCAGGGTAGCTCGCTCCGCTCGCAACCCTGGGCTGTGAGTCGCAACTCCTTCGGAGTACAGACAGAATCCGTTCCCCTGCGAATGAGCGACATCCACGTCTTCCATGGCTTGCGGGCGATGCCCGCGCTGGAAAATCCGTGGTTAGCCTGCCGCTTCATCAAATCGCGACCGCGACCTGCTTGGAATCAGCATCATGTCCAACACCGCTTCCTCTTCAATGCACGAATGCTTGGCGTTGGCCAAGCGGGGTGACGGCCCGGCGCGCGAGCGGCTGTTCGCGGCGTGTCGCAGTTATGTCGCGTTGCTCGCACGAGCGAACGTCGAGAAATGGATGCAGGCCAAGGTCGATGCCTCGGACCTCGTGCAGCAAACGTTGCTCGATGCTCACCGCGACTTCGACCGGTTTGCGGGTCAGACCGAGGGGGAATGGCTGGCGTGGTTGAGGCAGATTCTGGCTCACAACACGGGCGACGCGATTCGCCATTTCGGCACGGCGGAAAAACGAGCGGCCAAGCGCGAAGTGTCACTCACCGGAGCAGGCCCCGATGATTCGGCTGGCTTCGCCTGGGAACCCGCTTCACCCGGAGCCAGCCCGAGCCAACTGGCACTGCACAACGAGAGCGAACTGCTATTGGCCGAGGCGATCGACAAGCTGCCTGAGGACTACCGCGATGTCATCGTGCTAAGAAACCTCCAACGACTGCCGTTCGACGAGGTGGCCAGCCGCCTCAACCGTTCGCGTCCCGCCGCGCAGATGCTCTGGGCACGAGCCGTTCAAAAGCTGCGCGAACTGTTGCCGGATTCGAGTACGCTAGATGAGGCGGCTTCTTCCCGTCCCCTCGCCCCGGCTCTGCGGGGAGAGGGTTAAAACGTCATGCAACAAATTTGAGAGATTTCGGAGCGGGGGACGTGAGTCCCCTGAAATCGTGTCGATTACCGTTCGAGGTGGATTCAGGGGACTCACGTCCCCCGCTCCGAAAAGGCGTCAGCTTTCGGGCGAGCGAGGTATATGAAGCCCGAACACAGACCCACAGATGACGAAAACTCTCACCCTGAAATGCAGGAAACGCACCATGCAAAAACTGGTCACGATGTTTGTTGTGATGGTTCTGACAGCGGGGCTGACTCAGGCGGCTGATGGCTCGAGCGGTGAGTCGCATCAGGTGCTGTATCTCGCCGATGCGGGCGTCGTCGTGATGAAGCTGTCGGTGGTCATCGACGGCGAAGGGCCGAAGCAGTGTCACGAGAAATTTGTGGACTCGTTGCTGAAGGCACTCGACAAGAACGGTGATGCCGTGGTGACGGTCGATGAGGCGCGCGGTCGCATCCCGACGCCGCGCGAAGTGCAGCAGTTGCAGATGGGAACGGGGACGGAGCCGGTGGCGATGGATGCTTCGCCCGACAGCAATCCGAAGGATGGCAAGCTCACGCGCGGCGAGTTGCTGGCGTACTTCAAGCGACTCGGGTTGTCGTCGTTCTCGGTGCAGTTCCAGCCGAGACAGGCTCAAGCCGATCCGAACACCGGCGCGATGGCGAACGCAGCGACCGACACGCCGCTGTTCGATCGCCTCGACACGAACTCGGACAAGAAGCTCTCGAAGGACGAGCTGTCCAAGGCACTCGAAGTCCTTCGCAAACTGGACCGCGACGACGACGAAACGATCAGCGCGGTCGAGCTACAAGCGACGCCGGTTCAAGCCGTCCAGCAGAACCCGCGCGCGGCGAACAACCCTGCGGCGGCCGCGACCAATCCGTTCGTGAGTCTCTCCGGTGGCGAGTCAATCCAGAAGTTAATTCGCCGCGTGATCGACAAGTACGACAGTGCCGACGCGACCAAGTCGGGTGTCTCGGGAACGACCGTCAAGAACCAGAAGCTCAGTCCGCTGGAACTTGGTCTGCCAGAAGCGGCCATCCAGAGCTACGACGTGGACGGCGACGGGCAGCTCGACTTCGATGAGCTGCGTTCGTTCGTGACTTCCTCCGAACCGATGTTTGAACTGACGCTCGATGTTTCAAAAGGGTCGGTCGTCGCGACGGGACCGCGTGCGAGCGACGTTCGCACGACTCCCGATGGTGCCGCGCACCTGCACATCGGCGCGGTGCAGATCAGCCTCAGTGCCCTCCCGACGCAGTCGGTGGCCAACCCCGAGTTGCTCGTGAGGCCCCTCTTCATGATTAGCGATGCGAATGCGAACGGTTACTTGGAGAAGGACGAAGCCGCACAACTCACGCAACTTGGCACGACGTTTGAAGACCTCGACACCGACAAGAACGGCAAGCTGTTTATTGAGGAAGTGACCGCCTATTTGCAGACGCGCATCGACGCCGCCCGCAGCCGCGCGATCCTGACGATCAACGAGCAAGGCCGCACGCTGTTCGACATCCTCGACGCCGACCGTGATCGCCGGTTGGCTCATCGCGAGATCAGAACGGCCATCGACAAGCTGGCTCTGTGGGACAAGGACCACGACGGGCAACTGGCCGAGTCCGAAGTGCCGCTGCAATTCCAAATGGTCGCCGCGCGAGGCTCACTCCCCGGCCTGTTCGGCGGGCAGGTCAATGGGGCCGCGATGGCAGCGCAGGGCAGTCTCGCCGAACGCACGGCCGGTCCCGTCTGGTTCCGCAAGATGGACAAGAACCGCGACGGTGAAGTCTCGCGCCGCGAGTTCTTGGGCGAAGCCGAGTCGTTCGACGCACTCGACCTCAATCACGATGGAGCGATCGAACTGAACGAGGCGATCCGGGCACAGCCGTGATGCGGCAAAGTAGCCATCATCGCTCCGCGTGATGAGCCTTGGAGATCAGACACCACTTTGTGAAAGGCTCATCACGCGGAGCGATGATGGCTACTTTGGCTGGATCGCAGAGTCACGCCGCCGCACGCTCGTCCACTTGCGTCGGTGGCTGTTGTTGGCCGGACAGCATTCGTTCGGCCTGCTCGCTGAGTCGGTCCATCGCCTGTTGGGCGAGGGCGATGTAATCGCTCAGTTGTTCTCGCGTGAGGTCGCTCGGGATCGGGATCGCTTCACCTGTGATGACGTAGATCGTGCTGAACGGCTTCGGGATCAGCAGGTCAGTCCACTTCCCTTTCGGTCGCCACGCGCGCGTCGCGACGAAGGCTCCCGGCAGCAAGCTGCGGCCCAACTGCGAGGCCACGAAGACACAGCCTTGCTTGAGTTGCCGCCTCGGCCCGCACGGTCCATCGGGCGTGAAGACGATGTGTTTGCCAGCGGTGTCGTCCAGTAATTGCCTCAGCGCATTGGCTCCGCCTCGACGACTCGAACCGCGCACCGTGCTGTAGCCCAGCAGTGCCATCGTGTTGGCAAGGTAGGAACCATCCTGATGCTGGCTGACGAGGCAACACGTTTGCTCGCGCACACCACGCGGCGCGGCGAACGTCGGAATGAGAAGCTCATCGTGCCAAACACAGAGGACGTAGCGTTCGTGGCCGCTGGAAGTCGGCACGAAGTCCAACCGACTTTGTTCGTGAACACTCACGTAAACCTTGCGGCAAGTGGCGAACAACAGCTTCGCCAAACCGACGACACTGGCAGCGGCGACCCAAGTCAGCCAGCGGCTCCGAATCTTCATAACACAGCGCTCCCTCGCACGGACCTTGAACGGGGCGGGACTTTAAGAGAAAGCCCTCACACCGGGAATGGCAGTCGCGAGAAGTCGTCGCACGCCGTCAATACCTTGCACGGCCAAGACTGCGTCGTTTATTGATCTTCAGATTGAAATTCGCGCGAAGGCCAAAGTGAGCGGCATGGCGCTAGCCGCCGGTCATGCGGAAATACCGGCGG
>JAYTQJ010000616.1:0-7072 GCA_043746775.1 Schlesneria sp.
TCAAATTGACGTTCAGTGCGACGTAGCTGAATTCGTGAGAATTCAGCCGGCTTTGATGGTTGTCTGAAGTCTTACGACTTCAGCTACACCCCAAAGTGAGTGCCATTGGGCGTTAGCCGCCGGTAGAGAGAGACTCACCGGCGGCTAACGCCTTGCCGCTCATGCAAATCGTCCAAAATGAATGACGGAGTGCCTTGTTTCCAACATCTCAATCAGGAGCTTTGAATGACCAAGACCATGAACTGCTTTGTGATGCACGGCATCGGCAAGGTCGGTTTGATCGAGAAGCCGGTGCCTCGCGCGGGGCCGAACGACGCCGTCATCCGCACGACGGCCGCGCTGATTTGTACTTCGGACACGCACACCGTGGCGGGAGCAATTGGGGATCGGCAGGGGCTGACGCTGGGGCATGAAGCCGTCGGCGTGATTCATGAATTGGGCGAACTCGCGGCCGCCAGTGGTCTGTTCAAGATCGGGCAGCGTGTCGCGGTCAGTGCCATTACGCCGTGCTATGCCTGCGACAATTGCCAGCGCGGATATCCCAGCCAGTGCGGCGGGATGCTCGGTGGTTGGAAGTTCGCCAACGTGAAAGACGGCAGCTTTGCGGAGTACTTTCACGTCAACAACGCGGTAGCCAACCTCGCGCCGATTCCGGATGGCCTCAGTGATGAGCAAGCGGCGTACTGCTGCGACATGCTGAGTACCGGCTTCGTCGCCGCCGAGTTCGCGAACATCCCGATCGGCGGCAGCGTGGCGATTTTCTCGCAAGGACCGGTCGGCATGATGGCCACCGTTGGCGCTCGCCTGCGCGGCGCGGGACTGGTCATCGGGGTTGAGTCGATGCCGAACCGTATCGCACTCGCGAAGAAGTACGGCTGCGACGTGATTGTGGACTTCACGAAAGAGAATCCTGTGGAAGCGATCCTCAAACTGACTGGCCGCAAGGGAGTCGACTCGGCAATTGAAGCACTCGGCTCGGCGAAAACATTCGCTGCGTGCGTGAGCGTGACTCGACCCGGCGGAACGATCTCAAACATCGGCTATCACGGCGACGGCGACAGTGTGCCGATCCCGCGCGAAGCGTGGGGCGTCGGCATGAGCGACAAAACGATCCGCACGGCACTCTGTCCCGGTGGTTCTGAACGCATGAGCCGCCTGCTGCGCCTGATCGAAACGGGGCGCGTCGATCCGCTCGCGCTGACCACTCACCGCTTTGCATTCAAGGACATCGAGCAGGCGTTCCGGATGATGCAGACTAAAGAGGACGGAATGATCAAGCCGTTGATCTCGTTCGCGTAATCGTTGTTCCAACAACATTCAGGAGTTCGCCATGAGTACCGCATTCAAACCAGCGACCATCAATGTCAGACAATCACTCGCTCTGGTCGGCTGGTGTGCGTTGTGTCTCGCGACGGCTGGCACCGGATTCTTCGTGTCCATTGATGGCTGGTATGGGGGACTGCACAAGCCCGCGTGGAATCCTCCCGCGTGGATCTTCGGCCCCGTTTGGACCGTGCTTTATCTGATGATGGGCGTGGCGGCCTGGCTGGTCTGGTGTGAGGGAGGCTGGAAGGCTCGCCTGCGGCCGCTGGGACTGTTTCTCGTGCAACTGCTCCTGAATGCGATCTGGACCCCGGTGTTCTTTGGGATGCACCAGATTGGACTGGCACTGTCCGATATCGCTCTGCTTTGGCTGTCACTCGCAGCAACGTTGATCGCGTTCTGGAGAGTCAGCAGACCGGCGGGGCTGCTGCTTGTTCCGTATCTCGCCTGGGTGAGTTTTGCAGTGTTCCTGAACTTCACGCTGTGGCGAATGAACTAGGAGCAGAGTCGATGGCTCAGAGATTGCTGGTCAGTGAATGAGATCGAAGCCAATGCAAGCGGCGGAGCGCGTGCGCTCAAGCCATTCGAGATGGTGCCAATCAATTCCAACGACAAGTGAAGGACCATGAAAACGATTCAGGTTTACGACAAGCCAATGTGCTGTTCGACGGGTGTCTGCGGACCGCAGGTTGACCCGGTGTTGCCTCGATTCGCGGCCGATCTGGCGTGGCTGAAATCTCAGGGACATCAGGTCGAGCGATTCAACTTGGCCCAACAGCCGGCGGCGTTCGTGCAGAACTCTGAGGTCCAACAGCTCTTGGCCTCGCAAGGAACGGACTGCCTGCCGCTGATCACGGTCGATGGTCGCATCGTGAGTCGGACCGAGTATCCGTCGCGGGGCACGCTCGCCAAATGGGTTGGCTCAGAGGCCGCAACCGAGGCATTGCAGATGGCCAACGAAGGCGGCGCGTGTTGCGGCTCATCCGGCTGCTGTCGCTGATTAGTCGCAAGCCAGTTGGGCAATCACGAGTCAGTTGGGCAATCGCAAGCCACTCGATCCTTCGCATCCGCCTAAGGGCATCTCATGAAATTCCTCGACCATCCCACTCGCAACCTGTTCTTCACCGGGAAAGGGGGCGTCGGCAAGACCTCGTTGGCGTGCGCTGCGGCGATTCGGTTGGTTGATGCGGGCAAGAAAGTGCTGCTCGTCTCCACGGACCCGGCCTCGAATCTCGATGAAGTATTGGGGACGCCGCTCGGACATCATCCGACTCCGGTCCCTTCGGTGCCGGGACTCTCGGCCATGAATCTCGACCCGGAGAAATCGGCGGCCGAATACCGCGAGCGGATGGTCGGCCCGTACCGGTCACAGTTGCCGGCCACGGCGATTGCGAGCATGGAAGAGCAGTTCTCCGGCTCTTGCACGCTGGAGATCGCCGCGTTCGACGAGTTCTCTCGGCTCCTTGGTGATGCGAGCGCGACCTCGGTGTTCGACCATGTGATTTTCGACACCGCGCCGACCGGGCACACGCTGCGACTGCTGACCCTCCCGTCCGCGTGGTCGGGTTTCATGGAGAAGAACACCACCGGCACATCGTGCCTCGGACCATTGGCTGGGCTGCAAGCTCAGCAGCAGCTTTATCAGGACACCGTGCATGCGCTGAGCGATGCTGCGACCACAACGCTCGTGCTGGTGACTCGCCCGGAGGTGACAGCGTTACGAGAAGCGGCTCGCACGAGCGGCGAACTCGCGGCGCTCGGAGTGCAGAACCAGCACCTCGTGGTGAATGGCGTGTTTCAGGCCAGCGACCAGTCGGATCGCCTTGCGGTCGCGATGCAACAGCGAGGCGAAGCCGCACTGTCAGCAATTCCCGACTCGTTGCGAGACCTTCCACGCAGCGCGATTCCGCTCACAACGGGCGGCGTGTTGGGCGTTGCCGCACTGCGCGCGTTCGGAACGCAACCAACAATGGTCGCCGACAAGAGTGTTTCGCCAAAGTCGGACTTCACAATGCCATCGACGCTTGGCGCGCTGATGGATGGTCTGGCTGCTCCGGGGCACGGCGTCATTCTCGCGATGGGCAAAGGCGGGGTGGGCAAGACGACTGTCGCAGCGGCCGTCGCGGTGGGACTCGCCGAACTCGGTTTTCGCGTCCATCTTTCCACAACCGATCCCGCCGCGCACCTCGCTGCAACGATTGCGAGCGATGCGCTGCCGAACCTCTCGGTGAGTCGGATCGATCCTGCGGTTGAAACGAAAAAGTATTCTGCCGAAGTCATGCAGACTGCCGGTGCTGGGCTGGATGTTGCAGGTCAATCGTTGCTGGCTGAAGACCTGCGTTCTCCCTGCACCGAAGAGATCGCCGTCTTCCGTGTCTTCGCGGAAGCGGTTGCCGAAGGAACGGATCGGTTCGTCGTTCTGGACACCGCCCCGACCGGACACACCATTCTGTTGCTCGATGCCGCGCTGGCCTATCACCGCGAAGTGCTGCGCCAGTCGAGCGAGATGCCTGAATCCGTCGCACAACTTCTGCCTCGCTTGCGTGATCCCAACTTTTCTCGCGTGCTGATCGTCACGCTTCCCGAAGCGACTCCCGTTCACGAAGCGGCCCAGTTGCAGCGCGATCTGAGACGCGCCGAGATCGAACCGTATGCCTGGGTCATCAATCAGAGTCTGTTACCGCTGAAGGTGACTGATCCCGTGCTTCGCGGTCGGCAGAGTCACGAAGCACAGTTCATCCGGGAAGTCATCGTCGAGCATGCTCAGCGCACTGCGATAATTCCCTGGCAAATCGACCCACCGGTTGGGCATCAGGCGTTGAAGCAACTCGTTCGTGCTGAAGCAAGTTCTGAAGTTCGAGTGTCGTAAGGGACAATCAATGGAAACACCAACCCACGTTGGGATGACATCGAAGCTGTTGGCATTCTGGACGAGCCGAGGGATGGTCGTCGTCGCCGGGCTTGCGCTGGTGGGGATCGCGGTGCATCTGGTGCTGCGCTACGGCACATCCAGTGAGGCCACGTCGTACCAGATGCCGCTGTGGATCGTGCTGGCAGTCGGCGGGATACCGCTCCTCTATGGACTGCTGAAGAAGGTGGCGAAGTTTGAGTTCGGTTCGGATCTGCTGGCCGGGATCTCGATCGTGACGGCCGTGTTGCTGGGCGAGTATCTGGCGGGTGCGCTCGTGGTGCTGATGCTCTCCGGCGGCGAGGCGATCGAGAGCTACGCGGTTCGCAGCGCGTCGTCGGTCCTGCGTGCGCTCGCGCAGCGCATGCCATCGCTCGGCCATCGGCGGCAGGATGGGCAAGTGGTCGATGTCTCGCTGAGCGAGGTGGTGATCGGCGACACGCTCGTCATTTTTCCTCACGATATCTGCCCGGTGGACGGCAACGTCATCGAGGGGAACGGTGTCATGGACGAGTCGTTCCTCACCGGCGAGCCGTTCCAGATGTCGAAGACGCCCGGCTCGGATGTGATCTCCGGGGCGATCAACGGGGAATCGGCACTGACGATTCGAGTGACTCGCCCGGCTGCCGATTCGCGCTACGCCAAGATCATGCAGGTCATGCGTGCCGCCGAGCAAAACCGGCCGAGGATGCGTCGCCTGGGCGACACGCTCGGTGCGTACTACACGCCGCTGGCAGTACTGATCGCGCTGGTCGCGTGGTTCATCAGCGGAGATGCCAGCCGGTTCCTCGCCGTGTTGGTCGTGGCGACACCGTGCCCGCTGCTGATTGCGATTCCGGTGGCGATCATTGGCGCGATCTCGCTGTGTGCGCGGCGCGGCGTCATCGTGAAGAATCCGGTCGTGCTGGAGACGATCGCGACCTGCCGCACGGCGATCTTCGACAAGACGGGGACGCTCACTTATGGCCGACCGCGACTCACCGATCAAGTCATGGCGACAAGCTTCGACGCGAAGGATGTGCTCGGACTGGTTGCGAGTCTCGAACGCTACTCAAAGCACCCACTGGCTCATGCGATCAAGGCTTCGGCCGAGGCCGCGGGCATTCTGCTCCAAGAGGTGACCAAGATCAGCGAGCCGCCCGGTCAGGGCCTGCGCGGGACTGTCGGCGGGCATTCGGTGCGCATCACCAGCCGCGGCGCACTCGCGAAAGTTCCGGTGGCAGGAGCCGATCAGATTCCCGCTCATGCCGGCGGCCTCGAGTGCTTTGTGGTCATCGACGAACGCTACGCGGCGGTGTACCGGTTCCGTGACGAGCCGCGAGTCGAAGGCGTTTCTTTCATCAAACATCTGCATCCGCGGCACGGCTTCAATCGGTTGATGATCGTTTCGGGAGATCGGGAGTCCGAGGTGCGCTACCTCGCCGAGCGGATCGGCATCAGCGAGGTCTATGCCGAAAAGACGCCGGAAGAGAAAGTCACGATCGTCCGTGCGGAGACGCTCAAGGCACGCACGTTGTACGTCGGCGACGGCATCAACGACGCCCCGGCGCTGATGTCTGCAACCGTCGGCATCGCGATCGGCCAGAACAGCGACATCACCACCGAATCCGCCGGCGTCGTGATCATGGACAGCTCGCTGGAGAAGGTGGACGAGTTCATGCACATCAGCGAGCGCATGCGACGTATCGTTCTTCAGAGCGCCGTCGGCGGCATGATCCTGAGCGTGATCGGCATGGGCCTCGCCAGCGGCGGCCTGTTGTCTCCCGTCGCCGGCGCAGTGTGTCAGGAGATCATCGACGTCCTCGCGATCTTCAACGCTTTGCGAGCGGCAATGCGTCCCAAAGAGCTTTCAGATTTCGGACCCGCGACGAATGCTGTCCCGTCGTCTACGAGTCCACCTTGATGCAAGCAGCCATTCAGTCGTGGTACATCGCGTCGGTCGCGGTCAGCACACAATCGTTTTTTAAGGAATCTCGAAAATGAATCTGTTGATTGTTGGTGGCGTGGCTGGTGGAGCTTCCGCTGCCGCTCGTGCTCGTCGCCTTTCTGAAGAGGCTCACATTGTTCTGTTTGAGCGTGGCCCCGATGTGTCGTTCGCCAACTGTGGACTGCCGTATTACGTCGGCGGACAAATCGCCGAGCGAGAGAAGCTGCTCGTCGCTAAGCCCGCGCTGTTGCGGTCACGTTTCAACCTTGATGTGCGGACTCAGTCGTCGGTCGAAGCGATCGACCGGACTCAGAAAACGGTTCGTGTTCGTGACCTCGCATCGGGACGCGAGTACGAGGAACCCTACGACAAGTTGATCCTCGCCACTGGAGCGGCACCTTTTCGTCCTGCGATTCCCGGCATCGACTTGCCCGGCGTGTTCACGTTGCGGAACTTGCAGGACACCGATGCGATCAAGGAGTGCGTGGACCGGGGCGCGAAGCAGGCCGTGCTCTTGGGAGGCGGGTTCATCAGTTTGGAGTTGGCGGAGAATTTCGTCCGACGTGGCATCGCAACCACGATGGTCGAGAAGAACGAGCAGATTCTGACGCCCTTCGACAAAGAGATGACCACGCCCATCGTTCAGGAGTTGGCAAGCAAAGGAGTCACGCTGCTGCTCGGCCAGTCGGCCGAAGCGTTGGAGCAAACCGCCGACGGATTGATCGTCTGTTTGAATTCCGGTCAACGACTGCCTGCTCAACTGGTCGTCTTCGGTGTGGGAGTGCGTCCGGAAAACAAACTGGCAGTTGATGCGGGCCTGGAAGTCGGGCCGCGTGGCGGCATCCGGGTCAACGAGTTTCTTCAAACCAATGATCCAGACATCTATGCCGTCGGTGATGCCATCGAGGTCAAGG
>JAYTQJ010000617.1:0-17150 GCA_043746775.1 Schlesneria sp.
TTGGGGGGTAGCTGAAGTCGTAAGACTTCAGCCGATCGTCAAAGCTGGCTGAATTCTCACGAATTCAGCTACGTCGCACTGAACGTCCATTTGATAATCGCTCAAAGTGAGTGCCATTGGGCTGACGCCGCCCCGCTCAGAGCGGAGCAAGAGGGCTAACGCCCAAGAGTCGGCGGCTTCAAACCGCGATAACTCAGGTCGAGGATTTCCATCGGGTGAGCGGCCCAGATCGGCTTGTTGGCCTGACGCAGAGCGGCTTGGATTTGGAGGGAACAGCCCGCGTTCCCCATGATGACGGCGGTAGCTCCTGTCGCGACGATGTTCTTCAACTTGCGGTCGGCCAAGCGGTCGGCCATCTCGCCCTCGGTGAGGTTGTAGCTGCCCGCCGCTCCGCAGCAGATTTCGGACTCGGCCAGCGGCACCAGCTTTAAGCCGGGAACAAGAGCCAGCAGATCGCGTGGCTGTTCCCGAATCTTTTGAGCGTGGCAGAGATGACACGCGTCGTGATAGGTCGCGGTGAGATTGACCTCGCCCTTCGGAGCGATTGGGCCGAGTGCCGCTAAGAATTCCGAGACATCTTTCACCTTGTGAGCGAAGCGTTCGAGAGTCTGCCGCAACACCGTGTTCCCCTTTGCCAGCTCCTCGCCCATGTGGCCGTAGTCCTTCAACATCGAACCGCAGCCCGCGACGTTGATGATGACCGCGTCGAGGTCTTCGCTGAGGAGTGACTCGGCATTGGTGCGGGCCAGTTGCAAAGCCGGTTCGCCCGCGCCGCTGTGGTAGTGAATGGCTCCGCAGCAGACTTGGCTACGCGGGACAACGACCTCGCACCCGTTCTGTTGCAGCACGCGCGCCGTCGCCCAATTGACGTGATGAAACATCGCATCGGCCACGCAGCCGGTGAACAATGCCACGCGAGCACGCTTCGGCCCGATGGCGGGAAGGAACTCGGGCAACTGCGGCTCGCGAGCGACCAGCGGCGGCAACAACCTCTGCATCCGACGGAGCTTTTCCGGCAGCAGCTTCGTCAAACCGATCCGCTCGGCCAGCTTGTCGATCCCCGTCATCTGCATCAGCTTCGCCGGAGCCAACGCCCACCGCAGTCGCTTTGGATAAGGGAACATCCCGTACAGGATGTACTTCTCAAACCAACCCGCCTTGCGCGGCTTGGCCGCTGCGCCGGTCGTCGTCAGTCCACCGCTGGCCGCGTGCTGCTGCATCTCAATCCGAAACGGTTCGATCAGTCGCCCGTATTGAACACCCGACGGACAGGCGGTCTCACACGCGCGGCAATCGAGACACAGATCGAGATGCCGCGTCACGGTCTCGGTCAACTCAAGCCGCCCGTCGGTCACGGCCCTCATCAAGTAGATGCGCCCGCGCGGCGAGTTGTTCTCGTTCCCGGTCTCCAAGTACGTCGGACACGCTGCCGTACAGAGGCCGCAGTGAACGCAGTCCAGAAACTTTTCGTAGTCGATCCCGCTGCCAACGCGCGGCGTGGGCGAAGGCACACTCGTTGACAGCGACACGTCAGCAGAGTTGATTGAAACAGTGTTGGTCATTGGCTTGCCTTGTCCCCTTGCCCCGGCCTGTTTTCAATGAACGAACACAGGCGGGGAGAGGGTTAGGGTGGGGGGGCGTTCAGTTCCATGACCCCTGATTGGAGCCGCATTGGAAATGCAAGAAGTTCGATCATCGCGCGGCCGCTCCATCCACGAACAATCCTGGGTTGAGCAGACCGTGCGGATCGAGCTTCTGTTTGAGTTGCCTCATCAGCGGCCACGTCGGTTCGGATTCGCCGCACATCGGGAGGAACCGCTGCCATTCGGGATCGCAGTGGAGGATGTGCAGGTTGCCGGACGCGGCCTGTGCGGCTTGACGAAGCTCGTTCAAGATCGAAGCCGTCTCGGCTACCGTCGCCGCGCTTTCGGGCAGTTGGCCGATCACGACGCCGTTCGCGGCATGAGCTTGAACCGCGACATCGAGCCTCGTTGCCCGTTCGAGGAACGCCACACATTGAGACGGCCGGACGTTGGCTTGAAACGTGAGCGGGTCGTCGGCGCAAGTCTGGAACTCGGTGAAGGCCTGCCACAGCGCGGTTGCCTCGGGTTCGGAGACCACGTCGCTCGATGACGCGCTGAACGGAGCCACTTCGCGCCGCAGCGTCTCGACCTGCCAATCGACTTCGCGCTGCGAGCCTTCCACACCGAGACACAGCACCGGCTGAGTGATCGGCAATTCACAGCGGGATGACGCCGCGATGAGACTCGCCGCCGCCGGGTTCAGCACTTCGATTGCGACCGGCCGTGCATCCGATGTCAGCAGTCGTTCGAGGACGCGTTCGATGTCGGCGAGCGACGCGAACGAACTCCACAACAACGCCGAGGTCTCGGCGAGCGGCCGCAGCTTCAACGTGACCTGCGTGACAATGGCCAACGTCCCACGTGAGCCAACCAGCAGCTTGCAGATGTCGTAGCCCGCGACGTTCTTGACGACTCGTCCCCCGGCCTTGAACGCGCGACCGTGCGCGTCCACCGCTGAGATGCCGATCACGTAGTCGCGAAACGTCCCATGCCCGAACCGGCGCGGGCCGCTCGTGTTCGTTGCGAGTGCGCCACCCACGGTCGCTCGTCCCGCCTGAGCAATATCAATCGGTAGCCGCTGGCGTTCGGAGGCGAGCGTCGCCTGAAGCTCATCCATCCTCATCCCCGCTTCGACGGTGATCGTCATGTCGCGTGCAGGGTAATCGACGACACGACCCAGCCCCGACAGCGCGATGACCGTCTGAGCCTCCTCGGCCCTGAAGCCAAAATGCAAAGCGGTCCGCCCCCCAACGGGAGAGAGCGTCCGCTTATCGCCCACCGCATTCTCTGCCACAAAGCGGGCGAGTTCGGATTGCGTCGTCGGTGTGAATTCGGAAGTCATAGTTGTTTCAGAGGAGAAGAGTTTTGAACCACGAATCTCACGAATAAAGGCGAAGACGCCGAACTCTTCTGTTCATTCCATCACATCGCAGCCCGGCGGCCCGGTTTGATGCGGGGCATCGCTTCGTTTCCGCAGCCCGCGGACGTGGGGAGCATCTTGCCGGGGCTGCATCTTCCGGTGGGGTTAAAGCAGTCGCGGATGGTGCCCATGACAGCGAGGTCTTCGGCAGCAAATAACTTGTCCATGAAGCTGATTTTCTCGACGCCGATGCCGTGTTCGCCGGTCACGCTGCCGCCGAGTTCGATGCACTTGCCGAGGATCTCGTCGCTCGCTTCGAGGACTCGTTTGACCTGTTCGGCGTCGCGTTCGTCGAACAGCAGGATCGGATGGATGTTGCCGTCTCCTGCGTGAAAGACGTTCACAATCCGCAGGCCGTGCCGCTGACCGCAGGCGATGATGAACTCCAATATCTCGGGGAGTTTCGTGCGTGGGACGACGCCGTCTTGAGTGCAGTAGCTCGGGCTGAGCCGGCCGATCGCACCGAACGCCTGCTTGCGGCACTTCCAGAGGAGCAGCCGCTCCTTCTGTGTGTTGGCCTGTCTCACTTCGCGGGCACCGCTGCTTGTGCAGAGGGCGATGATCCGCTGAGCCTCTTCGTCAACGGCGACTTCGAGACCATCGACCTCGATGAGTAAGACGGCGCCGGCGTCGAGTGGGAAGCCGAAATGAAAGGCTTGCTCGACAGCGCTGACGATCCCCTGATCCATCATTTCGAGGGCGGCGGGGACGATGCCGGCTCCGATGATTTCGCTGATCGCCTTCGTGGCATCGGCAACGGTCTCGAAGATGCCGAGCATCGTGCGATAGGCGGCCGGGTCGCGCGTCAGCCGCACGATGACCTTCGTCGCGATGCCGAGCGTCCCTTCGTTGCCGACGAACAGGCCGGTCAGATCGTAACCGGGCGAGTCCTCCGTCACGCCGCCCAACTGCGCGATGCTGCCATCGGGCAGCACGACCTCGGCCCCAAGGACGTGGTTCACCGTGACTCCATACTTCAGCGTGTGCGGTCCGCCCGAGTTGGTCGCGAAGTTGCCGCCGATCGTGCAGGCACCTTGACTCGACGGATCGGGAGCGTAGTGGTAGCCGCTCCCCTTCAGATGATTGGTCAGATGGACGTTGACCAGCCCCGGTTCGACGATGGCGTACCGGTCGCGATAGTTCACCTCAATAATCTGCTTCATCCGCGTGAGGGCGATCATCACGCCGCCCCCGATCGGGAGGCAGCCTCCTGCGAGACTCGTCCCGGCTCCGCGCGGCACGAACGGAACGTCAAACTCATGGCACAGCTTGACGATCGCGACGACCTGCTCGGTCGAGGTCGGAAAGACCACCACGTCAGGGCACTTCTTCTCGACGACGTATCCGTCGCACTCGTAGACCAGCAGTTGTTCGGGCTTGGAGAGCAACCCTTCGTCACCGACGACTTCCCGCAGGCGGCTGAGCAGCGAGGAAACCTTCGCGGGAGTGTCGTTGCTGGATGTGGCAGCCAATGGCTGGCGAGGCATCTCTTTCAAAGCAGCAGTCATGAGTGAACACACGCCCTCAACTTGAGATTCTGTTCAAAGTGGGGCCGCATTCTAGGAGGGAGAACCTCGCGCCGCCATTCGCCGATCTCCGCTCTTCGACTTGGCGAAGCCAGAGACGTGGAGGACTCATTCCGGTGTCTCAACCAGCTTGATGTTTCGGAACGCGAGATCGGTCGTCGGGTCGTGGCCTTGCAGGCTGAAGTGGCCCGGTTTGAGGCGTTGGCCTTCGCGCGGGTTGTCGTTCGGTTTGCGGTCGTCGGTCCAGTCGATGACCTGGACGCCGTCGATCCACGAGGTGAAGTGAGGCCCGTCGGCGACGAGCATCGCGGTGAACCATTGGCGGTCGTTCGAGATCACGCGGCGGGCTGAGACTCGTTTGAAGATGGCTCCCGTACCGTGGTCGTCGGGCTGCGTCCGGTCGCCGTTCTTGAAACCGCTTTGAATCTGGAACTCATAGCCGTGCGAGGGGGCTTTCTCGGTCCCCTCCATCGCGCGGAAGAAGACTCCGCTGTTGAGCTTGTCGCCGTTGGTGATCGCTTCAAATTGGAAGACGAAGTTGCCAGCCGTCTGCTCCGTTTCGAGGAAGCCTCGTCCGCCGGTGACGTGAATCGTGCCGTTCTTCACGGCGAACTTACTCTGACCGCCGGGGACTTCGCGCCAGCCTTTGAGCGACTCGCCATCGAACAGCGGCTGCGTGCCGAGTGGCTTGAGATAGACGTTGCGGAACTCGATCTTTCCTTCCCGGAACTGCAAGCCGATGTGGCCGGTCTTCAGTGGCTTGTCGATCGCGTCGGTGAAGTCGAGGACCGGCTTGCCGTCCATCTGAATGACGACCTTCGGGCCTTCCACACGGACGTGGTACGAGTGCCATTCGCCGCCGCTCACGACGGGCGTTTCCGGCTTGGCTCGTTTGACGAGACTTCCCGTGAGAAACCCCGACGGATGCTCGTCGCACATGTTCAGCTCGTAGCAGTCGACTCCCGGATCGGTCGGCTTCATCGGCGTCCTCAGGAACACGCCGCTGTTGCCTCCGGTCGCGAGCTTGAAGTCACACCGCAGCTCATAGTCAGCGAAGCGACTCGTCGTGCAGAGCAACCCCGACTCACCGGCCTCAGCCGAGACCACGCCGTCCTTCACCGACCACGCGACATCGTTGTTGGCCTTCCACCCGAAGAGGGTCCGCCCATCAAAGAGCCTCACCCAACCCGCTTCGAGTTCTTCCCGCTTCAGCCAGTTGTGCCCGTCGGTGGTTGGCTCTTCGAGTGCGGGGACGGCACTCACTTCAACTGACGTTGCGATATTGGATGCGGCCTTATCGGACGGAGTTGCCTCCGTCGTCTGCTGTGCCACGGCAGGAGAAGCCACTGGAGCTTTGGCCTGACTCGGAACAGGAGACTCGGAATTGCAGCCGATCAGTAGGACGAGCAATGTCAAAACGGGGAAGCAATACTTCATGGAGTTTCCTCATCTGTTGGTGATACGGAATCGGTGTCAGTTGTTGACGGTGAGTGACTTGTGCTGATGCGTGTGTGAACCAGAAACACAATATTCGAACTTTCAATGTGCCCCGTCCGTGGTGCATAGACACCCGGAGATATGCCGCAACCTTGGTGATACTCTATAGGTTCAAATGACTGGACGTAGCTGAGATACCAATCAATCACGGGGCTGGGGAGGCGATTCGTGACCACACAGAGCGGATCGTAGAGCTTGGCGTACAGTTCTGTTCGAGACCGAAGTACATGAGCCATCGGCCCGGCACTGATTGGGTAGATCACCAGCATCCCGCAAACGAATGCGGCAATGATGGACGGTTGAATCCGCCATCTTCGGCCGGTTGGCTCGGTGATGATGCTCATCGTTGTGACTCCTTTTTGGCGGGATGAGAACACGAAGAATGGACGCCGTCCGTCCGTTCGAGTCGAAGCGGGACGGACGAGGGCGTCCATCCTACGAGTACATGCGCGACATCCGTTCGCGTTACATCCCACCGTGATGATCGTGTTCGTGCAACTTGGCGGCGGCGGATTGTCGGGCGGCGGCGTGGAGTTGAAGTTCAGCTTCCAGTTGATGGCGTTGCAGATCGACGGCTTCATCGAACTTTTGGAGGACGTTCAACGCTTTGTCCTTCGAGGTCACGAGGCCGATCAACAGATATTGCCCAATGGCCATCCCATAGCAAATCCAGCCGATCTCACCGAGATAGATGACCGCCAGAATCGCGAACACGGGTGACGAGCGATTGAGATGCTGGCAGGCCACACCTTTCAGGAGCTTCGGAATGTAACGGAGGATGCTCCAGAGGGCGCGACCTCGCTCGATCTTAGGCGGTTGTGGGCCGGGATAGATCAGCGCGAACAACGACTGGTCCGGCATCCCTTCGATCACGCCGATCGCCAACAGCAGCCGGCCCGCCATGAACAACAGATTGCGGTCGTCGAGGACTTCCTGACTCACCCAGCCGAAGACGAGTGATTCCATGTTCTTGGTCGCGAGCAGCAGCAGCAGCGCCCCGCGAAACCATTGTTCGAGGTCTTTCTCCAGTTCCTCATCCAGCTCCTGCACTTTGACGACGCGCCGCACGAACAGTCGAAAAATCGGGATGGCAATGAATCCGAGAAACAACCGGACGATCGGCTTCAACAACGGCTGAAGCAATCGCGTCGGCATCAAAAGATTCATCAACTCAAGCACGTCGATCCCTCAACACACACCATCCGGACGGACTCGTGACACCAAGCGTTCACTTCTTGTCGGCTCGCTCGTATTGCGTAGGGTGGGACAAGCTCAGTTCGAGCGCCGGCTCACCGCAGTGGCGAAAGCCAAGGCATGGTGGGCCGGCGCTCGAACTGAGCTTGTCCCACCCTACGTTCGATTGCGGCCGAAAGGCGGCGGCTTTTCACAGTATGAGAAATCCATCCGCCAAGTTATCCAAACAGATCGAGCAGCGGCTCGCCGGTGGAGAGCGGGCGGGTGAAGCCATCTCTTCCGAGTCGCATGTCGAGCGGCACACCCAGCGAATGGAAGATCGTCGCGCCGAGGTCTTGGGGACGGACGGGGCGATCCTTCACGTAGGCACCGTGCTTGTCGGTCTCGCCATAGACCCGACCGCCGCGAATGCCGCCGCCAGCGACGATCGTCGAGAAGCAGGACGGCCAGTGTTGGCGGCCGGGGTTGGCCGCACCGTTCTGGTTGATGTTCGGCGTGCGACCGAACTCACCGGTGACGACGACCATCGTGTTTTCCAAGATGCCGCGATCGTGCAGATCGGTCAGCAGCGCGGACAGACCTTCATCGAGACACGGCAAGCACCAGCCCATGCCATACGATCCGCTGCCGAAGGCGTTGCCCATGCCCATCTCGCCACCGTGCATGTCCCAGCTTGAGGCGGGAGGTCCGCCGCCACCATTGGGTGACGGGCCGGTCCAACCATTGACCGTGACGAAGCCAACACCCGACTCGATCAGCCGTCGTGCCAACAAAAGATTCTGTCCCAGCGGGTGCATCCCGTAACGATCTCGCACCGCTTGGGGTTCGCGATGCAATTCAAATGGTTCGCGCCCTTCCGAGCCGCTCGTCAAATCGAAGGCTCGGCCGTGAAGCTCCTGCCAGTCGGTGGTCGCTCGGTGCCGCGCGACATTGTCCACAGAAGGACTGAGTCCGTTGAGCAACCGGCGGCGATCCTGCATTCGGTCGGTCGTGACTGCGGCGATCAGCTCATCCGGCGGCGTGAACTTCTCCATCGCGGGATGATTCGTCGCGGAGCCGACAAACAACGGGCTGTGCATCATGCCGAGATGCCCGCCGTTCCCGATGTTGACCGCGCAGAAGACGGGATCGCCGACGCATTTGATCAGCCAGACATACGGCGCGATGCTGCGATCGTCTGGACGTGCTCGCGAGAGGATCGACCCGATGTACGGCGCGTCGAGCGGGGCCTCCGCCTGACCGCTGAGCAGATGGTGCATCGCGTCGAAATGGTTGCTGATGTTGCCGACATGCGTCATCGACCGAATCAACGTGATGTGGTCGGTCAGCTTCGCCAGCCGAGTGTGCATCTCGTTGATGTTCATGCCCGGCACCGCCGTCGCGATCGGCGAGTACGGCCCGCGAATCGTGTCGGGAGCGTCCGGCTTCAAGTCCCAAGTGTCGATGTGACTCGGTCCACCACACAGCAAAATGAAGATGCACGACTTCTTCGCGGCTCCTTTGCCGAGACCGCGTCGCGGATCGACTCCCGCCGCGACCATGCCGGGCATCCCCATTGGCAGGGCACCGATCCCCGCCGCTTGCAACATCTGGCGGCGAGAAAACATGGCGGTCAGATCGGACGTGGTGTTTGTTTGACGGCTCATGGATTGCCCCTCAGCAAGTGACCAAGCGGAGATTCCCGTCCGCGTGAAAGTCGGACTGAATGAAGTCTTGAAGTCTTATCGGCCCGAGATGGTATCGAGAGTGAGAATCGAAACAACACCAACCGATGGTTCGTGGTGGGTCAGTTTGATGCGGCACCTGTGCGAGCAACGTGATTCTTGGGCGTAAGTCCTCTTGCCATTTTCGGAGCGGGGCGGCGTAAGCCCCCTGGCATTTCGCGGGTTGGGTAGCGGGCTGACGCCCAAGCACCAGGGGACTCACGTCCCCCGCTCCGAAAGAAATCGGACGCGTGCAATTCAATCTGACCCATTACCTGATGGTTGGGTGAGGCCTCACTTCCAAAAGTCCTGACTGACAGCCAGTTAATGTCCCGCAGGCTTCTACGGTCCTCACTTCGATCAACACAGGTGCTTCCGCCATGGAAGCGGATTACTCGGGAGCAAGCATGATGACCACGACCTGCCGTCGGGCGGATCGGACACCAACCACGTGGTGCGACGTTCCGCAGGCGAAGCTGAAGCCAACTCGATGTCGCTCACCGCAACGGCCCTCGCCGGAGCTGCTGGCTCGCGTGCGCGACTGGGTCGAGCGTGAGATTACGTTTGTAGATCACCCACTCTTTCATGAAGTCGATTCCACCGCGAGGCTCGCCGCGTTGCGACCGAATTCACTCGATCAGACTCAACACGCGACCAAGCTCGAACCCGGCTTGGCGTTTGTCGCGGCCATGGTCGAGATGCCACTGCTGTCGATCGAGGAAGAGGTTTACCTGTTCTCGCGAATGAATTTCCTGAAGTGGCAAGCAGAGCAGAACCGGCGGCGGTTGAGCTTGAACCGCCCCGATGAGGCACTCGTCGAACGGATCGAGTCCGACCTGCGTGAAGCCAACGACGTGAGGAACCGGATCGTGCGGAGCAATCTGCGGCTCGTGGTCGCTCTGTCGAAGAAGCTATCGTCGTTGAAGCAAGCCGGGGCCATCGACCAGATGTCGGAACTCATTAGCGAAGGGACGCTGCCGCTGATTCGGTCGGTCGAGCTGTTCGACATCAGTCTCGGCAATCGCTTCAGCACGTATGCGACGTGGGCGGTTCGCAACCAGATGTTTCGGTTCTTGAAGCGACGCCAATCGCGGTTCGACTCAGCCGTCGGCGAAGACGATCGCTGGGCCAGTCGTCTCGTCGATGACCGCGTTCCCCCGGAGGACGACGAACGGCAGGCAGCTCATCACGTTGAGGTCGTGCAGCGGCTGCTGTCTCAACTTTCGGAGCGCGAGCGGATCGTCGTTGCCGCGCGATTCGGTCTCGACGGCCAGCCTCAAGGACAAAGCCTGCATGACATCGCCATCCAGATGGGCCTCAGTAAAGAACGAGTCCGCCAGATCGTGATCGCGTCGCTGGGAAAGTTGCAGGGGTTCGCCCAAGTGGGTGAGATCGAGTGAGGGGTGAATGGCGATTGCGTTTCGTTCATACCTCGCACGGTCATTGATGAGACATCTGAGCGGGGCGGCGTCAGTCTAATGGCACTCACTTTGAGCGAACTTCAAATTGACGTTCTGTGCGACGTAGCTGAATTCGTGAGAATTCAGCCGGCTTTGACGATCTTCTGAAGTCTGACGACTTCAGCTACACCACAAAGTGAGTGCCATTGGGCTGACGCCACCCCGCTCGGAAATCAGGTGAATCCGCCCTCACGCTCGAACAACGAATGGCCCGTCTCATGGAAGTCTTTGAACGTCGAGTCATTCTCCCCGCGTCGGCCGAAGCGGTCTTCCATTGGCACGCGCGGCCCGGTGCCTTTCAGCGGCTGGTCCCTCCGTGGGAGCAGATCAAACTGCTGTCTCACACCGGCGGGATTGAGGACGGGGCGCGGGCGGAACTGCAAGTGCGGATCGGCCCCTTCACAAAGCGTTGGGTCGCCGAACATCGAGCCTTCGTACCGGGCCGACAATTTCAGGACGTACAGGTCGGCGGTCCGTTTGCTCATTTCGAGCACACGCATAGAATCTCGCCCCTCACCGCACAGTCGTGCGAATTGGAAGATCACATCGAGTATGTTCTGCCGCTGGGAAGATTGGGCCGCTGGTGTGGCGGACGGTTCGTGAGGCACAAGCTGGAACGGACGTTTCGTTATCGGCACGCCATCACATTGAACGACATCCGGGCACAGGCCCCTTATGAAGGACGACCGACGATGAAGGTACTGGTGACGGGTGCGACGGGGTTGGTCGGTTCGGCGCTCTGTCCGTTTTTGACCACGGGCGGTCACGAGGTTTTCCGTCTCACGCGATCAAACCCGACCGAGCCGAACGACATCCCGTGGACGCCCGATCGTGGCGATCTCCCCAAGGCGCGGCTCGAAGGACTCGATGCCGTCGTGCATTTGGCGGGAGAGAACATTGCTGGGGCGCGCTGGAGCGAGAAGGTCAAAGCCCGACTGCGCAGCAGCCGGATCGAAGGGACGAAGCTGCTGTGTGAATCGCTCGCCCAGTTGCAACGCCCGCCGAAGACGCTGGTCTGCGCTTCGGCCATCGGTTTCTATGGCGATCGAGGTGCCGACATATTGAACGAGTCGGCTCAGCCAGGAGCGGGCTTTCTCGCCGATCTCTGTCGAGATTGGGAAGCGGCGACTGAACCCGCGCGCAACAAAGGGATTCGCGTCGTCAATCTGCGGATCGGCGTGGTTCTCAGCACGAAGGGAGGCGGCTTGGCCGCGATGCTGACTCCGTTCAAGCTTGGCGGAGGAGGAGTCGTGGGAAGCGGTCGGCAATACTGGAGCTGGATTGCGATTGATGACGTGGTCGGTTCGATCCATCACTGCCTGATGAACGATCGAATGTCCGGCCCCGTCAACGCGACGGCACCGAATCCCGCGACGAACTACGACTTCACGAAGACGCTCGGCCGAGTCCTCGGTCGCCCCACGATCCTGCCGATGCCCGAGTGGGCCGCGCGGCTGGGGTTCGGTGAGATGGCCAACGACTTGTTGCTCGGCAGCGCCCGCGTGATGCCGAACCGGCTGAGCGAGTCCGGCTACCAATTCCAGTTTCCAACGCTCGAAGGATCGCTGCGGCACTTGCTGGGGACATGAGCCGGCCTCGCAAAATATCGTAGCCGCGTATCGAAGCCTGACGCGCAAGCGAAGAAGGACTTCGCTTGCGCGTCAGGCTTCGATGAGTAAATCAGTTGCCGCGTGGTGTCTGAGCTAGCCTCGCAAAGTCACCCTCCCGCAGTACGATGGCACCGGCGAGTCTCATGGTGAGTCGCCGGTGCCCAAATGATCTGCGGCGAGTTGATCCGCAAAGTTGTCTGTTGTTGGAGCGTCGTTCATGGCCAAAGTCTCTGTGGAATGTCCCGGTTGCGGCGCGAAGCTCAGCCTGCCTGATCGCAGCAAGCTGGGGAAGAAGATCAAGTGCCCCAAGTGTTCCGATGCCTTCGTGGCCGAGGCTCCCGACGACGACGATGCGGATGTGTTTGACGAGGACGAAGCTCCCGCGAAATCCGCCAGCAACCGTAAGCGCGGTGGCGGCTCGACAGGCAAGAAGTCGAGCGGCAAGAAGAGTGGTGGAGAGAGTGGCGGCGGCAACGGTGTGATAATCGGTGGCGGTATTGCCGCCGCCGTCGTGCTACTGATCGCGGGACTGTTCTTCGCGGGCGTCTTCGGTGGGAGCAAACCGGAACCCATCGCGGCACCTGCGCCAGCCGCCCCCGTTCCCGCTGCCGCTGCCGCTCCGGTCAATCCAATGACTCCCGCCGAAAGGATGCTCGCGCTCCGTTGGCTCCCGGCGGATACCGAACTGTTGATTCATGTGAAGTTGGCCGACATCTGGGCCGCGCCTCTCCTAAAGTCCTCACTTGAAATGCCTGAGGTCGCCGCCGGTGTCGCCGACTTTCAGAAGCAAACCACATTGCTGCCCACCGAGATTGAGAGCATCACGTTTGGCATGGCCGATCTCTCCGGCGCGCTGCTCCGCACGAAGGCGGCTGGCGGAACATCGCCTCCTCCACCGGGAGCGGGCGAACCGAGTTTCGGTCCACCCGGAATGCCACCGAATCCATTTGGCAGTCTCCGTCCGGAAGACCAGCGATTCGTCGTCGTGATTCGGACGAAGAAGGTGATCGATCTGAAGACGCTCTTGGAAACAGCTCCCGGCACGCAGCAGAAAGAGAAGAACGGGAAGACCTATTTCGAGGCACCGGTCAAGCCGTTGCAGCCAGCGTCGGGTGGATGGGCCGCTGACTCGAACACGCTCATTTTCGGCACGCTGGCGGACATGCTGGCGACGATGGATCGGGGCGAGACCGTCGTTCCGCGCAAAGAGTTCTCGGGAGTCGAACATGCCTCGCACATCGTGCTGGCCAGTGTCGTGAAGGAGGCCAAGCCCGGAGACGCACCCGCAGGATTCGAGCTTCCCGGCGCGTTGGCGATGATGCAGTCCGCCACCAAGGACTATGGCGTACAACGGCTGAGCCTCGGTTTGTCGATCAAAGGCGGCTTTGATCTCAACCTTGCCGCAGCCAGTAACAGTGCTGACGGATCGAAGAAGATGAAGACGGAACTGGAGACGCAGTTGGAGCAACTGAAGGGCCAGTTCGGTTTCATTAAAGCCACCGCGCCGCCGTTGCTCGGCGATCTCGGGCAGATGTTGATCGACAACATCAAACTCGACGAACAGTCTCAGCAAGTGCGAATCGCCACGAGCGTTCCCGATTCCGCCCAAAAGCAACTCGAACAATTGCCCGCAATCCTGACCGTGATGGCGATGACCGGCGGCTTCGGCTCAATGGCGGGTGGTCCACCCCCGAGCCTGGGAGCGGGACCACAAACCGGATCGCCTCCCGTCGCCTCGGCAATTCAGTCCGGCTCACTCGGAGGAGGCAAAAAGCCGGGTGAGTCCGAGCCGGTGCCGTCGATCACGGCCGAAGGACTCCCCGACGGATTAACGCTCTCCGCCAAGACAAGCTGGAGCGACTTCCCGTCCGCAAGCGCCGATGGCAAACAGTCGTTCCCGGTTCAGTTGATGTTCGACGTGAGCGGCGCTTCGCTGAATACCTACTGTGCGATCGGCCAAGTCTCGATGAAAACGATGTCGCTGGAAGGCGGCAGCACGCTGAAGACCTCGAAGAATCCCGTGACCTTCGGTCCCGATCCGCTTAAGGGACTGATTCCTTACGACAGCGAAGACAAACTCAGCTTCGAGCATCCCGCCGGATCCATGCGCATCCGGTTCTCGGTCGATCCCCCCGCCGCCACCGCGACAAAGATCACCGCGCTCGAAGGGACGTTCCAACTGTTGACCTTCGGTGCCGCGAGCGACTTCACCATCAGCGATGCGCCGAAGAAAGCGCTGCGTGCGCTGACCGATCCCGATCTCAAAGCGGCGGGCGTAAAGCTGCTCCTCAACAAACCGCTGTTGGGTGGTGCTGGTGCCGAAAGCCTGACGCTGTCCTGTGGCAAGGCCCACTTCCTCGGCAAGGCCACGGCGTCGAGTCCTGGAAATGCGGCGGGCGTGACGAACGTCTTCCTGCCCGAAATCGACAAAGGACAAACCGTGCTTCGCCTGCAAGGCTTCGATCAGGGCGGCAAATTGTCCGAGAAGTTGGAAGTGAAATTCAAACTGTTCCGCGACGTGAAGGAGCAAACAGTCTCATTCCGTTTCGAGAATGTGCCGCTGCCAACAGCCAACTCGAAACCGAAGAGCCAGACGCCGTAACCGCCTCGCTAAGGCGAGCGGCAAGAAAAAGCTTACCCATCGAAGCCTGACGCGCAAGCGAAGGGTGCTCGATGTCCTAGGCTTCGCTTGCGCGTCAGGCTTCAATTGCCGGTATGACAACTTCTGCCGCTCACCTAAAACCGGCGAATTTCGACCCAATGTCCTGTTGGCGGAAAGCCTGAAGTTCAACTCACACTGCTACAGAACGGATGCTGATGACTGGTCGATTTGCCGTTGCACCGTGGGATGACTGCCGCAGTCCGCTCGAACTGATTGAGCCAACCGGCGCGAATCCGCCTGCGGAATTTGTCGTGCTGGGATCGCGAGTCGATTCGCCGATGCTTGCGCTGATCGAACGAGCGTTCTTCGAGCAGCCACTTGCGGATGTCGTCGTTGTCTGTGACCCGAACGATCCGGCGCGACGCTCCGCGTTGCGTGGCGAGTTGCCACCGCTATTGAGTTTGATCGCCGCGTCTCCAACCTGCGATCCGGCTGTCGCGGTCTCAGTTCGGGCAGTGCGAAATCAAATCGCGTCGGCCCCTGTAGGGATCGGTTGGCTGGGACTCACGATGAAAGTGGCCGCCTCGGGGCCTATCCATTTTGTCGAGAGCGACGGATCCGCCGCATCGACTCTTCGCCGTTGGCCAAGCCTGACGACGCCGGCATCCGAACCCACCGCCACGCGATTCCGTGACTTCATTGCCAGCCTGCCGATTCCAAACGCGAAACCCAACAGTCCCGACACAGTCTCGATTCGAGCGGGGCTGTTGTTACTCAACGACTTCTTCGACGAGAGCCACTCGTGTTCGCAGTCGATTGAGGGCCATCAGAACGCCGACTATTGGCACGCGATCCTGCATCGTCGCGAGCCGGATTACGGAAACGCCAAGTACTGGTTCCGGCAGGTTGGACGGCACGCGAACTTCGCCGAGTTGGCTCAACAGGTGACGACGGTGTTCGCACGAACATCCGGTTCGCTCGAAACCAAACTCAAACGCTGGCAACCACGTCTCGTCACTGCCAGCGGCTGGGAACCGTTCGCGTTCGTCGATCTCTGCGAAGCGGCCGAGTCCGATGCCGAACTACGATCATGGTGCGAAGAGGTCCAGTTCGGCGAGATGCTGCTGTTGCTCTCGTCCACGTACCACGCCGCCATTGCCTGAACGGCAAGGCCATCGCCTGAACGGCGTAGGGTGGGACCAGCTCGCTTCGAGCGCCGGCCCACCATCAGGAATCGTCGAGACATCATGGTGGGCCGGCGCGGCGAAGCGCCGCTGGTCCCACCCTACAGATTTCGCGGACACAACAAGGCGATGTCCCTGCCTGAACGGCTCGCAGAATTGGCTCAACCGTCACAGGCGGGCGGTGGACTCTGCGGGGCGAATTGACAGTCTCACCTTGCCCGCTAGAATCGGCCCGCCGCTCGACGGTCCTGCTCTCTTTCGCGGGCGATCTGAGTGGATACACGCTAGAGTCTTCGGGCGGGTTGAATGTTCATGGCCTGTCTGCCTCGCGTGCCTGCGGTCGGTTGACTGCTCCTGTTGGGCTGAGATGTGGGGCGGGAAGAAACCCGCCAGTCTCTTGTCTTCACGCGTCGCGGGCGGGTCGAAAACCTGCTCCACGAGAAATCCAACAGACTGCTCACGGCAGTTGTCCCCGCGATCCGTTTCTTCAGTGTTTTCGGCGGCGAAGTGGCCGCTGGAAAAAAGGAGGTCGAGATGTTTCCTCTGGCGTTTTTCCTGGGACCGATGGAGATGTGCATCGTTGGCGGTATCGCACTGCTGCTGTTCGGCAGTCGGCTTCCCGGCGCGATGCGTTCGCTTGGCCAAAGCGTGACGGAATTCAAGAAGGGTGTGCGCGACGGTGACGCGGACGACAAGCCCGAACCACCGAAGGCGGTCGATTCCAAAGACGACCCCGCCAAGTAAGCGGCAACCTTCTTGAAGTCGGACTGTTTGAAGTCCAGCTTTTCGTAAAGCCGGACTTCTTTCCGACGGGCCGCTGCTGTTCATTCATCGAGTTTTCAGAGTCTTGTTGAGGAGATCAATCATGGGACCAATCGGCCCGATGGAAATGGTGTTTCTGGGGATCATCGCGTTGCTGTTGTTCGGCAAGCGTCTCCCCGAAGTCGCGCGCAGCCTCGGCAAGGGCGTGACCGAATTCAAGAAGGGCTTGAGCGGCATCGAGGATGAGGTCGATCGTTCCTCATTCTCGAAGAACGAATCGAGCAACAGCTCACGACCGACTCCCACGGAAGATCAGGTCGAAACGGCGACACCGAAATTCGAGCCGCCGCAGGCCGCAGCCACCGAGCCGCCCGTCGTCGCGAAAGAAGAAGTCCCCGCCGAACACGCAGGAAGCTGGCGTTCCACCAGCCGCGCCGTCGATGCCACCGCGCCGAAGTTCACCCCGCCGACTTCAGAGCCGACATAAGCCGCTTGTTGAAAAACGTAGGGTAAGCGTCTCGCTTGCCCGTGATTGCAGGCGGAAAAAGGGGGCCTTCGCCATTTGTGTTGGATGCTCGACTGAGCGGCACGGCGCTAGCCGCCGGTGTA
>JAYTQJ010000618.1:0-17107 GCA_043746775.1 Schlesneria sp.
CGTCAGCCCCCGGACTTCATGAGCAACAAGTCCGGGGGCTGACGCCACCCGGCTCACCAAGACCGACTATGAGCAAATGTCTCACTTTGGGCAGCGCGAGATATCGAAGTCTGTTGGTCATGGCGGCGCTGTTGTTGGCCGACCTGGTGGTTCACGCGCACGACCCGCCGCCCGCTGTGGAGCGGCCCAACATCGTGATCTTGTTGGCGGACGATCTCGGTTATGGAGATGTCGGCTGCTACGGCGCGAAGGGACTTGTCACGCCGCATCTCGATCGTCTGGCGCGCGAGGGAACGCGGTTCACGAGCTTTTACGTGGCTCAACCGGTTTGCACGGCCTCGCGTGCGGCGCTGATGACCGGGTGCTACTCGAACCGCGTCGGGATGGCGGGGGCACTCAATCACACCAGTCCGATTGGCATCGCGGCCGACGAAGTGTTGCTCCCGGAACTCTGCCAGCAGGCGGGATACGTCACCGCCTGCTTCGGCAAGTGGCACTTGGGACATCACCCTCAGTTCCTGCCGACTCGCAACGGCTTTCACGAGTTCTTCGGCATCCCCTACTCGAACGATAATGGCCCGCTGCATCCGGTGATCCGCGACATTCCCGGTCTGCCGTTGATCGAGGGCGAGCGGTCGATCGAAACCGACCCCGATCAATCACAGTTCACGCGACGGATTACGGACCACGCCGTCCAGTTCATCGAACGAAATGCCGCTCGCCCGTTCTTTCTGTATGTGCCGCACATCATGCCGCATGTGCCGATCTTCGCTTCCGACAAGTATCGCGGCCGTACCGCACGCGGCTTGTACGGTGATGTGGTTGAGGAACTGGACGACTCCGTGGGCGAAGTCCTCGCGACGCTCAAGCGACTGAACATCGACAACCGAACGCTGGTGATCTTCGCTTCCGACAACGGCCCATTCCTGTCGTATGGCGAACACGCCGGATCGGCCGGGCGGCTGCGTGAAGGAAAGCTGACGACGTTTGAGGGAGGCGTTCGAGTCCCCTGTCTGATGCGCTGGCCGGGCCGCATTCCAGCGGGGCGCGTTTGCGACGAACTGGCCTCCACGCTCGACCTGTACCCGACTCTCGCGAGCCTGATCGGCGCGAAGCTTTCCGAACGCCAGATCGACGGGCAGAACCTCGCGCCGCTGCTGCTGGGTCAACCGGACGCGAAGCCGCGCGAGGTCTTCCTTTACTACTCCGGCGACGAGCTTCACGCCGTGCGCTGGCGGCATTGGAAGCTGCATCTCCCGCACGAGTATCTCACCACGGCGGCAGAACCGGGACGAGGCGGCAAGCCCTCGAACTACGGCAAACTGGCTCCAGCCGCCATCGAACAGTCCGGCATTCGCGGCATCGCCAGCCGTCACGGCTACCGCGTCGAGTCCATCGGCCTCTCGCTGTTCAATCTCAAGGACGACGTGAGCGAAACCCACAACATCGCGAACGCTCACCCCGACATCGTTGCCCGCCTGCAAGCCCTCGCCACGGAAGCCCGAGCCGACTTGGGCGACTCGCTGACCAAAGCCACCGGCAAAAACCTCCGCCCGGCTGGTCGAACTGCCGGAACCGCGCCACGGTAATGTGCCATGCAGATGAGACTTCAGGAACGGGTCCGCAATAACTTCCCATGTTTGTAGTCCGGACCCCTTGGTCCGGACGATGCCTGCAACCTCAGTGTATTTCAGTGGCTCTCCTGCGCGAGGTCTCGTCCGGACCAAGGGGTCCGGACTACGACTACAACTTCGGTCGGTCACGCCATTGATGGTCGCTGGTGGAAACAAAACCCTCACCGACGAACTACGAGAAGCTGGGAGAAGTCATGTCGCAGTCCACGGGGCGGTTGGTTGTGAACAACAGCGGCCGAGTCGTTGCTTGGCTATTGGGCCTGTGGATCGTGACCGCCTGTTTGCTGTGGACGATCTGGCCGGTTCGGCCGAGGTTGATACTCAGCAGCGGCGAAGCATTTCAGATCGTGGGCATCACGCCGGACAGTCGCAGCGTGGTGGCGCTCAGTCGGCGGGCGATGTTGCAGAGCCGTGACAGCACGGCTGTTGCGGACGCTGAGGGTGTCTACCCAGACACCAAAAGCCTCTGGTCGGGACCGATTCAAGTTTGGGATTTGCAAACAGGCCAGGTACGAAGCATCGGGCTTCCCGGTCAGTCGAACGAGGGCTTGGTGATTCTGGCGAACGGAGATTTCGAGCCAGCGCGAATTGACACCGATGCGTGGATCGTGGCCTGCCCGCCGGAACCTTTTCGCGATCGACTGCTCCGTCTCGTTCAAACCAATCGCGATGATGAACGTTGGTCGGTAACGGTTGATCTGGCTGCGGGAACGACCACGCGAGTGCGAATGCCGGACTTTCCGGTTCAGAACCTGTGGCGGAATACTCTGTCAAAAACAGGACGATGGTGCTTGGAACAACTCCCTATTGAGGACACAGAGAATCCGCATCACCAGCAGCTTCGCGTCCTCGGCACAATGTCATCGGAATCGGTCGTCCTCGACTTCCAGGCACTCAGGGGAATCGACAACCATTGCTTCTCGGAAGACGAGACGCACTTCGCATTCAGTGCCAGCCTAGATCGCAACGACAGCGAACAGGGGACCACACAGGTGTGGCAGCTTCAACCTCCGAAACTGCTCAAGGTCTTTGACCGCAGCCTCGGCGGCATGGCGTTCTCACCTGACAAGAAGTGGATTGCCAGCGCTGATTATGGAGGCGTCGAGGTGCTGGAGATTGAGACGGGCCGGGTCTTGCATCAGTTTCCCGTTGAGGGTGTCGGACTTCGCAAGCCGGTCTTCACTGCCGATGGCATTCACTTAATGGCCTACGACTACATGCGTGGCGGGGCAGGTGGTGTTCCTCCTTTTCACTGCGTGATCAGCGAGGTTCACGCTTGGAATTTGCAAACGGGCGGTCACTTGAAGCACCTGTCACAGGAACACCGCGACTTCTTCGACCCCAAGCTTTGCAAGGATGGTTGGGGAGACCAAGCGACACCCCGAATTATCGGCGACGACGGTCACGCCGCTCGATTGTTCGATGTACTGACGGGACAAACCGTGTTCTCCATTCCCGAGGGAACAACAGTCGAAGTGCTATCGCCATCGGGACGCACCGTCATCCTGCATCGAGGGTTGGAATCTCGCTTCAACAAAGTTCTGGACCAGATTCAAAAATGGAACATCCCGATTCCCGGCTTCTTGTGGCAGAACAGGGGGCGCGGTGAGTTGCTCGTGTGTGATGTCCCCACGGGACGGGTTCGAGGTCGGCTGCCGTTCGATGACTCGTGGATCACTCCGGCAAAACTGGTCCTCAGCCCGGATGAGCGGACACTGGTGACGACGGCCGACGATCCTGACTCCGACGAACCGGTCACCTCTGTGTGGGACTGCCCACCGCGCACGCCCGTTCAAGGGCCGTTGGCTTGGTCGTTGCTTGCTCCCCTCGCATTGATACTCTGGCGCGGGTGGCATGGTCGGCGGAATAGACCGC
The DNA here is from genome assembly GCA_043746775.1 of Schlesneria sp. Taxonomy (GTDB): domain Bacteria; phylum Planctomycetota; class Planctomycetia; order Planctomycetales; family Planctomycetaceae; genus Schlesneria. The sequence goes on from JAYTQJ010000618.1 coordinate 3,510, forward strand.
GTCCAGACAACACCGAGTCGTTCAACCGCACAGATTGAAGAAGCGGTCGGGTGTGGGTTTCTCGGCCGATCACAACACGAATGAGAGTTTCTCCGATGGCGGACGAGGTCGTAGCGACAACTCCCACTGAGCCGGTTCCTGATGCGCGGCAGATCGGCTTCGGAGCGGTGACGCGCGTGTTTGTCGGTTGGTCGTTGCGGCATGAGGCAACTCGGTGGCGACCGGCGTTGGTCATGCTGCTGCCGTTGTTCGTGGCGGGGGTCCTGGCGGCGACGACTTGGACGACGTGGCGGTGGCAGCGGCCGATGACCGGGCGCGTGGCGATGCTGCAACTGATCTGGGTTGCGGCGGTCGCGATCGGGCTTGGCGGTGCCCAATATGCGTCGAAGGCGGTCTGTTGGGAGTTGTCTCGCGAGATGCGCGACATCGTGCGAATGACGAGCCTCAACGCGCAGGCGTTGCTCTGGACGAAGACGCTGACCCGTTGGGGAACGATCGGCTGGTCGTTGCTGTTGTTGTTGCCGCTGGCGTTGTTGGCCGTCACGTTGGGAGGCGTCACACGCGATCAACTGGTGGCGGGAGCGTTCGGGTTGGCGCTGATCGCGGCACTGGTCGGCAGCATGGCGATGCTAGCGGGCGTGTTGACCTGTAACGCGGAGAACCCCGAGAAGATGGCGGCCAATGTCACGGGGACGATCCTCGTCATTTACAACATGGCGTTCGCGGCGATCTCACAGGCAATCTATTGGGGCTGGTGGTGGGCCACGGGGGACACGACTCCCGTCGAGTTGTTTTGTCGGCAGCTCACGCTCTATTCGCCGTCCGTCAGCGCGTCACAGGCACTGACCAGCCCGGGCCTCTTCTCACCGCTGGAGATGGGTTATTGGATGCACTTCATCACGGCGGTGGTCTGCGCGGGAGTCGCCTCGCTGGGGATGCACTTCCAATGGCGAGGCGATCCGAGCGACGGGCGACTCGCTGCGGATGCAAATGACTCGGAGCAGCCGTCTCGCGCCCGATCCACCGTCACCGGGCGACCGCGCTGTTCGGATCGGCCGTTCTTCTGGAAGGACGTTTACGTCCTGAGTGAAGAGCGGAAGCGAGTGAACTGGGCGTCGCTGTTTTATGTCGTGGCCGCGATCGGGTTGGCGGCCTTTCTCGCGGTGATCGCTCAGACACAGGATTTTGGTGGTGCGGCCATTTTCTTCTCGATTGTTTCCATCATCGTGGCGTCGCTGGTGATCTCGGTGCGGTTTGACTCACTGCTCACCGTCGAGTTCCGCGACCGGACGTGGGGGAGTTTGATGCTGCTCCCTGTTGATCCGTGTTCCCTGTTGTTCACGAAGCTCTGGGCGGCGCTGTGGGAACAGCGTGTCATGGTACTTCCGGTGGGAGTGGCTCAAGTGGCGCTACTGCTCGCCATGCCGACCGGAGCCTACGCGGTGGGGATCGCGGCCGTCCTCGCGCCGCTTGCCGGTTGCCTGATGTGCCAGATGTCCGCGATCAACCAGTTGCTGGGGAAAAAATGGTGGGTCGGCATTGTGCAGGCGGTCGCGTTCATCGTGGTTCTGGTGGGGTCTGGTGTGTTGTTCGCCACCTGCGGCTTAGCGCCGGGGTTCGCTCTGACAACATTCTTCGTGACAGTCATCCTCTTCGCCACGCAGCTCTGGTTGGTTCATCCGCTCGCACGCAGTTGGTCGGAGCCATGACGTTCACAATGGCCGAAGTCCAATTTAGGAAACAGTACACCTACGACGACCGAGAGTTCACGAGGACTTCACCGCCCCCATTTTTCTGCCGCTCTCTTTCTGTCTCCCTACTTCACTTCGCTTTTGCAGAAAGAAGGAGACAGAAAAAGAGCGGCAGAAAAATGGCAGAGCGAAGAGTCAAAGCCGGACGGGCCAGTGTGCCGAACCGGCAAATCGCAGCCGCGTTCAAATCACAGGTCGCCAATTCGACACGAGTCTGCTGCTGGACATTGCTAGCGCTCCCCTGACCTTTTACCTTTCGCCCGCCTGCACCCGATCCCAATTCAGCGCTCCGCGTAAAATCGCTCTCGCTCACGCTGCGGGTTATTTTTGAAACCGCAGCGTGCCGCCCACTTCCTCCTGTCACGAGTTCCCCGCCCATGAAGTTTCGATTTCCCATCGTCATCATCGACGAGGATTTTCGTTCTGAGAACACGTCTGGATTGGGGATTCGCGCGTTGGCCGACGCGATCCAAGGGGAAGGGATGGAAGTGCTGGGAGTCACCAGCTACGGAGACCTCTCGCAGTTTGCTCAACAGCAAAGCCGCGTCTCGGCGTTCATCCTGTCGATCGACGACGAAGAGTTCACACCGGGGCCGGAACCCGACCGGGCGATCGTGAACCTGCGGGCTTTCATCGGAGAGATTCGCCGCAAAAACTCGGACATCCCGATCTATCTGTACGGTGAAACGCGCACGTCGAGTCACATTCCGAACGACATTCTGCGTGAGCTGCACGGCTTCATTCACATGTTCGAGGACACGCCCGAGTTCGTGGCTCGACACATCATCCGCGAGGCCAAGGCTTACACGGACAGTCTCGCCCCGCCATTCTTTCGTGCGCTGGTTGAGTACGCGAATGACGGTTCGTACTCGTGGCATTGCCCCGGTCACTCGGGCGGCGTCGCGTTTCTGAAGAGTCCCGTCGGTCAGATGTTTCACCAGTTCTTCGGCGAGAACATGCTGCGGGCGGATGTCTGCAACGCGGTCGAGGAACTCGGCCAGTTGCTCGATCACACGGGACCGGTCGCCGCGTCGGAACGAAATGCCGCGCGCATCTTCAACGCCGATCATTGCTTCTTTGTAACGAACGGCACGTCCACGTCGAACAAGATGGTCTGGCATTCGACGGTCGCGTCGGGAGACATCGTGGTCGTGGACCGCAACTGTCACAAGTCGATTCTGCACTCGATCATCATGACGGGAGCGGTCCCGGTCTTCCTGACTCCGACCCGCAATCACCTCGGCCTGATCGGGCCGATCCCGCTGAGCGAGTTCACGCCCGAAAGCATTCAGCGGAAGATCGCAGCCAACCCGTTCGCGCGAGAGGCTCAAGCCAAACATCCCGATCGCAAGCCGCGCATCCTGACGATCACGCAGAGCACGTATGACGGGATCATCTACAACGTGGAGACGTTGAAGGGGCTGCTCGACGGGCAGATCGGCACGCTGCACTTTGACGAAGCGTGGCTACCGCACGCGACATTCCACGAGTTCTACAAGGACATGCACGCGATCGGAAAAGACCGGCCGCGATCCAAAGAGTCGATGATCTTCGCGACGCACTCGACTCACAAATTGTTGGCGGGAATCTCGCAAGCATCACAGATTCTGGTGCGAGACTCCGAGACGCAGAAGCTCGACCGCAACGTGTTCAATGAGGCGTACCTCATGCACACTTCGACCTCGCCGCAGTACGCGATCATCGCGTCGTGCGACGTGGCAGCGGCGATGATGGAGCCGCCCGGCGGGACCGCGCTGGTCGAAGAGTCGATCAACGAAGCGCTCAATTTCCGTCGGGCGATGCGCAAGGTCGAAGACGAATGGGGCGAAGGCTGGTGGTTCCAAGTCTGGGGACCGGAAGAACTGGCTGAGGAAGGGATCGGTGAGCGCGACGCTTGGATGCTGGAGGCCAATGCCGAATGGCACGGCTTCGGGAACTTGGCTCCCGGCTTCAACATGCTCGACCCGATCAAAGCGACCGTCATCACGCCGGGCCTGAATGTCTCGGGCAAGTTCGCCGAGTCGGGAATCCCCGCTTCGATCGTGACACGTTATCTCGTGGAACACGGCGTCATCGTCGAGAAGACCGGGCTGTACTCGTTCTTCATCATGTTCACGATCGGGATCACCAAGGGCCGCTGGAACACGCTCGTGAGTGCGCTCCAGCAGTTCAAGGACGACTACGACAAGAACCAGCCGATGTGGCGCATCCTGCCCGAGTTCTGCCAGCAGTTTCCGCAGTACGAAGGAATCGGCCTGAAGGACCTGTCGCAGCAGATTCACGACACGTACAAGGCCAACGACGTGGCACGCGTGACGACCGAGATGTATCTCTCGGCAATGGACCCCGCGATGAAGCCGTCGGACGCCTTCGCGATGATGGCGCACCGCGAAATCGACCGCGTGGAGATCGACAATCTCGAAGGCCGGGCCACCAGCGTGCTACTCACGCCGTATCCGCCCGGCATTCCGTTGCTCATCCCCGGCGAACGCTTCAACAAGACGATCGTCGAGTACCTGAAGTTCGCCCGGATGTTCAACGAGCGCTTCCCCGGCTTCGACACCGACATCCACGGCCTCGTCGAAGAGACCGTCGAAGGCAAACGGCGCTACTACGTCGATTGCGTCTGGCAGAAGCCGTCCAATGGCGCATTGACGGGGTGAGCGGGTGCGGATGGCTCAATTCACACTAACCCGAAGCGTGAGCGAGGATGTGAGTTGCATCCTCGCTCACGCTTCGGGTTAGTGTCAGCTTCGACAACGCGGTTAAACGTGTCGAGGGAACGATTCACGGCCACGTAATCGGCGTGGTTCCCTCGATCAATCGTCGCAGCAGCCATTCATCGACGCGGCCTCGAAATCGGACTTTGCCGTCGCAGGCCACGACCGGGACGAGCGTGTCGTACTGCCGGACGAGTTGTGGGTCGCGGTCGATGTCCACTTCCATCGCTTTCGGCAACCAGTTCGCATAATCGGCGAGGACTTCCGCGGCTTCATCACACAGCGGGCAATTGGCTCGCGTGTAGACGACGACTTGGTGGAAGCGGCGACCGGGCACAACAGGCTTCCAAGGGCGCGGCCCGTCGTCACTCGGTTCGGCCCGCAGCAAGAGGCGACAGCCGAGAGCCACTCCAGCCACGCCCAACACAAACCAGATCACGGGATTCTGGTGCCAGAAACGTGGCATCCCCGGAATGCCGTACAGGGACTCGTAACCTCGAAGCACGAGTATCACCGCTCCGGCCCACAGAAAGATCGCGCCCGGTTGCAAGAATCGTTCGCGATCATCCGACCCGGAATGTGTTGGTTGACGGGGCATCTTGTTTCTCTGAGTCACTCGGCTGGCGGATGTGGATTCTCTGAAACACAGAGGTTTCGTCGCGTGGCCGACACCCCACAGCGTGAGGACTTCAGCACGCGTCTCAAGTACCCGTCGCAAAACTAATGTCGTCTTTCGCTCAGCGAAAGAACGCCCTTTCGCGGAGCGAAAGGCGACAAACGACGGAGTGATTCTTGGACGCGTTCCAAGTGGCTCGACACAAATCACGACCGATGTCTTTTTGAAGCTGGGCAAGCTGTAGGGGTGGTCGAGCAAGTCGTTTGGCAGGAGGTGGACTTCGCAGTCTCGATCCACTCAATAAATAGGGCGCGGCGATAGCCCTGACCATGAATCAGAGACTGGCAACGCGAGGAATCGACTGTTAGTTTACGCGGGCACATTGCGGCTCGGCCAGTCGGCTGTTCCGGTAGAGATGATGATCGAGTTTCGAGGCTGCTGTCTCGGCAGCGGAGTCCGCGTTTCTCGCGGTTTTGGAGCAGGCACAACTTCGATGTCCAGCAAGCTCAACGTCGAAACGTTTGTTGCCGTGCTCAAGAAGAGCGCTTTGGTCGAACCGGATCGACTTCAAAAAGCGATTGCTAGCTTCACTCCCACCGGCACCGACGCGACACCGTTGGTCGAGTTCCTGATCTCGAACAACACGATCACGCGCTGGCAGTCTGAGAAACTGTTGCAGGGCAAACACAAGGGCTACTTCCTGGGGAAGTACCGGTTGCTGTCGCTGCTCGGCAAAGGGGGGATGAGTTCGGTCTATCTGGCCGAACACACGCTCATGCGTCGTCGCTGCGCGCTGAAGGTACTGCCAACCAAACGAGTGAATGACTCGTCGTACCTCGCCCGTTTCCATCGTGAGGCCCAAGCCGTCGCGTCGCTCGATCATCCCAACATCGTCCGCGCGTACGATGTCGATCATCAGGCCGACCGTGAAAACGAGATACACTTCCTCGTCATGGAATACGTCGAGGGCGACAGCCTGCAAGAGCTGGTGCAGAAAAACGGGACCTGCAGCTTTCTCAATACGGCCGAGTACATCCGACAGTCGGCGCTCGGACTGCACGCGGCCCATGAGGCGGGAATGGTGCATCGCGATGTGAAGCCGGGGAACCTGCTCGTCGATCTGAATGGGACAGTCAAAGTCCTCGACCTCGGTCTGGCGCGATTCTTCACCGGTGAGGAAGAGGGCGAGTCACTCACGGTTGCTCACGATGAAAAGGTTCTCGGCACGGCCGACTACCTCGCCCCCGAACAGGCGCTGGACAGCCACACGGTCGATGCGCGGGCCGACATCTACGGCCTCGGTTGCACGATGTTCTTTCTGCTCGCTGGCCGCCCTCCCTTTATCGAGGGAACGCTGACTCAACGGTTGATGGCCCACCAAACGAAGACGCCACCTACGATCGAATCGTTGCGGCCAGAGACCCCCGCGTCGCTCGCCGCCATTCTTCGCACGATGATGGCAAAGAAGGCCGAGGACCGTCATCCCACGGCAAAGGCCACAGCCGACGCATTGTTCGAGTGGGTCGACGACAACGCTGACAATACTTGGCGTGCGGCGCATTCCGCCGTCTATGGTGCGTCGCGAACCAAGAGCGGCGGGGCCAGTCTGGCTGCGGTTCCAGTGGCCCAACCCGTCATCGCCCAGCCCATTTTTGGCCAGCCCGTCGCCACGTCTCCGGTGGCCTCAGCACCGCTGTTCGACTTCACCGCGTCACCCTCTCCTTCAACCCGCATCGTCACCCCCGCGTCCAAAGCCACGGCACCGTCGGCTCCACTCAATGCGGAGGCCGAGTCGGCCGAATCCGAGTTGTCGAACTTTTTCGAGTCGATCTCGGGGTCGATGCCAGCTTTCGTTTCTCCACCCCTCGAATCACGCAAGGCCCCTTCGTCCAAGACGCTCAAGCCGCCACCCCACTTGGCGCCACAATCGACGAGCCAGCTCGCAGGGTCTGCTGCGAAGCAGGCAGCGATCCCCACGCCAGCCTTTCTCTCCACACAGCCGGTCGTGGAAGACTCGTTTCCTGCTGAGACAGATCACCACTTCCCCGACTTCGGTGCGATGACTTCCGGTCCCGTCGCATCCGAACCGGTGCCATCACCGGTCGCAGCCGCTCCCGTCGCGCAGCCCGCTCCCGCTAAGCCGGTCGTCAAATCGGCAACAGCCTTACCCCAGAAACTGTCCGCCGCCACATTGATCGGAGTGGCTGGCGGTGGCTTGGCGTTGCTGTTGGTGGTTGCCTTCTCGATGGGCTGGCTGGGCTCGTTGGATGGGCTGGGAAGCGGAACATCCTCTGCCAAGAACGAGCCGAAAACAAAATGGCCCGCCGACAAACGCGAGATCACCGTCGGTGGCTCAAAAGCGGAATACAGAACGATCACTGAGGCACTGAGAGCCGTTCGCGTGCGCTATGTGCCGACCGGTCCCGACGATCAGATGGTCATCAAAATTGCTGCGGGCACCTATAAAGAATTCATCTCGGTCGATGCCAGCCAACCTAAGACCAGTTCCAAAAAGAAGAAGTCCAGCGAGGCCACTCTGATCGAGTGGCCGCTCGGCATCAAACTGAAGGGTGAGGGGGCTGTGATCCTGGAACCTCTGAAGGAAAGCCCCAAGGATTCTCCAGTGATTCGGCTGAAGCAGATCCCGAAATTCACGATCGAGGGGATCGACATCAACGCGGCCGGGCATTCGTCCGCTGTTGCGCTACTCGGCTACATGAATGACACCACCCTGAGAGCCATGACGATTCGAGGCTTCACGGAAACGGGGATCACATGCGGCGGAGCACTCGGCTCGGCGTTCGGCACGGCGTCGAGTGACGAGATCGTGTTGGAGCAATTGCGATTGGAGCCGGCCACCGGTGCCACGGCCGCTGCGGGTATACGCATGCGAGAAGACCCCGATGGAGACAGCAGCTACCTGATCGTGCGCGGCTGCCGCTTTCTCGGACCGATGTCCGCAGGAATCGTGATGTCGGGAACATCCCCGCACAAAATCACGATCGCTGAAAATCTCTTCCACCAGACTCAGGATGGAATTCGACTGGAAACAAGAGATCCCAACGTCGCTGTCGCTTGGCAAGACATCGTGGTGTCTAACAACACCTTTCATGATGGTCGTCATGGAATTCTGTTCGCACGGATGCCGAGCGGCCTCTCGCGCGAGCTGACCTTCCGCCGCAACTTGTTCTCGAAGATGGAAGTGGCCGATGGCTTGGTGAAGTTTGGCTACGAGGAAGGTCCGTTCAACGGTGCCGCCTCGCGCGAACCTCTTGGTTTCGCACTGAACTTCTCGGATCGCGACGCGGTCACGCCACCACCACAGGGTGAGATCAGCGGCTTCTTCACGACGGACGGCAAACGCGGAAATAAAGAAATCCTGTTTGTGTCCGATGATCCCAAGTCGCCTCAGTTTCTGGCTCCCGCTGAGAAAAGCGTGCAGCGCAAGGTGGACCTCGCCGCTGACGCCAAACAGAAACTCAGCTTCGAGAAGCCTTGGGTTGGGGCCATCGGCCCGTAATCGCCGTGTCGTTGAATCGGTGAGCGGTGAAATCCAATTGCTCCATCCAGCTCGATGCGTGAGTGCGGACCTTGTGCCATCGCCTCTCGCACCAAAGCCTGACGCGCAAGCGAAGGTTGCTCGGCAGCGAATTCTTCGCTAGCGCGTCAGGCTTGGATTGAGACCCCAGCAAGCCCTCTGAGTGACTTCCCACGAATTCACCCGTCGCTACAACCGATGCGTTCGGAATATTCAAACGGGCCGTCTGACGTAATCGCTTTGCTCGTCAAGACTTATTTTTTTTAGTGAACACCAGGCCACTGTCGAGCCGACGCGGCTCGACCAACTTCGGCAGCGCGAGGCAGCACAACGTGCGTTGCTCGACCACGTTAGCCGTTGCCTGCCAAATCCCGTTTCACGGGAATTCGCGCCTCTGTGAACGTGTCGAAGCTCGGCACTCGCGTGCAACGTCCGTCTGGCTCACGGCTTAAACTGTACAGTTGCCCGTCCCTTTCCACCGTGCCTAGCATGGTCACGCCTGCCAGCAACCTTCCACGACTCCCCTTCCGTGGTGCTTTTCTCCCCCCCCTCGTGAACGGCCTTTCAGCGTCAACTTCGGCGCTGGGCTACCTCGTCGCACGGTTGTCGGCAGCGAACCAGCAGGTGGCGTCATGTCATTGCGAACATCGAAGACTCATCACCAACAGCATCACGCCCGCTCATTGCGCGGCGCGAGTCCGGCGCGCTTCACCTCGATCCGTCCGAGCGTCGCGTATCGCCAGCGCGATCCTGCCGGCAGTAGCCGGTCGTCGAGCTTCAGCGCCCCCGAAGACTGGCACGAGCCACAAGGCCGGAGCCGCATCGCCTACATCGCTCACGCGGCCGGGAACGGCTTCATCCATCCGGTGACGATCGCCGAGGTCCGCGAGCGGATCGCACAACTTCCCGAGCAGTTCACGCGCGGAATTGAAGTCGTTCAGTTCAGCTCGATGACACACAAGCGGCAGCTCTTCCCGCTGTACGGCATGCAATGGGGACCAAACATCTACCTGTATCCCGTGGAAGCGTCGCTCGTGGAGATTCACCGCCGCCCTCCCACTCCGCAACAGCGCGTCGAAGCCCGCATGTTCGGGGGTGAGTGGTCTCCGTCGGGTGAGCAGTGGCGACTGACTTGGACCGCCGAAACGATCCGTGACTTCTACCTGAACAACGTGCTGATCCATGAGATCGGCCACGTCAACGACCAACGCAACACGAACTCCGCTGCCCGCGAACGCTACGCCAATTGGTTCGCCACGGAATACGGCTTCCGCACCTCGCGAGGCCGCCGCTAATTCTCATTCTGACCGACGGCCACTCGTCGGCACCGTGTCGTTGTAGCGTGCGGTTCGTCGGGGCAGGATGCTCCGGCGAACCGCATGTCTCTTTGACGCCTCGCCAACCCGCAGCGTCAGCGAGGACATGTGTCGAGAGCGGCATCGTTCTCGGATCGAAGATGGTGAAACGCGTGGCCTCGCTCACGCTTTTTGAAGTTGCGCTTTTCGGGATTTCAGCCCCAAAGGGGCGATGCTATGCCAGCCCAGGGCAACGCCCTGGGTTGGCGGTTCATCGTGATTTTCAAGCCCTGAAGGGGCGGCACTATTCCTGCGAGCAACATAGGGCCGCCCCTTCAGGGCTTGAGATTCTGTGACGACCGAGACCCAGGACGACGCTCCCGCTGGTCGCTTGCCCTGGGCTGACTTACAGCTGCCCCGTTGGGGCGGAAATCCAAAACAGCGCAACTTCAAAACTCACGCTGCAGGTTGTTGGGGCACTTGACCACCGGCCTTACTCCCTCGCCAGACTCGCCGACGGTGTGACGAGCCCCAGTTCGAGCAGGCTGCTCACAAACTGGCGCGCGACCGGTCCGGCCGCTTTGCCTCCCGAGCCGCCGTGTTCCAACACGACCACGAACGCCACGCGAGGCCGTTCCGCAGGGACGTAGCCTGCGAACCACGCATGATCGGCTCCGTTCGTCTCGGCAGTGCCGGTCTTGCCTGCGATGGTCACGTCCTTCAGCTTCACCGTTTTGAAGCCCGTGCCGTGGGAATCATGGACGACCATGACCAGCCCTTCACGCACGCGATCCAATGTTGAGGAATGCAGTCCCTTGATCGGCCGGGCTTCGGGATGAGCGAACACGGGACGGAACGAAGGTCCGTCGTTCAGCGTCGCCGGTCCCGAGGCACTTGCAAAGTGCGGTGTGACGAGCTGTCCATCGTTTGCCACGGCGGCCATCGCGCGAGCCATCTGGATCGGAGTGACCAGCAGTTCCGACTGACCGATCGCCAGTCCGAGCGTGTCACCCGGATGCCAGCGTCGCCGTTGTCCCGCTTCGGTCTCGTGCGGCGATGGCAAGCGACCGTGTGACTCGGACGGCAGATCGACTCCCGTCGCTTGACCAATCCCAAATCGACCGGCCCAGTCTGCGAGCGTCTGCGGTCCCATGCGTCGCGCGGCGGTGAAGAAGTAAACATTGCACGAACGACACAGGGCATCGGCCAGCCGCATCTCACCGTGCCCCGTTTGGAAGTGCCGGTACGTGAGGCAGCGATGTTGGTCGGGTCGGTCGAGATAGCCCTGACAGTAGATCGGCGCATCGGCGTTCAGCTTGCCGCTCTCCAATGCGGCAACCGCCGTGATGATCTTGAAGACCGAACCGGGGGCCAGCGCCATCTGAGTCGCTCGCGAGAAGAGCGGCTTGCGCGGATCGGCCAACGCGTCGCGCCAACCGTTCGTGTCGGCAGCGACGAGCAGATTGAGATCGAAGCGCGGCGCGGAGGCAGCGGCGAGGATCGCTCCCGTGTGAACATCAATCGCCACGAGACAACCTCCCTTCGGACACGTTGCCTCGCGCGCGGTGTCTTGGTGCGATTCATTGTCGGTCGTCCCCGCAAGCGTCACGTTGGCGAGGGCTTCATCCAACAGTTGCTCCGCCCGGCGCTGCACGTCCGCATCGAGTGTCAGCACCAAATCGCGGCCGTGTTGCGGCTCACGCAGGACTTCACTGTGAATGACCTCACCCCGCCGGTTCTTGACCAATCGCCGTTCGCCGCGCTGACCATGCAGGTGCGAGTCATATTGAAGTTCGAGACCACTGCGTCCCACGCGGTCTCCCGCCCGATCATCTCGCCGTTCCGAAGGTTGCCCGTGGAACTGCTCATCGAGTGGATCGTTGCTCGACGACGGTGTCTCGCGCCGCGCCAACGCTTCCTGCGGTGAGAGCGGAGTGCGCGTGCCGATCACATGCGCGGCCAGTTCTCCCTGCGGATACGCCCGACGACGCAGCGTGATGACGCGCACACCGGGATAGCGATCGGGATGCGCTTCGATCTCCGACTTCGTGTCGGCTGTCACAAGGGACGCGATCGTGTGAAAGCCTTCTTCTTCGGCGATCGGCCCCGAATGCACCGGCCGACTCGGTGGTTGAGTCAGTTCGCTGCGCACGCGATCCCACGCCCGTTGCCAGCCCGCTCCCGATCCCAACGACGTGAGTGAACCCTCGTTCCCGCGAACCGTCTCGCGCTGTTCGCGCTGCTTGATCACCGCCTGCTTGGTTTGAGCGACCCGCTCCTGAACCGCCTGTCGCGCGGCGGCCACTTGCTCGACCGATTGTTCCGTGAGCAGTCGGAGTCTCGACCACAACTCCTCGCGCTGCTGTTGAACGCGCCCCTCTTCCGCCACGACCCGTAGCTTGTCGCGCCGTTCGAGACGGCTCAGTTGTTTCAACGCCTCGCGGCGCAGCCAACTCGCGTCGGCCGGCTCTTGGACGAGCCGGAAATGGACCTGCAACTCGTACCGTTCCGTTTCACCCGCCAGCACGCTGCCGTCTGCGGCGAGGATGCGACCGTCGCGTGCCGGGATCTCTTCACGCGCTTCGTATGTCTGCTCGAACCCCGTCGCGAAGTCGTCGCGCAGAGTGACTTGAAGCTGCATCATCCGGACGGCAACCACAAGCAACGGCGCGATCATCCCGAACCACAACAGCACCAGCCGCAACCCCGGCGCGCGATCAGCATCCCACCGACTCGCCTGCCGCGAGTCGTCGTGCTGCCACACCGTCGCCAACCGATTCCACATCGAAGTTCCCGTTTCGTCCACATTTCAAAACTAGCCCGACGCGCGAGCGAGGGCTTCGTACTCATCGGTTGGGTGGCCGGGGTTGGAGCGTCCTCGCGAAACCCCGGGGCTTCCTTCGCAAAGCCTCAGTCCAGCCCCGGCCACCCAACCGCGAAAAATGAACTTTGAACCACCTGACCCCGAACGTGCTTTCAAGTGACGACGCGCCGCGAGCCACCCAACACCCACCGATCACCACAAACAATTGCCGCCGCGAGTCCCGCCGTAGCAGCCGCTTCCACAATCGCGACCGCCAAAACTCCCATCACATCCAGACTGCGTCCGTCGAGGAAACAGTGTCCCAGCGGCAGCACGACTCGCCACACAATCGCCACGGCGAACACCATTCCCACCCACGTTACGGGATCGCTCGAACGCCGGTTCGTACGCGCGATCTGCAAGCCACAACCGAGCAGAGTCGCCAAGGCCATCTGCACACCCAGCCGTTCGAGAGACAGTCCATCCAGCAACAACCCGACACTCGCCGACCACGCCATCGCCGCCGCTCCGTTCGACCAGAAAGCGATCGCGACCAGAACCAGCGCGGGCAGAAACGGCCGACAGCCCGCCGGCCACTCGCTCACGACCGCGCTGCTCTGCACCGCGACCGCCAGATAGATCGAACAGAGGATTGAAAACGACCTCACCACAACTGACTCTCCTTCGACTTCAATGCGTCGTTTCTCCGATTGGAGTTTTGGTGAGCCGGGTGGTGTAAGCCCCCGGACACTTCATGACAGGAGTCCGGGGGCTTACGCCCAATGGCACTCACTTTGAGCGATTTTCGAATCGACGTTCAGTGCGACGTAGCTGAATTCGTGAGAATTCAGCCGGCTTTGATGATCGTCTGAAGT
>JAYTQJ010000619.1:0-17095 GCA_043746775.1 Schlesneria sp.
GCGGCCCTATTCGGCTGATCGACTTAGGGCCGCCCCTTCAGGGCTTCAAAACCTGTGACGGTCTCGACCCAGGGCGGCGCTCCCGTTGGTCGCTTGCCCTGGGCTAACTTAGGGCTGCCCCGTTGGGGCGAAATTACAAAACAGTGCAACTTCAAAACTTGCGCGTCAGGCTTCGATGGATACGCTTTTTCTCGCCGTTTGCCTTAGGTGACGTAGTCCGGACCTAGGGGTCCGGACGATGTCACCATGAACTTCGAAGTTGCCCGGACTCATTTGACATGGTGAAAGACACGATGACCGGCCTGCCTTCAACTTCGACGAGCGACAGCGACATCACCACACACGATGACGCCGGATCGTCTCTGCGCGGGGCCACAACCCACCCGACTCTGGTACCTGCGCCTGGGACTCCACAGGTCTACGATCTGTACTCCGATCTGTTCTCGAGTCCTGCTCCGGTCCCGGCGAGTGTCAACGTTCCCGCAGTGGCGAAAGATTCGACGGTTGCCGCCGTGCCAGTGGCGAAGGCGGCGGCAGCACCCGTGACGCAATCGGCTCCGGCCACTGCGCCGCGCAGCCCGGCGACGCTCGCCGACACCGGATTGCATCTCGCCCAACTGAGCGATCTCGTTCTGAAGCAGATGTATTTACAGGGGACGATTCAGGGGAGCGACATCTCACGCTCGACCCGTCTGCCATTCTCGATCGTGGATGAAGCGCTGCGGGCGCTGCGCGATCAGAAGTGTGTTGAGGTCGCATCGGGTGACATGGTTGGCCGAGTCTCGTATCGGTTTGCTCTGACGGACCTCGGCCGAGTCCGCGCGCGGGAGACGTTCGAGAACTGCCGCTATGTCGGTCCGGCTCCCGTGCCGATTGAGCGCTACGTCGAACAGTGCCGCCTGCAACCGGTCACGGGAACGCCTTGCAATCCCGCCGCACTTCGATCGGCCTTCAAGGATTTCGTGATTCGTCCCTCGCTCCTCAGTGACCTCGGACCGGCCGTGGTCAGCGGCAAGTCGATCTTCGTGTACGGCCCGCCCGGAAACGGCAAGACGCTCGTCGCCAAAGGACTCGGCCGGTTCTTGAATATGTTCGGCGGCGAGATCTACGTTCCGTACGCGATCCAGACCGAGAACAGCATCATCACGGTCTTCGATCCGGGGATTCATCAGACGACGGACGATGCCGATCAAAATCGGCGCGGCATGAGTGGAGCCTCCGGATCTTCCGAGCAATCGAGTTACGTTGTTCACGATGGCCCCGTCGATATGCGCTGGCGGCGCATCAAGCGACCGGTCGTCATCACCGGCGGTGAATTGACGCTCGAAATGCTCGAACTGCAATACAACTCGGTCGGCAACTTTTACACGGCACCGCTGCACATCAAGGCGAACGGAGGCGTATTTCTGATCGACGACTTCGGCCGCCAACTGGTCAGCCCCAAAGAGTTGCTCAACCGTTGGATCGTGCCGCTGGAGGAACGAGTCGATTACCTCAAGCTGGTCACCGGCCGCAAATTCATGCTCCCCTTCGAGCAGCTCATCATCTTCTCGACGAACCTCAATCCGAAGGAACTCGTCGATGATGCCTTCCTGCGGCGCATCAAACACAAGATCAAGATCGAGGCCCCGACTCGCGAGTTGTTCAGCGTGATCTTTCAGTTGGTCTGTCGGCAGCGAAAGATTCCGTTTGAGACCTCGTTCGTGGACTACCTCTTCCGCGATCACTACGACCACGGTCGCTTGCCACGTTCCAGCGACCCGCGCGATCTCTTGGAGATCGCCGACTCGATCTGCCGCTTCCACGAACAACCATTCACTCTGACCGACGAACTGCTGGCCGAATGCGCCCGGCGATTCTTCGGCCAGTTGTAAGGCGACCCGCAAAAAATGATTTACTCGAAGACACCAACCCGAAGTGTGAGCGATGGCGAAGTCTCTCGACGCCTCGTTCACACTTCGGATTGGTGTGGGGCAGACAACTTTTTCCGCTCGCCGCCCCGCTCGACAAAATTCAAGGCCGACGCGGCCCTCAGACCGCCAGACTTTTTGAAAGTATCCGCCATGTTGCTGCTCTCACGAACCCGAGTCTGGATGTTGGCCGCGGTCTGTCTCACGACACTGGCCTCGGGATGTTCCACCGCTCAAAAGGCGGGAGGACTCGCGGGGATCCCGTCTCACCCCAAAGCCATTGTCGGCGGATCGACGCCCGGATCGGCCGATTTTTCGTCGAGTGACAAACTGAGCAACCCGGTCAAGATGCGACTTGCATACGCCTTGTGGAACGAGCAGGACCACAACCTGCTCGAAGCCCGCGGCGCGTATGACAAGGTGCTGGAGCTGAGTCCCAAAAACATCGACGCCATGCTCGGACTGGCTCGGCTCGACATGCAGATCAACCGTCCGGCCGATGCCGAGGCGCGGCTGCTCAAGGCGCAGAAGCTTGCCCCCAAGAACCCGCAGGTCGCAGCGGCACTGGGTGAGTACCACGCCTTGCGACAGGATTGGCCACGAGCCATCGAACAGATGCAGGCCGCGCGAACCTTGTCCCCTTATGACCCCACGTTTCCGTTTCAACTCGGCGTCGTGCAGGCCAAGTCGGGCGACGCGACCGCCGCGTTGGGCAGCTTCACCGAAGCGGTCGGCCCCGCTGAAGCACACTTCAATCTCGGCGTGATTTTGAATGAGCAAGGCAAGGCGGCGGATGCCGAGTACCACTTGCAACAGGCTCTCGCAAAGAAGCCCGACCTGCCACAGGCGCAGAAACTTTTGGCCTCGCTGAAACAGACGAGAACCGGACTCGCCGCCGCTCCCGCTGCAGGCCACACGCCACAACGCCAAGACAGCGCGGTCCTCCCCGCCGGCTATCTCCAGCCCACTGTTCAACAACGCTGAGCAGAGACTCTTGGGCGTCAGCCCCCTCCTACGCTTTCGGAGCGGGGCGGCGTCAGCCCCCTGGCTCTCGGTTCTCGGGCGTAAGCCCTCGTGCGGTCCTTGATGAGAGTTTGGCGAGCCGCGTGCCGTGAGGCCGCTGGTTCTTGATTTCGAAGAGGAAACCCGTGGCCTTACGGCACACGGCTCGCCTCAAACATCCCACTCATGGCCGTGCGAGGTATAGCCCTCTTCGGAGCGACCAACGGGCGGACTCCCTCTCATTCCGCGTTGATCGAAGAACGGGCTGGCGCCCAAGAGCCATTGGGCTGACGCCCAATGGCACTTACTTTGGGGTGTAGCTGAAGTCGTAAGACTTCAGACGATCGTCGAAGACGGCTGAATTCTTACGAATTCAGCTACGTCGCACAGAACGTCCCTTTGGAATTCGCTCAAAGTAAGAGCCAAGGGGCTGACGCCGCCCCGCTCCGAAAGCCATCGCCAACACGCGGTCGCGACGGGGTTGCCCCGCTCCGGTTCGCCCGCAGTGCGGACCATCTCACCTCGCCTGAGTCGCGGCTATACTCCCCGCCGAACGCCGTCGTCCCGATGGCGTCGTGTCGAGTCACCTCTGTCGTGGCGGACTCGGCCGGTGATGTCACGTTCCCTCCGCTTGATCGAGAATGTCTCCATGCACATCGTCCCGTTTTGCCCGCTCGTTGTTCGACCGTTCACGCTCTTGGTTCTCGCCATCACTTTGCTCTCAGGTCGCCCCGCCATGTCGGAAGAATTTTACGAAGCCCGCGTCCACCAGAACGACAAGGGTGAGAAGCTCAACTACCGACTGATGACACCCGCCGGGTACTCAACCAACGACACGACCAAATACCCACTGGTCCTCTTCCTGCACGGTGCGGGCGAACGCGGTGACGACAACCTCAAAACACTGGTCCACGCGACCGGCGACTTTGCCAAGGCCGAGAACCGCGCGAAGTACCCCTGCTTTGTCCTCGTACCACAGTGCCCGGAAGAGAAGAAGTGGGTTGAAATCGACTGGAGACTCGACAGCCATGTGATCCCCGCCGATGAGGCGATCTCGCTGAAGCTGACGCGCGACGTGATCGCCACTTTGCAGAAAGAGTTTCGCATCGACGAGCAGCGTCGCTATGTGACCGGCCTTTCGATGGGTGGCTACGGAACGTGGGACATGATCGCCCGCACGCCCAAGTTCTTCGCCGCCGCCGCGCCGGTCTGTGGTGGCGGAGATGAAGCGACCGCTGACCGCATTACTCAACTCCCCATTTGGGCCTTCCATGGTGACAAAGATACGGCCGTCAAACCGGAACGCTCGCGACGCATGATCGCCGCCATCGAGAAGGCCGGCGGCAAGCCGAAGTACACCGAGTACCCCGGCGTCGGACACGACTCATGGAAGCAGACCTACGCCGATCCCAAATTCATGGAATGGCTCTTCGCCCAGAAGCGACCGTGATCCCAATGTAGGACAACTCGATCACCGTTCAAAACTAGCCAGACGCGCAAGCGAGGGCTACAGCGTCATCGAATGTCCAGCCCTCGCTTGCGCGTTTTGAAGTTGCGCTCTTTGGGATTTCCGCCCCAACGGGGCAGCCCTAAGTCAGCCCTGGGCCAGCGACCAACGGGAGCGCCGCCCTGGGTTCCGTTCGTCACAGAATCTCAAGCCCTGAAGGGGCGACCCTATGTTGCTCGCAGGAATAGTGCCGCCCTTTCAGGGCTTGAATATCGCGGTCAACCGCCAACCCAGGGCGTTGCCCTGGGCTGACATAGCACCGCCCCGTTGGGGCTTAAATCCCCAAAAGTGCAACCTCAAAACTTGCGCGTCGGGCTAGTGGCCTGACAACACTACGTTGCTACTCGGCCTGCCTCACACCCCGATATTGATTTGAACCCACTTCTCTCGCGGAGACCTCGCGATGCCCCGCTCACTCCCATTGTTCACGTTGTCGTTCTGTGTGCTCAGCGGCCTCGCTCGCCTCGCTCATGCGGCGGAACCGGCTAAGGTCGCGCTGACCGCTCCGCTGCCGCACCTCGTTGTGCAGCGTGAGGGCTTTGAACCGAAGCGGTCGGCGGCGAACAACCCCGGTGGCCCGGAACTCGGTTACGCCGACATCGCCGTGCGCGGAGCCAAGCCCGAGGGCGTGAGCGGCGAATGGCAGTTCCGGTTGGTACTGGCTGAGAAAGGTTACGGCCGCAGTTTTGAGTGGCATCGCTTGCAGGTCGAAGAGGATCCGAAAGAACTGCGCGGGTTGGCCGAAGTCCCAGCGGGTGGTCCGTATCGACTCGACATTCGCTGCGTCGATGACAAGAGGACAACGGTCGCCGCCGGTGCCGTCGAAGCGATTGGAGTCGGCGAAGTCTTTGTCGTCGCGGGCCAGTCTTACGCGGGCGGCTACAACGATGAAATCCTCAAGGTGACCGATCCGGCTCTGGCCGTTTCGACCTACGACTGGCAGGCCAAAACGTGGCGAGTCGCTCACGATCCGCCGCCTCACAACGGCGACGGAGGTTCGATCTGGCCAGCCCTCGGCGACATGCTCGCCCCGACGTTGCGCGTCCCCGTGGCGTTCGTGAACGTCTCGGTCGGAGCGACCTCCACAGCGCAGTGGCATCCCGATGGCGAGCTGCACAAACGGCTCGTCAAAGCGGGGCGCGAGGTCGAATCGTTCCGCGCGGTTCTCTGGCAGCAGGGTGAGTCCGACGTGATCGCCAAGACGCCCGTCGCGACCTACGTGAAGAACATGCAGGAGATTCGCGAAGCGGCCGCCGATGCCTGGGGTTTCGAGCCACCGTGGCTCTTGGCCAAATCCACGCTGCACCCGACCGTCTACAACATGCCCATTGAAGAAGAACGCATCCGCTCGGCAATCGACCAACTCTGGAGCCGTGAAGGCTTCCGACCCGGCCCCGACACCGATGTCCTCGGCGGCGACAGTCGAGGCGACGCAAAGTCACGCCGCCACTTCAGCGCACTCGGCCAACGTCGCGCCGCGCAACTCTGGTTCGCCATCCTCTGGAACGAGCTGCACCGAACGGCCGACGAACGCTAACCACACCAACCCGAAGCGTGAGCGAGGAATGGCAAGCGATGCTCACGTTCTTCATCTCTATGAGATGCCCGCGATTCGCCCGAGGTTTGAGCGTCAGCGACACCTCCCAGAATGCGTGGAATGTGCGCGGGGACAATCGAGGTTTGTGGCCTTAGCCGGGAGGGCGGCAGGTCGTAACCCGCGGCGTGAGCCGTGGGTGAAAGAGTCGCGAGGATGCTTCAGCCCCGGACGGGCGGCACTCTTCAGGGCGTGAAGGACAAATGCCGCGAGGAGGGCGAGCCGAGGTGTCGCCCCTCCGGGGCTTGAAAACGAATTGGCCGGTCCCCCACGGCTCACGCCGTGGGCTACGACCTGCCGCCCTCCGGACTGAAAACAGCAACTCTTCGACCCGACTCCAGACTTCAGTTCGCATCACTTCTCCGTCAGCGCCAACTCCCACTCGCGCCAGCGCCACTGCGCGAGTTGCCACAGTCCGAACGCGGTGGCAAAAAGTGCGGCTACCGAGCAGATGGCGAACGTGGAGTCTCCGCTCATTGATCCCAGATGGATGTCCGACAACAGCGAAAGCGCGGCCGAGCCAGCTCCGCAGCCACACACGAGGAAGACGAAGAACCACCAACGCGACCGGAGCGTCATTGCGAGCATCACGAGCGATACGAGCAGGCCTCCCGCACCGAGGACCAAACTGAACAGGATCGCGGAACCAGATGCCGAATGATCGAGCACAAATCCTGACCAGTGCGCAGCGACCGTCACGCAGAGCATCAACACGGGAAGCGGAACGAGTTCCCAAAAGACTCCATCGAACCAAGTCTTCGCCCAGTCCTCGCGCGTGGCGGGACGCAACCGTTCCTGTGTGAGCATTGGGTAACGCTGCGACAGAGTTGCCATCGGAGCAATCAGGCCGACCACGGCGAATTGAAAGAAGAACGGCCAGCCGACTTTGCTGACTGCAACCCCGGGCTGATCGAACGGACTTCCCTCCAAGTAGTAGACGAGCCAACAAATCGGCACGAAGAACACTGCGAGTAGCGGAACCAGGATAGAGACCCAATCGAGGAACGTCATCGGGACGGCGAGCCGCCAGAGTTCGTACTGCGTGAACTTCTTCCCCGCCGCCAGATCGCGTTCCATTTGTTCGAGCCGTCGTTCCTGCTGAATTTGTGCGATGGGAGTCTTCTCGCGTCCCGTCGTCTTCGCCGCCATCGCGCTCTTGCCCCACTCGGTCCAACCGGCGGGATCAAACGTCCCGAGCGGCACGTTCGCGCAGCCCCCTTCTTCCAGTTCACGCGACAGCCCGTGCAGCCATGTCGCGAGATCGCAGGCTCCCCACACTGAGATCGCCAACACCACGAGCGGCCACCACGCATATTGACCGCGCAGGAACCAGTCGATCTCGGCACCATAAAACGACAGCACGAGCTGAGAACACGCCGACGGAAAGATCACAGCAGGGAACAACGTGCCGGGATTGGCAAGTAAAGGGAGGCCAGTGACTCCGATGACGGATCGGAACAACCTCACACCCACAGCGATTACCGCGACCGAGGCCGCGCACATCCCGAGTCCCACCAGCGGGGGGCAATCGGCCAACCAGTAAAGGGCGACTGACGTGACCGCCAGCACTGCGATCACGCCCGCCGGGATCAGCAAGTGCGACCGTGCGAAGTGAGGCATCAGCCGATGGGCAGACGTGACGAACTGCTTCATCAACATGAACTGCAGTAACAACACGACCACCATCCCGCTCATCACGATGACCATCGCCCGCTTGCCGCGCGTCGGGTCGTAGTGCATAGGTCGGACGCTCAACTGTGGCAGCCGGCGCTGTTGTTCGATCCCGAAGTCGGACTCGCCTTGCGTTGGGTCGCGCAGATAGAGCTGCTTCAGTTGCGGGAACCGTCGCAGCGTTGCGACCGCTTCGTCATCGAGCCGATTCCCCTCGATCGGAGTCAGCCGCGTGACGAGGCACTGCAAGTGAGGCAACTGCTGCCACTCGTTCAGCCGTGCGAGATTCGTCCCGCCCGGCTCGTCATAGAACCGGAGCGTCTTCAATGTCGCGGGCCAAGCGACAACCGGAGCATGTCGCAGCGTCTTGGCTTGCTTCTCCTGACGCAGTTGGATGGCAAGCGGATTCTCTCCCGGCAAATCCGGTCGATCAAAAGAACTGTTGCCAACATCGAGGCTCAAGAATTCCAGTCGTGGCTCGCGCGACAAGCTCTCCATCGCGGTCGTCGTCAGATCACCCGCATGAACTAAGACGAGGGACTTGAGGTCGTACAGCTCACACAGCCGAACGATGCTGGCGTCTTGCACCGGGCTCCACACGACGAGCGATTCGAGCAGCGGCAACGCACCGTCCGTCCACAACGGTTGGCAACTCGCCCAACCGCGATCGAGCCTCAGTGACCGCAGCTTGTTCCACTTCGGTTCACTCCCGTCGATGCTGCCGTCATCCCGCAACCTCACGACTGCGTGCGGCCCCGGCATCGGGTCTGCTGGCAGCCCAGAGTTGAGTGCCCGCACCGCCGTGTGCCCGACGATCTTCGAGACGTAGCGGAACACTTCCGTCCCGTCAGGCCCTTTCTCGGTGATCTTCTCCGTCCCGAGCTGCGGCAGTTGGTTCATCCTCGGCTGCCAGCCTAAATACGCGCCCCACAGCAGGAACGCGACGATCCCCACCGCCAGTGGCCACGACCACCAACGAAGCTGCGTCCGATACGTCAGCCACACGGCCCGCAATCGGCTTGGTCGTGGAATCGGGATCAGACTCATGGCACTTCCTTTCGTAGGGTAAGCGTCTCGCTTGCCCGTCTCTCCGCGCTTATCCATCTGTGGAACCACGACCCCACCGGGCTTGCCCCGGTGGATCACAGGTCTTTGCACTACTTTGGAATCCAATGGGAAGGAGTAGTGCAAAGACCTGACTCCACCGGGGCAAGCCCGGTGGGGTTGTGGTTCATCAGGTTGTGACCCCGCAGGTGGTGTCTCTCAGCGTCACGTACCCTCGCAATCCACCCGCTACGCCACCATCCCGACTTCCCACTTCATCCAGCGCCGCCACGAGAGCCACAGCGCGACGCAGGCCATGCCATACACAAACACGGTCAGGCCCATAAGCATGATGTTGATGAACTCTGGCGACGGCTCGGCGGGAAAGTGCCGCTCCAGCACTGGGGCGAGCATGAATAGGACACCGGCGAAGGCGAACAGGGCGATCGGGATCGCGCACACGGCGAGCGGCACCTGCCAGCGCGAATTCAACGTGAGCGTTCCCATCCCTGCGGCATACACGTTCGCCATGATCCCGATGAAAATGATCGAGGCCCAGAGAAACTGCATCGCAGTCAAGCCGCCCACCAACCCGCAGCACCACAGGACAACGCCGAATCCGAACAGCGTGAGCAGCGTCGGACCCATTTCCGCAGCGACGCCTCGAAACCAAGTCTCCCTCCAGTCGCGGCGGCTCACGGGCCGCAGCAGTTCCAGCTCCTGCATCGGTCGCCGAGTCCAAGCGAATCCCAACGGCATGAGCAGTCCGCCACCGAGCAACTGCAGGACCATCGGCCCCACCATGATGGGACCAAAGCGAGACCACCAATCGGGGGCGAACCACGCCACGGGGAGGCCGATGAAGACCAATCCTCCGGCCAGCGTAATGATGTAATACTTCAGCATGTCAGACACGCTTTGACCGCCGAGTCGCCAGAGTGCGACCAACGTCATGCTCTTCCGGGCCTCATGCTCGGCGATGAACCGGTCCAAGCGTACGTCGATCAGTAGATATGGGAGAGCCTCTGACTTCCCTTGGCCTGATCGCACTGCGGCCGCACTCATCGCCCATTCGGCCCAGCCACGGTTGTCGAACATTCCCATCGGGACATTCGCGACGCCCGCCTCTTCGAGTCGTCGCCGCAAGCCGGTCTGCAGCGCGATGAGATGGCAGGCCCCCCCCACCGAACCGGCCAGCATGATCGAGGCCAACACCGGTTGCTCTCCTCGCAAGAACCAGTCGAAGTCCGCGCCGAAAGCAAATAGTCCTATCACGACGCCCATCACGGGGAACACCACGCTCGGCAGGACGATGGCAAAATTGCAGAACCCCGGAAATGGATTGCGGCCGCTCAGGCGGCTCATCAATTTCGTTCCCGTTCCGAGCAGCAGGGCCGACGCACCACACAGGCCGAGCGCGACGAGACCCGAACAACCGACCCACACCAACAGGCCGAACGACACCGCGAACAACACGACGCCAACGCCGATCACGAAGCCGAGGTGAGACCGCGCGAAGTGCGGCGTCAGCACGCTGGCCGTCGTTACGAACTGCGAGGACATCTGCACCGACAGCACCACGATCACCATCAGCCCGCCAATCAAGATCATCGCCGCGCGCCGTCCTCGTTCGGAGTGATAGTGCGTCGGGCGGACTCGCACCGAGGGGAGTGCCGCCTGCTGCACGGCGATGTAGTTCGGCGCGTGCTTCCCCATCTCGACCAAGAACAATCGCCGCAGGCTGGGGAAGCGTTTCAGTGTGTCGAGCATCTCCGGCGCGAGCTGGTCCCCTTTCTGTGGGATCAGAAACGTGCTGAGACAGGTCAGATGCGGCAACCGCTGCCACTCCTCCAGCCGCTGTTGTGTCTTCCCGTGCGTGTCACCGGCGATGAGTGTCTGCAAATTGGGAGGCCACGCCAGCGACGGTTCGTTGTGCAAGGCGTGCATACCAATGAGACGCATGTAGGTCAGCTTCGTCTCCCCTTGGAAGACTTTCCAACCCTCCACCGTCAGCGATTGCGGGCTATAGAGCGTGAGTGTCTTCAAGTCATACAACTCACAAAATTTCGCAAGCTGCTCGTCAGTGATTGCCTCGAGAATCGAGAGCGACTCCAACTTCGGCGCGCGCCCCGGAATCCAGAGCGGTTCGCACTCCTTCAAGTTGTAAACCGTGAGGCTGCGTAACTGGGACCAGTCGAGCGCGGCCGCTTGCTCGGCCGAACCCACGTATCCCACCGGAGCTGGCACGGGAGCGGTTGGCTCCGCCGAAGTCACCGTGTTGGGATCTCCAGCCCACATCATCAGCACCAACGGAGCGGAGGGCGCTGCCACCACGATCACCATCAACATCAATTGCCAGCGCGTCCAATACGACATCCAGACGGCACCAAGGCGACTCGGGTGATGAATGCGGTTGAGTCTCATGGCATTGTCTTTCGTAGGGTAAGCGTCTCGCTTGCCCGTATTTTTCAAGTACGACTCCGCAAAGTTGCGGCGGCGAGTGTCAGGCCTTCCAAGTAGCCTTCATCGCTCCGCGTGAAGACAGCCGTGCGCGAGTTCAACGCTGATCGCTCAACCGACCACTCCACTGACTCGGCTCTCTTCACGCGGAGCGATGAAGGCCACTTCGGACTGAGGCGCAGCCCTCGCGTGGAGTCTTCGGAACGCACTACGATTGTGGCGAACGCATTCATCACGGTGCGTTCCGAAGACTCCACGCACCCTACGATTCAAAGCCATCTCATCGCTGATGCAGCTCCAAAAAGATGTCTTCGAGGTTGAGGTCTTCCACGCGGACATCGGCCTGCCACTTGCCTCGGACTTCATCGAGCAGGTTGTCGTCGAGATCGGTCACGGCCGCGACCGCTTGTCGGCCGGTCACTTCCGTTCGCAAGGCACCGCGCACTGAGAAGTCGCGCGGCAGATCGCTCGCCGACGAGATACGGAGCCGTTTCACGCGATCCTTCACCGCGTCGAGTTCATCGAACATCACGATCTTGCCTTCCTTGAGGATCGCCAGATGCGACGCGACTCGTTCGAGGTCCGAGGTGATGTGCGTCGAGAACAAGACCGTGTGCTTCTCGTCCTGACAGACTTCGAGCAGCGACCGCAGGAATTCGCGCCGCGCAACCGGGTCGAGACTGGCAACCGGTTCATCAAGGACCAGCAACTCGGGGCGGTATCCCAGCGCGAGAACCAGCGCCAGCTTCTGCAACTGGCCGGGCGAGAGCGGGCCGACACGATGCTCGCGCGGCAAGTCCCAGCGATCGATCAACGTCTCGGCCCAATCGCTGTCCCACGACTCATAGAACGCCGACGTGTACGCGACGATGTGCCGGACCTTCATCCACGGATAGAGCTTCACAATCTGCGGCACGTACCCGAGACGACTCTTCGCCGAGGCACTCAAGCTCCAAGGGTCTTCCCCCAACAGGCTGATCGTCCCCGAAGTCGGTCGCAGCAGGCCGAGCAAACATTTAATGAGCGTCGATTTCCCGGCCCCATTCGTGCCGATCAGCCCCACGACGGCTCCGGCCGGGACATTCAAATCGACTCCCTGAAGCACAGCCTTCGAGCCAAAGGTCTTCGTCACGCGCTGCGTGGAAATGATCGAGTCGGCCATAGTCAGACTGCTTTCGTTTGAGAGAGCGTTCGTTCAGTCCCCAAATCGCGACCCCACCGGGCTTGTCCCGGTGGCTCGCGGGTTTTTGCACTACTCGAATACCGATTCGGGTGAACGCAAAAGTAGTGCAAAGACCTGAATCCACCGGGGCAAGCCCGGTGGGGTTTGTGTGCTTGGCTCCGGTCTTTGGATCCCACTGAGTTTCAAGACTTGCGATCCTTCAACACTTGCCGGACGACATCCACTGTCTGGGCATCCGTCAATTTGAGCTGCCACGCTCGCGTAGCTAGTTCGTCGGCGATCGGCTTCAGTTCTTGTTGGCGTTCCGCGACGGAAGCCTTCGGAGCCGCCGCCGCATCGCGCGACGTGGCTTCCGGCACGCGCATCCCCAAGCCCCGCTCCCGCTCCAACACGCCGTCCGCTTCGAGCCGCGTGTAGGCCTTCGAGACGGTCATCATGTTGACCTCCAACTCGGCCGCCATTTGGCGGACACTCGGCAACCGGTCGCCCGGCTTCAGCCGCCCGCTCGACACGAGCGAACGAACCTGGTCCATGAGTTGCCGATAGATCGGCACTCCGGATGTTGGCTGCACGGCGAATTCGAGCGGGTTGGCTTGCATGACTGTATTACGATAGTAATGCACTATCGACGAGAGTCAAGAGGGAGCTGCAAAGATTTTCGGGAAGAAACAACGTTGTCAGCACGAGTGACACCGCTTCGGACAATAGGCGAAGTCAGGCGAGCCGGGTGGCGTAAGCCCCCGGATTCTGTGCTGCAATCCCAAGAGTCCGGGGGCTTACGCCCAATGGCACTTACTTTGAGCGACTTTCAAATTGACGTTCAGTGCGACGTAGCTGAATTCGTGAGAATTCAGCCGGCATTGATGGTCGTCTGAAGTCTTACGACTTCAGCTACACCCCAAAGTAAGTGCCATTGGGCTTACGCCGCCCGGCTCACCAATTCGGTCGGAAACGTCGCGATTCAGATTCCGTGCATCATTTGTGCAGAGACCGATGGACCTCGACCTTGCCGTGCATGGTGTAGAGCAGAAACCGGTCGCCGTCGGGGATCAGCAGGCCGCTCGATTTGTTCTCGCTGATCGGGCGAAGCGGGTTGCCGGGGAACTTGGTCCAGTGAATGAGATCGCTCGACACGGCGAGGCCCGTCGCCCATTGGTTCGGTTGAGTCGAGTCGGCGTTCTTCTTCGTCCCGTGAATGACCGCGTAGTAGCGGCCCTTGTGCTTTATGATCTGGTTCATGGCGATCAAGTCGTGGTCGAACTCATCGGGGCCGGGGACCATCACCGGTTCATCCTGCACATGCGTGAAGACCTTCAGATCGCGCGACCGCGCCAGCCAGATTCCTTTGTCGCTGCGCTCGTAGAACAGATTCCAAACGCCCTCTTCGAGCCAGACGGTCGGCGTTCCATACGGCCCGTCGGAGATCGGCTCACCATTGACGTGTCTCACGTCCAGCTTGCCGATCCGCTGCCAGTCGAGGCCGTCGCGCGAGGTCAACAACTGAGCGCGGTCCTGCTCGCCCTCGGCAAACATGTGGAGCGTCCCTTCGTGTGGGATGACGCAAACATCTTCGACCCAATGCGCGTTGCAGAGCGGGTTCGCAGGATGCGGCTGCCACGAGAGGCCGTCGCGCGACGTGGCATATCCGAGCTGCCGTCGTCCCGTTTTCGTGCCGTCATACCCGGTGAACCACATCCGCCAGAGATCGCCCTCGCGCACGATCCAGCCTCGCTCGCGATGCTTCACGTCCCAATGTCCTTCGCCCCGCGCGGTGAAAACCGGGTTCAAGGCGATCGGCTCGAACCGTGTGAGTTCGGGAGGAAAGAGTTCGTCTGCCGAACACAGGACAGGCGCGAGTGCGAGCGCCAGCAGAATCAGCAGCGGCTTCCCCACACCAACCCGCGGCGTGAGCGAGGGCGAAGTTATGAGCGTGAGCGTGGGAAAGTCTCGCGTGGAATCGCCCTCGCTTACGCTGCGGGTTGGTGCGGAGAGTGATCGTGAACGGTTCATTGTGATCGTGTGCTGCGTCGCCATGAGAAGCTCCTTGAGGGAGCGCGACTATAGCGGACGAGAACAAAGTTGACCCGTTCGTCGATTCACGGTTTCGGCAGGACCTGACAGAGCGTGATGACACGCCGGTCTCATTAGCGGCCTGTTGAAAAACGTAGGGTAAGCCTCGCGCTTGCCCGTTCGTGTACTGACCCCGCAGGGTAAAACACCGTGAAGAATTTCGGTTCTGGTAAACAAGGCCAATCGCACGTAGCAGAAGTCGTAAGACTTCTGGCGAGCCGTCGAGTCGTCAGAATTCTCACGAATTCTGCTACAGAAACCCTGAACGGCGTTGCCCGTTGGGGGACAGGTGTCCGTTGTTGCTCGGTGGCAAACGTCATCGCTTTGCCGGGGCCGGGGCGAGCCGGGCTGGAACCGTTGAAACGCCAGCGTCTTAGAAACCAGCAGGTGAGAACGGATTTGTGGATGGCTTGGCAGGTGTCGCAGCGGGCAAAACGGGTTTCACTCCAGCCGGGTGTCCGCTGGCGGTGGTTGGTGCCTTCGTGGTTGCGGCGACTTCTTGTGCAAGTTGATCGAGCAGCGCGATGATCTCGCGGTGAACGCGCTGGGTCTGGCGGATGATGAGCGTGGTTTTGCCCGCCCACGCCGTGCCCCCTTCTCCATCGACGAGTACCCACTTGGCATCGGGAATCAAACTGACCGGTTGGTTGGCGGCACCACCGATACCGCCAGCTCGGAGCTCTTGTGCTTCGCTAGTCCCCACGATGATCTCGACCAGTTCCTTCGGCGTCAGATGCGGGATGCGAGCCAAGTTGTAAACGCGGGTCTCCATCAGCTCTTCTGCTTTTAACTTGGTCGTGATGACCATCACTTCGTTCTTGATGACGTAATCGAGCTGGAGCGGTTCAAACATCAGGTTCAGGGCGCTGTCCAAACTGACCCCGCTCATATTCAGATTGACCGGCGAATCGGTGTTGATCCCGTCGGCGGTGAGAGACTCCTTGTCCACCCATATCTCGATGCTGTGGAGGTCTTCTAAATACTTGACGGCCTCTTCGAGTGGAGTGTCGGTGAAGGCGACCTCTGTGTCTTGCAGCAAGGCTTGTTCGATTCGTTTGACCAAGACACTGCGCGGCTTGAAGTCCCAAGGGACCGAGTTGTTTGTCAGCCGCGACGCTGCATTTCCAGAATTGGCAGGCCGACCTGCCGCACCGACATCGGGAAGGGCTGGCGGCTGCGGCGGGGCAGCAGCGTTGTTCGCTTCGTTCGCTTCGGCTGGTGGGTTGATCGCGATCTCTGTGTCGAACAGCGTCTCGGTCGCAGTCGGATCGGCGGCGAGGGCCGTCGTGATCAGACCGTTTGAGGCGGAGCTGGCCACGGGGACCGTCGCGACAATCCCGGCGCTGGCTCGGTCTTGGAATTGGCTCACGAGGAATCCGGCTCCACCCAAACCGAGGGCCAACGCGCCCGTGGTCAGTCCGATGGTCAAGCCTGTTTTTGTCAGAGTCGTCATGGTGGCCAGTTCCTTTAACGCGAGTTCGAGGACTCGATCCGAGATCAGATCGAGGGGAGGAGGATTTGTGGAATTCCAAGCGAGGCCCGTGCGGATCGTCTCTTCCAAGAGCTGCTTCGGACATGCCGCTTGGACCGCTTGCCGAGTCATCTGCACGGCGATCACCGCCGCACCGAGTTTCACGCCGCGCTTCATCAATCGCGCCCGCAACTCGTGCTTGCCGCGTTTGAGCAAGCCTTCGACCGCACCGACCGTGAGCTTCAACTCGCTGGCCACTTCCAGTGGCGTTTTCCCCGCGAGGTACTTCAACACGAGCGGCTGCCGATACCGTTCGGGGAGCGCGTTGAGTTCCGCATCGACCAGTTGTTGATCGTATCTGTCGGCCACATCCGTCAGGACATCGTCGCCCACCGCCGTGTCATCCACGAGACCCGTCTCCCGCCGCTGCTGCCGTTGTTGGGCGACTCGCACGGCCAGCCGATAGGCCACGCCGTACAGCCAACTCGCCAACGACGCCTGCTTCTTGACTCGCGCCGCATCGCGCACGAAGACGAGGAACGTCGCTTGAAACACGTCGTCGATGTCATGACCGTCACGCAGCACGCGCCGACAGACACTCATCACCAAACCGCTGTGACGCCGCACCAACTCGGCGAACGCCGCTTCTTCTTTCGTCGCCACAAAACGACCGACCAGTTCGGCGTCGCTGCGGGCGACATCGACTTCCTCCATCACGGCGACTGGTTCGGCGATGCTCATCGTGCTGCGAGTATAGTGCGGCGAGAGACTCGTTTCCGGCGCTCATTCTGTTGAAAAAGCGGGACCGGACGGGAGCTGGCACCGATTCAAGGAGTACAGGTCCTCTTTCTGTCCTCCCTCTTTCTGTACCTCGCCTTCAAGGCAGTACAGACGTAACCGACAGAAGCAGGCGGCTCGCATGAGATCGCTTTTAGTCGGACACGTCCGGGCAGAAAGAGGGCGGGGTCGTGCGGCTTCCGTTGTGGGCAACGTGTTTGGATCAAAACGGTCGGTGCCTGCTCCAATTCATCTCGGCGCGCCGTTGGGAAGGAATGAGCGAGTGCGAGTTTGTTCGGCTTGTGGGCCCTCGCCTTTTTCAATTTGGGGTGCCACGGTCACGGAGCTTCGACGTGGCCGTGCGTGGAAGTGAAGGCTGTTGTTCATTCTCACGGCCACGTCGAAG
>JAYTQJ010000620.1:0-7042 GCA_043746775.1 Schlesneria sp.
CCGCCAAGTCTGAAGTCTGCGGTGCCTGACCCCTCGCTTCTGAACGAACCGCCCCAAGGTGCCGTCTCAAACGTCGTCCGCACCGCGATGTGCATCGAACCGCGTGACGGTCGGTTGCACGTCTTCATGCCGCCGGTCGAGACGCTCGAAGATTACTTGGAGTTGATCGCCGTCGTCGAAGTGACCGCCGAAGCGATGCAGCAGCCGGTCGTGTTGGAGGGCTATCTCCCTCCGCCCGACCATCGCATTCAAGTGATGAAGGTGACTCCCGATCCCGGCGTGATCGAAGTCAACGTTCATCCGGCGGGATCGTGGGACGAATTGAAGGAGATCACGACCGGTGTCTATGACGAGGCGCGACTGACTCGACTCGGAACAGAGAAGTTTCAGCTCGACGGCAAGCATTCGGGGACCGGTGGCGGCAATCACATTGTGCTGGGGGGACCGACTCCCGCCGACAGCCCGTTCCTGCGTCGGCCCGATCTGCTGCGAAGCTTGGTGTCGTACTGGAACAATCATCCGGCGCTGTCGTACATCTTTTCGGGCCAGTTCATCGGGCCGACGTGTCAGGCACCGCGCGTCGATGAAGGCCGCCGCGACTCGCTCTACGAACTGGAACTGGCGTTCGAGCAAATCCCGCAGGAAGGTTCCGTCCCGCCGTGGTTGGTCGATCGCGTCTTCCGTCATCTGCTGGTCGATATCACGGGCAACACACATCGGGCCGAGTTCTGTATCGACAAGCTGTACTCACCCGATCACGCGAACGGACGGCTTGGTTTGCTGGAGTTCCGCGCGTTCGAGATGCCGCCGCACGCGCGGATGAGCCTCACGCAGCAGTTGCTCGTGCGCGCGTTCGTGGCGTGGTTCTGGGATGAGCCGTATTGCCAGCCATTGGCTCGCTGGGGCACGGCTCTGCACGACAAGTTCATGCTGCCGCACTATCTCGCCGCCGACTTGCGTGACGTGTTGCGCGATCTGAAGCAGGCGGGCTTCGCGTTTCGAGACGACTGGTTTGCACCGCACCTTGAGTTCCGCTGCCCGCCGATTGGCGAGATCACTCATGACGGCATCACGCTCACACTGCGACAGGCCATCGAGCCGTGGTATGTCCTCGGTGAAGAGCCGGGAGCGGGCGGGACCGCGCGGTATGTCGATTCGTCGGTCGAACGAGTCGAGGTGAAAGTGACCGGCTTCGACGCGAGTCGCTTCGCCGTCACCTGCAACGGTCGCAAGGTTCCGTTGCAAGCCACGGGGACCTCGGACGAGTACGTCGCCGGAGTTCGTTACCGCGCGTGGCAGCCACCAAGCTGTCTGCACCCGACGATCCCTGTTCATGCGCCGCTCGTCGTCGATGTGGTCGATCTGTGGCAGAAGCGGTCGTTGGGAGGCTGCCAGTATCACGTCGGTCATCCCGGCGGTCTGAATCCCGCCGTCTATCCGATCAACACGCTCGAAGCCGAAAGCCGTCGCGCCGGTCGGTTCCTAAAAATGGGTCACACAGGCGGCTCACTCACGGTCGCGGACGAATGGCCATCGCCCGATTTTCCGTGTACGCTCGACCTGCGACTGCGCCGGTGATTCGAGTCGCGGCTTAGAGTAGATTGTTGTCATGAGCGATTTCCGAGATGTCGATCCGGCGGAGTTGCGAGTGCCGCCCTCCCGCAGACAAGGAGCGGACCCAGCAAAACTGATTCGACAGGTTTCTTTGTTTGGTAAGTCGGCCATTGGAATGCCTGCTCCATGGGCCTATGAGGGGACCGATGGAATTCTTGTTCTCTACAACGGTGTCACGCGGGCCACGCGCGTGGCAAAGATGGCACCCGGCCAATTGATCAGAGTCGAAGTTATTGGGCAACTTCCGCGTCCTTTCGCTAACGAGCCAAAAATTGGAGACCTACTCCCATGACCCCGAATGCACAGCAAGAAGCCTTGGCCGTGATGGGTGAATTGTTGACTCTTTCCCCCGATGTGCGACTTGGACAACTGCTCGCTCATCTTGGCTTTTTGGGAGAGTGCCATCTGGAACGAGGACTCGGCGATCTTGAGGACGATGAATTCATCGCCGTGCTGTATCGGCATCGGGCCGAGTTGCTCGCCCGACATCAGGGAACTCCGGAACACGTTCCCCCGACGAACTCCACGACATCCGTATCAGGCAGTCCCACTTCTGTGGCTGCCACTCCGGCCATCGCAACGGCGTGACTCCGTGTGCGTCGTTTAACCGCGTGGGCAACGCCCCGCGCGTCGAGCGACATTCGAGTCTGTTCCCCATCGACGCGCGGGGCGTTGCCCACGCGGTTAAACGACGTGTTTCAATCTGTTCATTCTCATGAAACCAATCCCCCCCGAATCGAACGGTGCGCTCCCATCGTTCCGCTCGCACACACGACGAAACGATGCCGCCGAATCCGCCTCCGTTTGATGAACTTTGGAAGTCCTATCGCAGCCCCGCGTCGGTCTATGACGAGGCGTTCGAGTCGCCCGGCCAACTGCGCCCGCAGTGGACCGAGCTGCTGGAGGGCTTGAACGGCTATTCGCTCGACGAGTTCGCCCACCGCACGGCGCAGGCCGAACGGTTTTTGAACGACAACGGCGTGACGTTCGATGTGTTTCGTGAAAAGGAAACGCAACAACGACTGTGGCAGCTCGATCTGATCCCGATGATTCTCTCGGCGGCCGAGTGGTCGCGGTTGGAGTCGGGTCTGGACCAGCGAGGTCGGTTACTCGAAGCGATCATCGACGACATTCACGGTCGGCAGCGAGTTCTCAAAGAGGGGCTGCTCCCTCCCGGAGTCGTCTTCGCGCATCCGAGGTTCTTCCGCTCGTTCGTCGGACTGCACGAGCGTAAGACGAGTTCGATGATCGTCTACGCGGCGGAGTTGGCTCGCGGGCCGAGTGGCCAGTGGTTCGTCATGGCTGATCGGGCGGATGCCCCCGTCGGCGCGGGCTTCGCGTTGGAGAACCGCATCGTCACGTCACGCACGGTGCCGCAGCTCATGCACCATCAGCCGGTGCAGCGGCTCGCCTCGTTCTTCCAGAGATTGCAGAACGCACTGAAGGAGCTGGCACTGAAGCGTTCGGACAATCCGCGCATCGTGTTGCTCAGCCCCGGCCCGAACAGCCGCTACTACTTTGAAGATGTCTATTTGGCGGGCTATCTCGGTTACACGCTGGCTCAGGGGGCGGACCTCGCGGTGCGCGATGAGCGTGTGTTTTTGAAGACGCTCGCCGGGCTGTTGCCGGTTGATGTGATCCTGTCGCGCGGGACCGATCGCGGCATCGACCCGCTCGAATTGGGAGGCAACTCGCTGCACGGTGTCCCCGGCTTGTTGCAGGCCGTCCGTCAGGGAACAGTCAGTCTCGCGAACATGCCCGGCTGCGGATTGGTCGAGGCCCCGGTCTTCATGGCGTTTCTCCCTGCGCTCTGTCGCGGGCTGTTGGGTGAAGAATTGCAACTGGCGTCGATCGCGACATGGTGGTGCGGCGATGATGTGGCGCGAAAGTACGTCGTCGAACATCTCGATCAACTCGTCATCAAGCCCGCGTTTGAAGCGAGCGGCAGTGAAGAGATCGTCGGGGAACGGCTGTCGTCGGCCGAGCGAACTCAGCTTTTGGCCCGCATCGACGAGAAGCCTTACGCCTTCGTCGCTCAGGAAAAAATCACGCGATCCGCTGTCCCGGTGTTTGGCGCAGATGGGCAACTGCGCAGCGGACATGCCGCTGTCCGAACGTTCCTCGTCTCGGATGGTCCAGGCTACCGACTGATGCCGGGCGGGCTGATTCGGATCGCGATGACTCCCGATCCGATGGAACTGTCGATCGCGGCCGGGACCGGTAGCAAAGACCTGTGGGTCTTGTCGGATGGCCCGGTCGATCAAGTGACGCTGCTGCAAGCGATCGACAAACCGGTCCCACTGCGGCGCAGTGGGGCTTTGTTTCCGAGTCGCGTCGCCGACGATCTGTTCTGGCTCGGGTGGGCGATGGAGCGAGTCGACTTCCTCGCGCGGCTCATTCGTTCCGTCGCCGAGCGACTCACTGCCGACCCCGAAACGGCCAGCGCGGAACTGCCGACGTTGGTCCGGTCTCTCGTCGAACAGGGACAGCTCGAACCGGGCTTCGCAGTGGAAGAGTTTTCGTCGCAGTTGCCAAATCTCGACAAGGCTCTGCCCCACGCGGTGTTCGATGTCGGCGAGTCGAACGGGTTGGGCTTCGCCGTCGCCGAGATGCTGCGGATCGGATCGCTCGTCCGCGACCGGCTCTCGCCCGACACGTGGCTGACCATTCATCAGACCTGCTCCGACTTTCAGAAGAGCCGCTCGTCGAATCAAACCGATGCTTCAAGCCTGTTGGCTCAGATCAACGAATTGATCGCGGACTTGGCGTCGGTGAGTGGACTGATTCAGGACGGCATGATTCGCGGCCCGGCGTGGCGGTTTTTGGACTTGGGCCGCCGCATCGAACGAGGTCGCGACACGGCCTCACTGCTGCGCACGGTCTTGTCGGCGGGTGAAATTCAAAACCGCGCGGTCCTCCGTTCACTGCTTGAAGTCCTCGACTGCCGCATGACCTATCGGTCGCGTTATCTCGACAACGTGCAGCCGAACGCGGTCTTGGACCTGTTCATCACTGACGAGACCAATCCCCGCTCACTGGCCTTTCAAACGGTCGCCATCGCCGAACATGTCGATGCCCTGCCGCAAGACTCCTCCAGCCCGTTGCGCACCGAGGAGAAGCGACTGGCGATGGCCGCCCTGCACGCCGTTCGCATGGTCACGCCACAGCAGCTTGAAGCGGCTGGGCTGAGTGACATCCAACAAGTGCTGTCCGATGTCGATCGTCACTTCAAGGCGCTGACCGATCTGCTCCAGTTGCGTTACCTGTTGCACTCGGGAACGCCAAGGCAGATCACGGGCGAGGGAGATGTCTTCGCATGAAATACCGCATCACGCACAAGACGACTTATCACGGCGACCAGCCCGTTTCCGTCTGCCACAACGAAGCGTGGCTCAAGCCGCGCGACACGCCCTTTCAATGTTTGGAGGATCACCAACTGGAGGCCCTTCCCTCGCCGACCAGTCTCAATCACCGCCGCGATTACTTCGGCAACCACGTCTGGGCGTTCTCGTTCAACCGAGGCTACGACAAGATGACCGTCACGTCGGTCAGTGAAGTCTCGCTCTGCGAACGAGTCGTCCCGCCTGTCGAGCAAACTCCGGCTTGGGATCGCCTCGCACAGACACTGCGAGCGCCAACAACTCACGAAGACTTGGCGGCGAGTGAGTTCACGTTTGACTCACCGCGCAGCATCGGACTGAAGTCGCTGACCGAGTACGCGCGCAAATCGTTCCCGCCGGGACGGCCACTCCTCGCCGCAGCGACCGAGCTGACCGAACGGATCTACCGCGATTTCGCCTACGACCCACGAGCCACCACCGTCACGACGCCGGTCGATGAAGTCTTTCGATTGAAGAAAGGGGTCTGCCAAGACTTCGCTCATCTTCAGATTGCGGCGCTGCGGTCGTTGGGTCTCGCCGCGCGTTACGTCAGCGGTTACCTGAGGACTCGCCCCGCCCCCGGCAAGCCGCGACTGGTCGGAGCCGACGCCTCGCACGCGTGGCTGTCGGTCTATCTCGGGGACGGCGAATGGCTCGACTTCGACCCCACCAACAACGTCGTTCCCAACTTGGAACACATCACCGTCGCGTGGGGCCGAGACTACAGCGATGTCTGCCCGCTGAAGGGAGTCTTCATCGGCGGCGGCCGCCACTCGCTGAGCGTCAGCGTCGATGTCGCGCTGATCGAGTAGGATGGACGCCCTCGTCCGTCCGCTTTTCCTTTGAAATGAAAGCGGACGGACGAGGGCGTCCATCCTACGTCTGGCTCTGCGACGGCGCGGATGCCGGTTCCACCGCCACCGGCGTCACTGCGAAGAAGGCTTCAAACACCGCCGCATCCAGGTCGTTGAGCTTCGTCTGGAACGAGTCGATGAACTCGTGCAGTCCGACTTGGATGATGTCGGCCGGTTGGGCGAACTCGAACTCGGCGCGGAGCCGACCGATGCGACGTTCGGCCAACGAACGATACGTGCCCGCTGGCGAGCCGGTAATCGCGCGCAGCGATTCCTCCACACGATGCAGGCAATACTTCACGGAGCGAGGGAAGTCGTGATCGAGCATCAGGAACCCGACGACATTCTCGGGCGTGATCCGTCCGCGCACGCGGCGGTACATTTCGAGGGCACTCGCCGATTTGAGCAACGCCGACCACTGAATCACGTCGAGCGGCGTGCCGACTTCGCTCGATGTCGGCAGCAGGATGAAATACTTCACGTCGAGGATGCGTGACGTTTTGTCAGCCCGCTCGATGCTGCGGCCCATCCGTGCGAAGTGCCAAGCTTCGTCGCGGGACATCAGCGATTCCATGACACCGACCAGCAACTGACTGAACCGCTTGACCTCGTTCAAGAATTCTCCCGTTCGTTCGGTCGTCTCGGCTAAAGCTGCCCCGCGCACGAACAAATAGAACTTGTTCAGTTCTTCCCAGACTTCCGATGGCAAGCTCCCTCGAATCGTCCGAGCGTTCTCGCGCGCCGAATACAGGCACGACACGATCGAATTGGAGTTGTCCCGGTCGAACGTGAGGAACTGCCACGCGCTCTCGCGCGTCGCCGGACCGTAGCGTTCTGCGAAGACTTCGTGATCGCCGGTCGTCGCCACGAGTGGAGACCACTGCTGATCGATGCTCTCACCGAGGTCGAGCGTCAGGTGCATGTTGACATCGAGAAACCGCGCGATGTTCTCGGCCCGCTCGATATAGCGGCTCAACCAAAACATGGAATCGGCAACACGGCTCAGCATGGGGGGAGGCTCAAAGTTGAAATCATCGGATCAGATCAGTTTCGTGTGCGTCTTGGCTGCGATCCGCACAGACAGGACCGGAACTCAAACAAGGAACAAGGGAACACTGATCTGCGCTGATCAGTTTCAAAGCGTGAATCCTGTCGGATGAATTTCGGAGCGGGGTGGCGTCAGCCCCCTGGTTC
>JAYTQJ010000621.1:0-3189 GCA_043746775.1 Schlesneria sp.
CCGTGGCACCCAAAGTCCTCGCTTCGATCAAGATGTGGCAAATGCAACTTCCGGATAGCCTCTGAGTTCGCTGCGTGCGATACCGCGTTGGCGACGAGCCGAAAAATCTGCCCCTCTAATAAGCTGAGCCTGCGTGTCATGTCCTGCTTCAAGTCGCGAGCCTTCACGCTGGCACTCACCGTTGTGGCGATGATGCTTCCTGTCGCAGCCTACTTCGGGTTGTCGCAGTTGCCGACGGGTGCCGAGTTGGTGCTGCTCCCCTCGGGCGGATCGACGTTCGCACAGTCGAAGTTGCCTCTCATCAAGTCCGTGATCGGGAAGCCGCCGCAGTTTCCACCGTGGCTGACGCATGTCCAAATCATCGACTTCGACAAGGATGGACTGGCCGACGTGATCGCGTGTGACGCGCGGTTCAATCGCGTCGTGTGGTATCGCCAGTCCGCAGAATCGGTATGGGACGAACAGGTGTTGGGGCACGATCTGATCGCGCCGGCTCATGCCACTCCGGTCGATCTCGATCAGGACGGAGACCTTGATGTGGTCGTGTCGGTGCTGGGCAACATTTGGCCGGACGATGGCGTGATTGGAAAGGTGATGTGGTTGGAGAATCGCGAGGGCCAGTTCACCGCTCGCGTGTTACTCGACGATGTTCGTCGCGTGGCGGACGTTCAACCGGGAGACCTCGATGGAGACGGTGATGTCGATCTCGTAGTGGCCGTCTTCGGTTACGCGCGCGGCGAAATTCTGTGGCTGGAAAACAAAGGGGAAGGGAAATTTCGAGACCATTTGTTGTTCACGGCACCCGGCACGATCCACGTCCCGGTGGCTGACTTCGACAACGATGGCGATCTCGACATCGCGGCCGTCGTGTCGCAGGACGTGGAAGAAGTTTGGGGCTTTGAGAATCGAGGGGACGGGAAGTTCGAGCCACGTCGTTTGTTCGGGTCGATCAATTTCGATCTCGGCTCGGCGGGGCTGGTCCTGAGCGACCTCGATCAGGATGGCGACCCCGATCTCCTTTTGCCGGTGGGAGACAACCTCGAAGATGTTCACAGCTATCCGCAGCCCTATCACGGTTGCCTGTGGCTGGAAAACAAAGGGGACTGGAAATTCGAGTCGCATCGCATTGCCCACTTCGGCGGAACATACGCCGCCGCCGTGAGCGACCTCGATGGAGATGGGGATCGCGACGTGGTCTTGGTCAGCATGTTCAATGACTGGGACCGCCAAGGTCATGCGAGCATCTGCTGGCTCGAAAACGATGGCCATCAAAAATTCACACCGTGGCAGTTGGACGACCGTCCCACGCATCTCGTCACCGTCGCCTGCGGTGATCTCAACGGAGACGGTCGCGACGACATCGTGGCCGGCTCGCTGCATCTCGTCCCGCCGTTCGAGCACTTCGATGGCGTCACCGCCTGGCTCAGCCAACGCAAGGAGCCGCGATGACACCGCCAAATTCCAACGTCACAACGAAGGCCATGACATCTCGGCAACAGGGACTGATCGTCCTCATCGCCGTGGAATTGTTGGTCGTGTTCGCGCTGATGGGCCGCCAATGGCTGTGCCCGACCGCGCCTCGACCCAATCTCGCCCGGCTACCCGCATCGACCGTGAGCGACCTGCGCCGCTTGCAAGAGCGGACCCGCAGCAATCACTTCCTTCAGTGGCGCGAGTTGGGCGAGGCGTATCTGGCGTACGGCTATTTCGTCGAGGCCGAGGCATGTCTACGTCACGCATCCGTGCGACAGCCTCGCGATTTCGGAGCGGCTTACGGTCGCGCGTACAGCCTTGACCGGCTGGGGCGGCTGACAGAAGCCAACACGCAATTTGAAGTCGCTTTGGAGCAGGCCGATCCCGCGATGGCTCTCGCTTGCCGCTACCACATCGGTCGAAATCGACTCCGTGCGGAACATGCGGCCGGGGCTGAAGAAACTTTCTCGCAACTTCAAGGCTTCCCGGCGGCAGACCATCAGCGAGCGAAGTTGCTCGTCTCACAGGGCCGAGCGAAAGCAGCGGCTCCGCTCATCATCGAATTGGAAGCGTTGGACCGCGACGAGTTGGAAGTGCAGTCGCTGGCGATTCAGGCGGAGCGAAGTCTGGGCTTGAATCGGGCGGTGGCTCAGCGAGCGAGGCAACTCGAGTGGTGCCACCACGCCTTACGGCTGACGGATCATTGGGAGTACCTGCAACCGATTCGAGCACGCTACGGATTGTCGGCACTGTTGGGCCGTGTGGAAGCCTCGGCGAGCGCGGGCCAATTCGTGGCGGCCGCCTTGAAGTTCGAGACACTGCAACGCGAACACGACCTCGAAACGTTGGTGCAACTTCTCGGAAGGGGAGCCGAGATCGAGCTTCGTGCCGGCCGCATCGACCAGGCACTGAAAACGCTGCAAACATTGAGCGACCGCCAGAGCCTGCCGCTTCCATGGCGACACCTGTGGGCAGACGTACTCCATCACGCGGGGCAATCGGACAAGGCGCGCGAGGCATGGGAAGCGGCGAACCGGCTTCAGCCCAAGGCGGCCTCACATGAACAACTCGCCGCAATCTGGGATGCGCTCGGAGACGACGCTCGCTCACGCCGCGAAACGGCTCTGGCCCAGCAGACTCTCGGAATCGAAGCCTTTCGGAAAAACCAATTGACTGTCGCGTTGAAGGCTCTCGAAACCTCTACCCAACTCGCACCTGAAGAGGCCCGTGCTTGGTTCTATCTCGGTGAAACGAGGCTCGCGTTGGGACAAGCTGCCGCCGCCCGCGAGGCATTCCTCGAATGCGTTCGCTTGGCTCCCGAACACGGCCGCGCGGCGAGTCGTCTCGAATAGCCGTTGCGGTTAGCTCTACTGTCAGTTCATCCAAGACTCCGTGACCGTGGCACCCACACCCGGCACAATGATGAGTGTGGCTGGGGTCGATGCTTCGTCGCCCCCAGCACGATGAACACTGAACTTCAAGACTGGGGGCTCGAAGACTCGACCCCAGCCACCCCGCCGTCGCACCCGCACCCGACGAATGAGACAAGCACAGGCGGAGGTCGGGTGGCTGGGGTTGGAGCGTTTCGCGAAACCCCGGGGTTTCGCCCAAAGCGGCTCCAGCCCTTGTTCTTACCCACATTTTTGGTTCATTGCGGAGTAGCCACGGATGGCGAGGAGGAGTTTATCGAGGCCGCGCCAGAGGGTGAGCCAGCCG
>JAYTQJ010000622.1:0-7034 GCA_043746775.1 Schlesneria sp.
AGGATGCCGCCGTGGCGGTAGTACTCGACTTCGACGGGGGTGTCGATGCGGCAGGTGGCGACGAAGTGGATCGCGGTGCCGTCGGGTTTGGTGGCCATGACTTCGACGGCTTGGAGCGGTTTCAGTTTGTCGTTGAGTTGGATGTCGAAGGTCTCGGTGCCGTCGAGGCCCAAGAATTCGCGGTTCTCTCCGGCACGGAACTGAAGCGGCAGGACGCCCATGCCGACGAGGTTCGAGCGGTGGATGCGCTCGAATGAGACGGCGATGACCGCTCGGATGCCGAGCAGATACGTTCCTTTCGCGGCCCAGTCTCGGGAGGAGCCTGTTCCGTATTCGGAACCGGCGAGGACGACAAGTGCCGTGCCGTCGGTCTTGTACTTCATCGCCGCGTCGTAGACGGACATCTGTTCGCCGGTCGGGAAGTACTTGGAGACTCCGCCTTCGGTGCCCGGACAAAGAAGATTACGGAGGCGGATGTTGGCGAAGGTGCCGCGCGTCATGACGCGGTCGTTGCCGCGTCTGGCTCCGTAGCTGTTGAAGTCGATCGGCTTGACGCCGTTGGCTTGCAGGAAGACTCCGGCGGGAGAGCTGGCCTTGATCGAACCGGCCGGGCTGATGTGGTCGGTCGTGACCGAATCGCCGACCGACAACAGGCACTTCGCGTCGCTGATCCCCTGGATCGGCTTGGGCGTCACGGGCATGTCGATGAAAAACGGCGGCTCCTGCACATAGGTGCTCTTCTCGTCCCACTTATACAGCGGGCCGGTCGCTCCGGTGATCTTCTGCCATTCGACGGGACCGAGCGCCGCGTGACCGTACTCGGTGGTGAACATCTCGGGCGTGATCGACTTGGCGACGGTCTCTTCGATCTCTTGGGACGACGGCCAGATGTCCTTGAGATAGACATCCTTGCCATCCTTCCCTTTGCCGAGCGAGTCGTGAGTCAGGTCGATGTCGGTCGTCCCGGCGAGTGCATAGGCCACGACGAGCGGCGGGCTGGCGAGGTAATTGGCTTTGACCTGCGGATTGATACGGCCTTCAAAGTTGCGGTTGCCCGAGAGGACCGCCGACACGACGAGGTCGCCCTCGGTGACAGCGTGCGATACGGCGTCGGGGAGCGGTCCGCTGTTGCCGATGCAGGTCGTGCAGCCGTAGCCGACCGTGTTGAAACCGAGGGCATTCAGAGACTGATCGAGTCCCGACTTGGCGAGGTATTCGGTGACAACGCGGCTGCCCGGTGCGAGACTCGTCTTGACCCACGGCTTACTCGTGAGGCCCTTCGCCACGGCATTGCGTGCGAGCAGACCGGCTCCGAGCATCACCGACGGATTGCTCGTGTTGGTGCAACTCGTGATGGCCGCGATGACGACGGCACCGTCGGTGATCTGGCATGGCTTGTCCCCCTTCACCGTGACGTGCGCGGAAGGCTCGGCCTTTCCGAAACCGATTCGCTCCTTCTGCCACGAGGACTTCATGTCCTTCAAGAGGACACGGTCTTGCGGACGCTTGGGTCCGGCCATCGACGGGACGACCGTCGCGAGATCGAGTTCCAGCTTCGACGTGAAGCGTGGCTCGGGGGAACTCGCCGTGCGGAACATCCCTTGGGCTTTGTAGTAGGCTTCGACCAGTTCGACTTCGGCAGCCGTTCGTCCGGTGCGAGTCATGAAGCGGAGCGTCTCGTCATCGACGGGGAAGAAGCCCATCGTGGCACCGTACTCGGGGGCCATGTTGGCGAGCGTTGCGCGATCGGGCAGCGACATCGAATCGAGACCGGGGCCGTAGAACTCGACGAACTTGCTCACGACACCGTGCTTGCGCAGAGCCTGCGTCACGGTCAGCACGAGGTCCGTCGCGGTAGCTCCTTCGGGGAGCTTGCCACTCACTTTGAAACCGACCACCTCGGGCATGAGCATGTAGATTGGTTGCCCGAGCATGACGGCCTCGGCCTCGATCCCGCCGACACCCCAACCGACGACACCCAAGCCGTTGATCATCGTCGTGTGGCTGTCGGTGCCGACGAGACTGTCCGGGTACGCGACGCCGTCCTTCGTCAGCACAACCTTCGCGAGGTATTCGAGATTCACCTGATGGACGATCCCGGTCGCGGGCGGCACGACGCGGAAGTTGCTCAGTCCTTGCTGTGCCCAGCGGAGCAACTGGTAGCGTTCGAGGTTCCGCTCGAACTCCAGATCGACGTTTTGTTGCAAGGCTCCTTCGGTTCCGAAGTAATCAACTTGGACCGAGTGATCGACGACGAGGTCGCACTGCACGAGCGGATTGATCTTCTTCGGATCGCCTCCCATGCGGATCATCGCGTCACGCAGAGCAGCCATGTCGACGACTGCCGGGACGCCTGTGAAGTCCTGCAACACGACGCGGCCGACCATGAACGGCACTTCAACCTGCTCGGGCTTAGCCGCGTTCCAGTTGGCGACCTGCGCGACATGCTCTTCGTTGACGAGGAAGCCATCGACGTTGCGGAGGCACGCTTCGAGCAGCACTCGCATCGAGAACGGCAGCGTCTGAATCTGGCCGAAGCCCTTCGCCGCCAACTTCGGCAACGAGAAGTACTTGAACTCGCCGCCACTCGTCTTGAGAACAGACTCCGTACCGAAAGGATTTGCTGCCGCCATGTCCCAGTTTCTCCGCTAGAAAAGCCACACAATTGTCGGAACTGAACCGAAAGTGGGGCGGATCGTAGCAGTCGCGATGGGGAGATTGAAGCGACGGTCGGATGCCTCGCGCAGCTCAAGATGAGACCGGTGAAATGGTTCGCGCGGATGGAAATCTCAAGACCGAGTGCCCCGTCAAGTCTTAATTTGGGGGTAGCCGAACTCGTAAGAGTTCTGCGTTTTCTGAAGTCTCACGACTTCAGCTACCCCCCAATTAAGAACGGACAGGGCACTAGCACGGATGGCAAAGCCGGGGCGCGGATGAAGCGGGAAGGAGGAACGTAGGGTAAGCCTCTGGTTTGCCCATGTTCCAACTGCAATCGCGGGGTCCCAACTGCGAACGCGGGCAAGCGAGACGCTTACCCTACGTTTTCAACGGGCTTGCTTCTGAAGCCCACTCACTCTTCCTCGATCACCTCGGGATAGGCCGCGCCGTACGGGTCGTTGATGCGGCGGCGGACTTCGCCTGAGAAGAGGTGCTTCGGGTTGCGGACGGCGTCGGGGAGATCGGGTTCCCACTGACGGCGGTC
The DNA here is from genome assembly GCA_043746775.1 of Schlesneria sp. Lineage (GTDB taxonomy): Bacteria > Planctomycetota > Planctomycetia > Planctomycetales > Planctomycetaceae > Schlesneria. The sequence continues at coordinate 3,203 of JAYTQJ010000622.1, forward strand.
CAAGCGTTCGAGTGGCGGGCCGAGCAAGCGTGTCTGGACCCGTTCCAATCCCTCGTCCATTCCGGCGGGCTTGTCGTCGGGGTGAGGCACGATGTACGGCACGAGGGCGATGATGACTTCATTGCGCGTGCGGACGACCGAGCGTCGTTGGAAGAGACGACCGACCAGCCAGAGGTCGCCCAAGTAGGGAACTTTCGTCTGGACTTCGATGTCTTCTTCCTTGATGAGGCCACCGATAATCATGCCGTGTCCGTCGGCGAGCATCACGGTCGTCGCGACTTCGGTCGTGTCAGACTGAGGCAGACCGGCCGCGTTGATCTGGCCTCCCGAGACTTCGGGTTTGACCAGCATCATGACGAGACTCTCTTCGGTAATGGTCGGGGTCACGTCGAGGACGACACCGACATCGAGGAAGTTCACGTTTTGCAGCGTGCTGGTTTGCGTGGTCGTCGTCACGAGAAAGCCGAGCTTTTGACCGATCTGAATTTTCGCTTGCTGGCCGTTCAAACATAGGACCTGCGGAGTCGCCAACGTCTTTGAGTCGGTCGAGACTTTCAGCGCTTCGAGCAGTGACTGGAAATTGGTGCTGTCGATCCCGAAGAAGAAGGCGGGATTGGCCGCCGGCTTGGCGAGGCCCTTCGTTTCAAACGAGACCTTGGTCCCGTTGACATCGAACATTTCCTTGAGGTTCACGCCGTGCAGGCAGTCGTCCTTGAGAGCGACTTGCAGGATGTGGGCTTCGATCAGCACCTGTCGCGGCGGACGATCGACATCGGCGATGTATTGCTCGATCCGAGCCACGTATTCCGGCAGGTCTTCGACGACGACCTCTTCGCGCGTCCGGCGGTTGTTCTTCACATCGACGACCGTCGTGACGGAATGACCTGCTGGCGAAAGGAGGCTTTGCACGACCTTGTCGATGTCTTCCGCCGAGATGTAATTCAGCCGGAAGACACGCAGCACGACGCCGCGCAGTTGCGGCGATGTTTTGCTTTTGTCCTCGATCTTTGAGACGACCAGAATGTTCTTGTTGCGATGCCAACTGTAACCGTTGACGGTGAGCAGCGCGTCGAGTGCTTCGTCCAGCGCCACGTCATTCAGAGTGACCGTGATCTTCCCTTCGACATCGGCTCCCGACACCAAATTCAAACCGTGTTGTTCTGCAATCAAGCTGAGGACGACCGACAGCGGCGCATCGCGCACGGTGAGCGAGATCGCTTCGTCGGATTGCGGTGACGCTCGGAGTTGAATCTTGGGAGTGCGTTCTGCTTCGGCAAACGGCAGCAGCGCATGTCCCTTCGTCGGTGCCTGCCGCAGCAGCGGGGCGAGCGGCTCACTTTCGACGACATTACCGGAATCGTCATAGGCGACGTGGCGGACGGCGGGAGTCGAACGACGGCGTTGAGACTCGGCGAACTGCGGTTGAAGGTTCGCTGTTTGATTGGCCGCTGTTTGATTGGACCGGGATGCCTTGCCTGGCGAAATCTTCACGCGGCCGGGAGGCTCGACACTGGCGACCGTTTCGGCCTGTTCCAGTTCTCCCAACGTGACGAATGCGCGATCATCGTGCCAAGCTTCCTCTCCCGTCGCTGCCGCGCGTTTGCGCGAGGCGATCTGTCTGCTGGGAGGCGGAGGGAGACTCTTCTTGACTACGACCGGAGCCTGCGTTTCGGCTTCCGTCTTCTGACGTGCAGTCGTCTTGGAGTCCTGCTGCTTGGACTTGCCGCCGATGCGGTTCCACCAGTGATTGGGGGCGTCCTGTTCGGCCGGGGCAGAGTGGGCTGGAGCGGATTGCCGCCGGTTTCCTAGCGTGGGAGTCGTCGCGTCGGATTTGGTCGCGGCCTTGGTGGCGGAAGGCTTGCTTGCGGAAGGACGGGGCGAGGAGGCGATCGGAGGCTTTTTCTCCGCAACCTTGTCCGGCTTGTGCCAGCCGAACCACGGCTCTGCGGACGCGGACGCTGCCCACGTCAGTCCGAGTGCCAACGCCGCAATGAAGCGGTGCGTCGTTGTGGTTCGTTTCGAGCGTTGCATTCCATGCTCCGCGCTGGCGTCATCCCCTGCGGCTGCGGGGATGCAATCCATCGTGCGTCCATTGTCGTCCGTGACAACGAGAACATTTCGAGGTCTCGTCTCCGAGTCATCGGCATCGCAACGGAGAGAGAACCGTTGTGTTCTTCACCAGCGTCATGACCGATACAGCCGGAATTATTTCGTGGAGGGCCGGTTCAATCCCCGGCGGATGCTGCCGGTCGTGCGTCGCAGAGATGTCGATGGCTGGACAAGACGCCGGTTTAGCAGCCTGTTGAAAAACGTAGGATGGACGCCCTCGTCCGTCCGTTTTTAACTCGAAATCACTCGGACGAGGGCGTCCAAGTTACGTTCTTCAACAGGCCGCTAGACCTCACGCGGCCATTGTTTCGTTTAACCGCGGGGCGTTGCCCACGCGGTTAAACGAGTTCGTTCTGACCGAGTGAAGTCTCAGTGAGACACCAGCGGACACGGAACGAAATCACTCAGATCGTTTGCCTTTGCTGTCCGTCGAAACCGGCTTGTCGATCAGTTCGACTTCGACTCCTTCGGGCCGGATCGCCGTGACGCGCAGTCGTTCACCGATGCGGTCACCCACGCCGACAACGCTGTCTCCCACGATGGCCCCCACGCCCTTGCTGGTGCGGACGAGTGCCGCCAGTCGCTGGCCTTTGGCCGCCGTTTGCAGTTCCGCGAACTTCTCTGCGGCCAACTCTTTTCGATCCGGGGCGAGAGGCTGCGGCGGTGCTTCGGCCACAGCCACAGCGGGCATCAATTCTGTGGGCATCTTGAACGGATTGACGGCCAAGACTTCTGCGAGTGGCGTCGCGGGCCAGACCACAGTGTTCGTTGCCGAAGCGCTGCCGGACTTAGCCGATGCTTCGGACGCGGGCAACGTAGCCGCATCGCGAGCGGCCGTCGGAGTCGAAGGCGTGGCCGCAGAAGCCGTAGACGCCACTGAAGTCGATGTGGGTGGCACCGGCGGACGGGCCAACTGAACGGGCGGCGCGACCTCATTCGACGGGGAGCAGGCCACGTACAACAGCACGGCTCCCAAGACGGGGATCATCACCAACTTGGCCTTGCCGGGTGCGGGCTTCTGGGGCGGGGAATGTTCAGCCATGTTGAGTCTCCGTCACGGCGGGTTTGGTCAGCGGCGCGAAGTAAATCCGCAGTGTCATCTCGATCGGCAATTCCATTCCGCCGGTATCGACCGCGTGAACATGCAGCTTCGTGACGCGGCAAAGCCGGGCCGTGGTTCGCAGTCCGTCCAAGAACCGGCAGATACCCGAGTAATCGGCGGTCGCATCGAGTTGCACCTCTAGCGCCGTGTGAGTCCCCTCATTGACCGGCTCGCGCGGGTGATAGCGTTGAATTCGCAACTGACACGAGCGGGCCAGTTCGGTGATCTGCGCGAGGAACTCGGACTCGCGCGGCGTCTCGGGAATGCGCGAGATGACGTGTGCGAAGGTCGTTTCAAAGTTGGTCAGTTGCTTTGCGACCTCGACATGCCGCGCGCGGATCGCTGCGCTGCGCCCCAGCAGCTGGTTCCCGTCGGCGATCTGGGTCGCCATCGCCTGCTGCTGACTCTGCATCGGCAAGACCACGAACGTAAATGCCACGTAAGCGATCCCTGCGGCGACGCTGATCCCGGCGGCATGAAGTCCGAGATTGGCTCCCTTGAGCGATGTCGAGTCGGTGAGTGGCATGAAAGGGTCTCGCTGACAATGGGCGGTGGAACGCCCTATTGACGTTTCCGACAGAAGTGGTGAGCCGGGTGGCGTCAGCCCCCGGACTCTTGCGA
>JAYTQJ010000623.1:0-7029 GCA_043746775.1 Schlesneria sp.
ACGATTCGCGAGCCATGGTTCGTCTATACCTCACGCCGTCATTGGTGAGCCTGGCGGCGTCAGCCCAATGGCACTCACTTTGTCGAAATCCTTAAGTAACCCGCAGCGTCAGCGAGGGAGTTCCTCGTGTTTTTCTGGGTGTTTGACTCCCTCGCTGACGCTGCGGGTTACAAAGGGAGTGCCTTTGGGGTGTAGCTGAAGTCGTAAGACTTCAGATGATCGTCAACGACGGCTGAATTCTCACGAATTCAGCTACATCGAATAAATCGTCCATTTGAAATTGACTCAAAGTGAGTGCCATTGGGCGTAAGCCCCCGGACTCTGTACGAAACGAGTCCGGGGGCTTACGCCGCCCGGCTCACCATGAATGTGGCACCCAGCACAATGCCTCTACTTTTGTTGTGGCCAACCGAGTTCTCAGAAAGACTCCGAGTAATCGTGCTTGTCCCGTTCACGAAGCGGGATTGTTGTTCCCTTCGCACCACAGACGGACTCGGTCGAGATACAGATAGACGACCGGGGTCGTGTAGAGCGTGAGCATCTGGCTGAAGATCAGGCCTCCGACGATGGCGATGCCGAGCGGTTGTCTCAGTTCGGCTCCTTCGCCCATGCCGAGGGCGAGCGGCAGGCCACCGAGCAGCGCGGCCAGCGTCGTCATGGTGATCGGTCGAAAGCGCAAGAGGCAGGCTTGGAAGATCGCCTCTTCGGGAGAGAGGCCGTGGCGGCGTTCGGCCTCCAGCGCGAAGTCGATCATCATGATCGCGTTCTTCTTCACGATGCCGATCAGCAGCAGGATGCCGATCAACGCCATCACGTTCAGCTCGATGCGACAGACGAGCAGCGCGAGCAACGCGCCGACTCCCGCCGACGGCAGCGTCGAGAGAATCGTCAGCGGGTGGATGTAGCTCTCGTACAAAATCCCCAGCACGATGTAGACCGCGACGAGAGCCGCCAGAATCAGCAGCGGCTGCGTGCGCAGCGAGTCTTGAAAGGCTTGAGCCGTCCCTTGGAAGCGGCCTTGAATGCTTTGAGGCAACCCCAACTCGCGCGTCGCCTGTTCGATCCTCGGCACGACATCGCCGAGCGATGTGCCCGGTGCGAGGTTGAACGAGATCGTCACCGACGGGAACTGCCCCGAATGGTTGGCCGTCAGCGCGGTGTTGGTCGCGGTCTGACGGAATAGTGTGGTGAGCGGCACTTGCGCGTCGCCTCGTCCCTTCACGAAGATGTGCCGGATCGCCTCCGGCGTCTGCGAGAACTCCGGCTCGACCTGCATCACGACGCGGTACTGATTGAGCGACTTGTACATCGTCGAGACCGGTCGCTGGCCGAAGGCGTCGTACAGCGTGTTGTCGATCGTGGCGATGCTGATCCCGAGTCGAGCGGCCGTGTCACGATCGAGGTTCAGCCGCGTCTGCAACCCGCGCGTCTGTTGGTCCGAGTTCACATCGACCAAGCCCGGCACCTTGCGCATCGCCGTCAGCAGCTTGACGCTCCATTCGGTCAGCTCGCTCAAGCTGTCACCGCGCAGCGTGTACTGATACTGGGCGCTGGAAGATCGCCCGCCGACCCGCAAGTCTTGCGTCGCCTGCATGACGAGACTGGCCCCTGGGATCGTCGAGGTCCGTTTGCGGATGCGGGCGATCACTTCATCGGCCCTCAGCTTCCGTTCCTTCAGCGACTTGAGCGAGACAAACATGCGGGCCGAGTTCGATGCGCCGCCCGCACTCGTCTGGCCTCCGATGAACGAGATCATGCTCTCCACCGCCGGGTCATCTTTGACGACCATCGTGAACTGTTCCAACAACCGCGACATCGACTGGAACGACGTGTCCTGATCGGCTTGCAGGCTGCCGCTCAAACGCCCGGTGTCCTGCTGCGGGAAGAAGCCCTTCGGAATGATGACGTACAGATAAGCCGTGAGACCAATCGTCGAGAGCGTGACGAACAGCGTGAGACGTTGGTGACGCAGGACTCGCCGCAGCGTCACCTCGTACAGATGCAGAACGCACTCGAAAAGCCATTCGCTCATGAGGAAGAAGCGGCCGTGCGTTGGCCCTTCAAGGTAGCCCTGTCGCTCCGCGACAGGAGGCGTGATCGCGTGAGGACATCGGAATCTGAACCAGCCACTTATGCCCCATCGCGCTACCTGTCGCGGAGCGACAGGGCTACCTTGAGTCGCAGGCAAAGCCTGCTTGAGCAGCACCGCGCACATCATCGGCGTTGCGGTCAGTGAGATCACCAGCGACAGCCCGATCGCCACTGAGAGCGTGACGGCGAACTCTTGAAACAGCCGCCCGACAATTCCGCCCATCAATAGGATCGGGATGAAGACCGCCACGAGCGAGACGCTGATCGACAGCACCGTGAAGCCGATTTCCCGCGCGCCGAGTAGCGACGCTTCCAGTGGTGACATCCCCGCTTCGAGATGTCGCATGATGTTCTCGATCACGACGATGGCGTCGTCCACCACGAAGCCGGTCGCGATGGTCAGCGCCATGAGTGACAGGTTGTCGAGGCTGTAGCCAGCCAGATACATCGCACCGAAGGTGCCGATCAGTGAGACCGGGACCGCCACACTGGGGATGAACGTCGCGCGGAGGTCTCGCAGAAACACGAAGACGACAAGGATCACCAGCGCGATGGAGATCAGCAGTGTGAATTGAATCTCGTAGAGCGACGCGCGAATGGTTCCCGTCCGGTCCATCGCCACAGTCAGCTCCATCGCAGCGGGGATTTGCGCGTCGAGCTGAGGCAGCAGCGACCGGATGTGATCGACCGTGGCGATGATGTTCGCGCCGGGCTGTCGCGAGATCACGACCGTGATCGCGGGCTTGCCGTCAGAGAGACCGAACGTGCGAATGTCTTCGACCGAGTCCGTGACCGTCGCGATGTCTTTCAATCGGATCGCGGCTCCGTTGCGATAGCTAACGATCAGCGACTCGTACTCGGGCGCGGTCAGCAGTTGGTCGGTCGCGGTGATCGACCACGATTGTGACTCATTGCTGATCTGTCCTTTCGGACGATTGGCATTCGCCGCGCTGAGCGTGGCGCGGATGTCTTCGAGTCCGATGCCAAAATGATTCAGCACGGTCGGATTCAGATCGACTCGCACCGCCGGGGGCGAGCCGCCGCCGACGGAGACTTGTCCGACGCCCGGCACTTGAGCCAGCCGTTGTTGCAAGATCGTCGCGGCCGCGTCGTACATCTGCCGCTTGGTGTGAATGGGCGAGGTCAGCGCGAGGATCATGATTGGCGAGTCAGCCGGGTTGACCTTGCGATACGACGGGTTGTTCGGCAGGTTCGCGGGAAGCTGGCCTCGCGCCGAATTGATCGCCGCCTGCACGTCGCGCGAGGCCGCGTTGATGTCGCGATCGAGTTCAAACTGCATCGTGATCGAAGTCGAACCGAGCGAGCTGGACGAGGTCATCTCAGCAATCCCCGCGATCCGTCCGAACTGCCGTTCGAGCGGCGTCGCCACAGCCGAAGCCATCGTTTCGGGACTCGCTCCCGGCAAGTTGGCACTCACGTTGATCGTCGGGAAATCGACCTGCGGCAACGGCGACACCGGCAACAACCCGTACCCGAGTCCCCCCGCCAACGTGATCGCGACGACGAGCAACGTCGTCCCGACCGGTCGATGAATGAAGGGAGTGGAAAGGCTCATGTAGTTTGGGCTGTTGGGAGTAGATCAGACTCAGAGTGATGAGGTCGTTGTTTCGCTGCTCGATGTCTTCATCTTTTACCACACATCTCTGCCATCAGTTTTCACAGGAAGAGAATGGCAGAAAAATGTGTGGTGAAAGATGAGGGCGAAGGGATGGACTGAGGTGGCGATTTACACGCTCTCCAGATCGGACTCATTGGGATCCGTTGCGACTGGATTACCGCCTGACACTGTGATGCCCAGCCTCGTCCCGATCCGATCGAACCACAGATAGATCACCGGCGTGGTGTAGAGCGTCAGCAACTGGCTGAAGATCAAGCCGCCGATGATCGTGATGCCGAGGGGGCGACGGAGTTCCGAGCCGACTCCTGTACCGATCGCCAGCGGGACGGCACCGAGCAGCGCGGCCATCGTGGTCATCATGATCGGTCGGAAACGGAGCAGGCAGGCGGCGAAGATCGCTTCGCGCGGGGACTGGCCCTGACGGCGCTGAGCCTCCAGCGCGAAGTCGATCATCATGATCGCGTTCTTCTTCACGATGCCGATCAACAGGATGATGCCGATCAGCGCGATGACACTCAGGTCGTGACGACAGAGCAGCAACGCCACGAGCGCACCGACTCCCGCCGAAGGCAACGTCGAGAGGATCGTGATCGGGTGGATGTAGCTCTCGTACAGCACGCCCAACACGATGTAGACCGTCACGAGTGCGGCGAGAATGAGCCACGGCGTGTTCTTCAACGAGGCTTGAAACGCAGCGGCCGTCCCTTGGAAGCTGCCGACAATGCTGGGTGGCAGATCGAGTTCCGCCTTTGCTGCGGAGATCGCTTCGACCGCTTCACCCAACGACACGCCGGGTGCCAGATTGAACGAGACCGTCACCACCGGGAACTGCCCCTGATGGTTGATCGTGAGCGGAGCCGTCGTTTGCTCGACCCGCGCGAAACTGCTCAGCGGAACCATGCCTCCGCCGGGAGGACGAATGTGGACGGCACTCAGATCGCGCAGATCGTTCTTAAATTCCGGCTTCACTTCGAGGACCAGCCGGTACTGGTTGAGTTGCGTGAACATGATCGAGATCTGCCTCTGTCCGAAGGCGTCGTATAGCGCGTCGTCGATCATCTGCGGAGTGACTCCCAAGCGCGAGGCCGTGTCACGATCAATGACGACCCGCGCCCGCAGGCCGTCGTTTTGCTGGTCACTCGCCACGTCGCGCAGTTCGGGGAGCGTCTGGAGTTTGCTCACGAACTTCGGTGCCCACTCGTTGAGTTCCTGCGCGCTCGGGTCTTCCAAGCTGTACTGGTACTGCGTTCGACTGACGCGCGTTTCGACCGTCAAATCTTGGACCGGTTGCAGGAAGAGCGTGATGCCAGTGACAGACTCCAGCCGCCGTTGCAGCCGCCGGATGATGTCAGTCGCGGGGACGTGATGTCGGTCTTCGAGCGACTTGAGATTGATGAGGATTCGTCCGCTGTTGAGCGTCGTGTTCGTGCCGTCGATTCCAATGAAGCTCGACAAACTGGCCACGTCGGGATCGGTCAGGATTGCGCGGTTCAACTCCAACTGGCGAGCGGCCATCGCATCGAACGAGATGCTTTGCGGTGCCTCCGAGATGCCGAGGATCACCCCCGTGTCTTGAACTGGAAAGAAGCCTTTGGGGACGAGGACGTAGAGCTGCACCGTTGCCGCCAGCGTCACGGCCGAAACGATCATCGTCAGCGTTTGATGCCGCAGCACGACCGTCAGCGTCTGTCCGTAGAACCAGATCACCGCGTCGAATGCAGACTCAGAAGATCGGTACAGCCAGCCATGCTCTTCCGGCCGCGTGTGCTTCAGCAGCTTCGCGCCCATCATCGGGGTGAGCGTCAGCGAGACCACCGCCGAGACGAGAATCGCCACGCTGAGTGTCACCGCGAACTCGCGAAACAGTCGGCCGACGATGTCGCCCATGAACAGCAACGGGATCAACACAGCGATCAACGAGACACTCAACGAGATGATCGTGAAGCCGATCTGCTCGGCCCCTTTGAGCGAAGCGGCAAGCGGCGATTCGCCCTCTTCGATGTACCGCATGATGTTCTCGATCATCACGATCGCGTCATCCACGACGAAGCCGGTCGAGATTGTCAGCGCCATCAATGTGAGATTGTTCAGGCTGTAGCCAAGCAGGTGCATGACCGCGAACGTCCCGACGAGTGACAGCGGGACCGCGACACTCGGGATGATTGTCGCGGGGATGTTCCTCAGAAACAGAAAGATCACCAAGACGACAAGGCCGATGGTCATCAGCAACTCACGCTGTACATCCTCGACCGACGCGCGGATCGTCACGGTGCGATCGGTCAGCACGGTGATCGAGACCGATGCCGGGAGCGAGTCCTGCAACTGAGGCAACAGTGCCTGGATGCGGTCCACGACCTCAATGATGTTCGCGCCGGGCTGCCGCTGAATGTTGAGGATCACGGCGGGAGTCTCATTCCTCCACGCGGCCTGTCGCTGGTTCTCGGCCCCGTCAATCACATCGGCCACGTCCGACAATTGGACGGGAGCACCGTTGCGGTAGGCGACGATCAACCGACGATACTGTTCGCTGGTAAGCACCTGATCGTTGGCACTGATCGTGTACGCCTGCCGCGTCCCGTCGAAGCTCCCCTTGGCCTGATTGACGTTGGCCTGCACGAGCGCCGTCCGCAGGTCTTCCATGTTCAGGCCGAGCGTCGAGAGCGAAGCGGGATTGGCTTGAATGCGGATCGCAGGCTTCTGGCCTCCGCTGATGCTGACCATCCCGACGCCCGACAACTGCGAGATTTTCTGAGCCAACCGCGTGTCAGCCAAGTCCTCGACCTTCGTCAGCGGCAGCGTGTCGGATGAGAGGGCCAGCGTGAGGATCGGGGCGTCGGCAGGATTCGTCTTCGTGTAGATCGGCGGGTTCGGAAGGTCGCGCGGCAGGAAGCTCGATGCCACGTTGATCGCCGCCTGCACCTGCTGCGCGGCGACATCAATGTTCAGCTCCAACTCGAACCGCAGCGTGACGACCGAGCAACCTTCCGAGCTGGTCGAGGTCATCTGCGTCAGACCGGGGACCTGACCGAACTGTCTTTCGAGCGGAGCCGTCACCGACGACGCCATCACGTCGGGACCGGCACCCGGATAGAACGTCACCACTTGAATGGTCGGGTAATCGACCTGCGGCAACGCCGAGACCGGCAACTGCCGATAGCCGACGATCCCGACTAACAGGATCGCCACCATGAACAACACGGTCGCCACGGGTCGCAGAATAAAGGGGCGAGACAGGTTCATAGAGGGAAGAGAGTGAGTGGGCGGGGTGAAACGGAATTTCTAATGGATGATTTGCTGAC
>JAYTQJ010000624.1:0-17033 GCA_043746775.1 Schlesneria sp.
TGCTTTAGTCGTGGCGAAGACACGGCCACGCAAAGCCGTGACCGTGGCACCCACAACTTGCCTCATGAACCCGTTACAGCCAATCCGTATTCTCGGACAGCCCATCCGAGTCGCCACGTTCACCCACAGCCTGTTGAAAAACGTAACTTGGACGCTCTCGTCCGAGCGTTATCTAGTTGGAAACGGACGGACGAGGGCGTCCATCCTGCGTTTTCAACGCGCTTGCACAAAGCGTGGGTTCGCCCTGCTTCACTCACGCTCTGGGCGAACGTGGCTAATCTCAGATCCGCTGCGTGGCCACTTGGATTGCTTGTGCGTGTTACCCGATCGGGCAGAAACGAAGATGGCGGTTATTCGATGGGCAACTTCGCGCTTCCGGACTTTCTTAACAAGATGGGCAAGATTTGAGGCGGCAATGTCGGCCGGCGTACCGAATCAGTCCCTGTGCGCGTGGTTTATCGACTGGGTGGTTTAACGGCGATGAAATCGGTCATACCCTTTTTGCGTGAAGAATAGTGAAGCGTGATATGCCGCAATCCTCGCTCGATTAAGTTCCTTGTTAGTCGGGTTGAGAAGCATTGCTTAAACCCGACGTTGAGGGATATTCCAACGATTTCAATGGGCTAGCACGGCTCGACACGGCAACGAATCAGGGAAAGTGCAAGGTGAAGCTATGTCGTACTCCTGCAATGCGAACCGTTATGCCATGCTGTTGTTCGCGGTCGTAACGGTGCTTCTGCTGACGGTTAATGGTCGAGTCCATGGTCAATCTTCGCATCAATGGAACGAGAGGCCGTTGAAACCGACCGGCTTGCCCGTCACTCAGGGGCAATCCCCCGTCCTCATCATTGATGATTTGGTGGAATTCCCAGTTAGCGGGCGCGCTGTTGATCGAGTGTTGTCGAAGTTTGCGGGACTGGCAAGACTCGCCTCTTTCACGCTCGATTCTCAGGCATCTGAAACCGCTTTGCCCGGAACTCGGCTCATCGACGGAGTGAGTTCAAAAGACGAGGCAGCAATCCTACATCGGTTCGATGCAGCCTATTCGCCCGACGGGCGTTGGTTGCTGAGCGCCAACCGCCGAGCAGGAAATCGACTGTCTGTTGGTGATGTGCAAGGGTTGCCGTTCCCCTTTGGCGATGAAGCGGCTTCGTCGTTGGAAGTCGATCCGAAATCAGGCGCGTATCGGCTAGTTGTTGACGATAGTGGCAGGTTACATGCTCCGCGAATCGCCCACGAATTCATGCGCCAGCTAGTCGAGTCAATGAGCCTCGACAAAGTGCGTATTGCCATGGAGTCCGATGAACCGGCGTTGGCGAACGATGTCGAGTTTGATGCCTACCGCAAGGAACTCACCTTGGTGCTGGAGTACTTTGAGGAGTACTCGTGGTTAGTCGAAAATACAGCCGGTGAATTGGAGTTACTTAAGAAATCGGCCATTGTGAAAACCCCGACGCAAGCCTCCTCGCGTCTTGCTTCGCAACCTTCCGCAAACACTGGTTTGCGTCGTGCGGGATCGGCATCATCCCGAGGCGAACACAAATCTGACAAATCTCAAAGCAACACTTCTCGCCTGAGCGGACCTGCCACAACAAGGCTTGCTCAGGTCAATGTGGACCAGAATAAACATCTCAAGAGCCTCGGTGATGTTTCACAAGCGGAGGCGGTGTTGGCGCAGCCCCCGCTTGCCAAGCCGGTTTTGGTGAGCAGCCATTCAGTGCGTGAAGCACCGGGTACGGCGATCACATTCACGGCCGTGATCGATGGTTCTTCAAGTGGGGTTGAATTTGAGTACCGCATGAGATCCTCGCGCGGAGAATGGAAAGTACAGCGGAACTACTCGTCAAATAGTTCCTGGACTTGGTCCACCAGCGGCTGGCCAGTGGACATCTATAACGTCACAGCCTTCGCTCGACGAATCGGGTCCACTGCTGCTTACGAGGTTGCAGCGACTCCCTTCGCGACCACTCTGACAACTGTATCGCCCGCAACCGGTGTGTCGTTGACTTCGGATGGTGGCACGACGACCGTTGTCGGAGAAGTGGTCAGATTTACGGCCGCAGGACGAGGAGGCAAAGGTCCGTACGAATACCAGTATCGGCTGAGATCAAATCAACTCGCATGGCATGTGGTACGTGATTACACAACGGATTCCAGTTGGCTGTGGAATACGTCAGTATATTCTCCAAACGAGTACTATTTCGAAGTCAAGGTACGTTCGACGGGATCGCCGTCAGAGTGGGAGGCCTATGCGATCAGTCCGAAGCAACTGTTGGTCTCGCGACAACCCGCGACAGGCGCAACACTGACTGCAAATCAAAGTACTCGCATCTCGCCGGGAACGATTGTTACCTTTTCGGGTACTGCTCAAGGTACGGCACCCGCCTATGAGTACGAGTACCACATTCGATCATCGCACACCGAGTGGCGAACGGTTAGTAATTACTCGACAAACAGCCAGTGGAGATGGGACACCACGGGTCTTTCGGTGGATGTGTATTACGTGACGCCGTTTGTCCGCCAAGTCGGCTCACGCGCGGCCTATGAAGCGGCCGCAGCACCCATGTCCATCACGTTGACCACCGTCGCTCCCGCGACCGGCGTTACTGTCGTAAGCGACCATTCGAGGACAGCTCGTTCCGGATCTGTCGTTGTCATTCAGAGTCAAGGGCAAGGGGGGTCAGGAATATATGAGTATCGCATCCGGGTAAAGCTTGACGATCGCTGGCAGCTCATGAAGGATTTCGACGCCAACAGCGCATGGAGCTGGAACACCGCAGGGCTGGCTCCCGGTGTATACAACGTGGAAATCGGAGCCAGATCGCTTGGATCACCTTCCGCACCAGAAGCCTATAAGATAATTACCATCACGCTTCGAGAGAATGTCGAGCAATTGTGGGACCGCGTTCTCACGCCGTATCTGCAACAAGATTTGTGGAGTAACACCAACATTGAGGACGCCACGCACACTTTACAGGTTCCGATGGAACGAGCCTTCGCCGTGCAAGACAGTCGTTGGCGAAACGAATTTGCCGATCAATTTCGCCGATTTATGGAAGCGAAGCCGACAATCGATTCGCAGTTGTGGCGACTGGAGTATTACTATCTTGCGAGTCGTTTCGTCACGCTGTGCGCTCAGACTGGGCACCCAGAATTAATTCCCGATGGTATGGTTAAGTTGCTGTACGATGAGGTTGAAAGACTATGGTTATACGAGCCAGCGTGGCTGTGGGACAGCCCCCCATTTCCGGGAGGCATGCGCGAACGTGTGATCTGGAAAAGAGACACCCTTGTCACAAAGCACAAATACTATCGAGGCATCACCGAGCATGACATCTTCGTTATCACGATTGCCGCTGAACTCAAGAAGTATGAACGACTGACGGGCATCGTCGATATTCGCACCGTGGTATTAGACGATGTCCTTCAAATCGCACGCACGATGTTTGAAGGGATGATTGTCTTACAGCCGGATGGTGGCTGGTTGTTTCAACCCGGCGTTTGGAGTGATCATCCTGAGTGGTTGTACGCGGGCCACCCGGAAGTACTCCCGAATCTGCAGCCGCTGCCCGTTCCCGACATCGCGGAAGACGCATCACACGCCATTCGCTGGCCGTTGTGGCTCAAAAGCATGGCGGAAGCCTACCCCACTGGCTCTGAGGGCCGAGCCTATTACTTGAATCTGTTGTCGGGCTTGGAAATACAATTTATGGAGCATGTGCTGGTCGAGCCAACAAGTGATTTCGATGGCTATCGCAGTAATAACTTTATGGATGGTCGCAACGGGGTTTACCGCTACAACTACTACACGGCTGGCCAAGGCCGGGGATACGGACCCTATTCCGTCTCGGCAGCGATGTTTTATGGCTGGTGGTCTTTTTTGAACACGGATCGTACACGCGAATTCTATGAATACATGGGGCGTCGCTTTCCATTAACGGATTCTATGATTGATGCCTACGTCGGCCCCAATACGACACGGGTTCGCAATCCACTTGAGACGATGCCGGCGACTTTTTCCAACGGCCTGAAAGAAGTTCTGACACTGCTGGCCTCCTTCAATCTGTGGACGCCATCACAGTAGGGAGCGAGACCGCAATTAGCGTCTCGAATTTGTAGTCGGACACCTAGTGCCTCGTCGGGTCTTAATTTTTTGGGGGGGTAGCCGAACTCGTAAGAGTTCTGCGTTTTCTGAAGTCTCACGACTTCAGCTACCCCCAAATTAAACATTGACGTGGCACTAGAAGCGGTTTCAAAACCGTAGCCATGTCCACCAGAGCGTGAGCATCCAATCGATGTTCTGAACCACGGTGCCGGGCTTGGTCACGCCGGGCCAGACGACGAAGCACGGCTCGTGCAGGCTTGCCTTGCCATTACGCAGATGCAGATTGCTAGTCGGCGGTGGTCTATTGGCTTGAGAGCGGATGCTCTTGTATTTGGCTTCGCCGTCTTTCCCGCCCGACTCACACTGCCGTTGTCGGAGCAGAACACGAGGATCGACATGTTGGCGATGACACATTCATCCAACATGGTGAGGACGCGGCCGATGCTGTCATTCAGTGCGAGATGTTCGAGGCGCGTCGTGTAGCGTCAGGGCACGGGGTTGCTCTTCGCTATTGAGAACCCGCAGACCGACGGCATGCGGCTCGCCAGTCTCGTGACTTGGGCCGCGTGCGGTCGATCCCGACAATCCCGCAAGCCGTGCTGTCGGACAATCCGCCGTCTCGTCCCGGCTGAGCGATGCCTGGCGCGGTCATTGCCGTTTGTTCTACCGCCTCGAATTCCACACGACCGCCGCTGAAGGGGCGGGTGAGAACATCGAGGTTCGTCGGGGAATCGCGTTCACGTCATCGGCGGGCGCTGGAACGGGCCGCGATGATGGGGAGTCGTACTCTTGGGAACGGCTCGATGAAGCGCCTCGCGCGGGGACCGTTTGCCACTGTTCAGCCGGTCGCTCCGCAGTGATCGGCGTGGGGGCGAGGGCCGTTTGTGGGACGGGGACCGTAATGGCGGGCATGGTCGGAATGCTGGCCGTCAGCGGGGCACCGTAAACGTAGGACGGGGCGTACCCGAACTGCTGCGACAACATCGGCATGTTCATCGCCGTGGAGCCGTGATCGCAAACATTGCACGACGAGGCCGCAGCCGATTGGTAGGCCATTGGAGTGAAAGTCATGGGAGCGGGGACGGCCATCGTGGTCATGACCGGCACCTGCTCAGTGACGTGCTGCACCGTCTGCACGGGAATCATCTGGGTCGAAACCTGAGGGACGCGGTGTGTCACTTGGTACGGAACGGCGCGCGTCTTCACTTGCTGTTGCACGACGGTCTGCGCGACCTGCTTGGTGACCGGTTTGGGAACCCAGACCATCTGATAGCCACCCTCATCGACTGTCACGTTGCGATAGGTTGTACTCGGAACGTTTTCGACGACCGATTCGTTGCGTACGCGTGTCTCGGTCACGTCGCGATAGGTCGTGACTTGCTGCGGCCGCAGTTGCGTCTGGACGACGGGACGGGTCCGCGTCTGCATCTGCACCCGAGTTTGAACTTGGGGTTGATGGACATGAGCCTGAGTGCAACTGCACTGAGCCTGCGGCATCTCGCAGGTTTCGCAACAGTTGTGGAAGGGGCGCGTGAAGAGTTGTGCCTGCGAGGCTTGCGGTGCCGAAGCGGCGAACCCGGCCAACAAGAGACATCCCCAGAAGGATCGTTGCATGGCACCCACTCCTCAAAAACTTGATCAATGCGCGTGAAGTGACTGGCTCGAGAACAAACCCGATCATCTGAGAGTTCGGCTCCCTAGGGATGGTTGCTTCAGCAAAAAATCGCGGCTGTTTAGACGCAACGGCAGTTCGTGCGATAACACGAACAGACGAGGTCGCCGCGTGAAGGGCAGCAGACTCATTGTGATGCCACGGCCAGACATCGAACGGATGACACAAGTCTTTTCTCGTTGGAGTCCGTTCCCTGCGCGAATGTTGCAAGCAACGAGTCCCACCCTCAAAAACTAGTTGCTTCTTGAAACTGCGAACTCGAAACGCGAAGCTGCGACGTGTCTGAGTCCATTTGGCACACGATCCGCTGAGCGACTGCCACTCGAACAGTTTTGCTCGAAGAGTGCCCGGCTCACAGGAAGGGGTGAATCATGAAAAGTTGGAAACAAAGTTGGCTGGTGTTGAGTTGCCTGTTGGCGGGATCCATTTCCGCTGGCGTCGTCGCATTTGCGAAGGACAAAGAAAAAGAGAAACCCGCACGAGAACAACCGGCGGCCGCAAAGGCTCCTGCTGCGAACCGTGCCGAGTCGAACAACAATCGCGGTGGCAGTCCCAAGGCCAACGACGCACCGCCGAAACGTGCCGAACCCGCTCCGCGCGTGGAGCGTCGCAATGACAATCCACCGCCAGCCGCCAACAGGCCCACTCCTCAGCCCAACGTTGGCAATGGTCCCTCGAAGCGTGATGACTCGCCCCGCGACAATCGCGGTGGCAACAACGCTGGACAGGGAGCGGATGCGCGTTCCAATCAAATCCCTCGTGTTGACCTGAACCGCGCGAATGCCAATCCCGCCGGACAGAACGATGCCCGCAATGATCGTCGAGACCGCAACACTCCCGGCGCAGGCAACCCGGCACCAAGTGGCAACGGCGGCGGTATTCAGCCGGTGGCCGGTTTGAAGGACGACAAAAACAAGGCGGAACAACGCCGTGATGATCGCGTCGAACGTCGTGACGAAGCGAAGCCCAAACCCAACGCAGGCGGCAATCCACCTGCTGGAAACAATGTTCCTCGGGCGGGTGGAAACAACGTTCCGAAGATTGGTGGCGGGGGAAACAACCCACCGGTGATCCCCAACGCGGGCGGTGCGGACAACAAAAACAATCGGGAGCCTCGCGACCGAAACAACATCCCCAAGAATGAGCCGGGTCGCCCCAATACGAATCCCGGCGTTGGCTCAAAGCCTGTGATTCCCGGCGTGAACTTGCCCGGTGGGTCCGTCGGTGGCAATGCCAACAAGGATGGAGCCGACAACAACAAAGGCCGGGACCGGCGTGACGACAACGACAAGAACCGAATCCCCAAATTGGACGGTGCCAAAACGGACCTCGGCGGAAACGGACGGACTCCCGGTCTCGATCCTAAGGGCGATCGAAACAAGAACACGCCGACAATCATTGGAAATGGCACGGTCATCGGCAAAGACGCCAATCGTCCCCGGCCAGCTCAGGTTCGAGTCGAGAAGAATGGTCACGCCCCCAAGCTCGACTTGCAGAAGCCAGCCGTGCGCGACATGAAGCCCGAGATCAATGAAAAGCTCGTCAAGCTGCGTGAGACCAAAGACCAGAAGGAGTTTCACAAGCAGCTCAAGGAATTGCAGGGTGCGCCCGACGCGAAAGACAATTTGCGATTGGCGGGCGTGAAGTTGGATCGAGTGAGTGGTGTTTACCAAGATCGGATCGGGAAGCAGGACTTCCATCACCTGAACGATTCGAGTGTGGGACGAAAGCACAATCTGGATCGCCAGTTCGAACTGCATCGTCATGGCGATCTCTCGCGCCAGATGAATCTCGGCCCGGCACTGATTCAGCAGGGTGGCTGGAGCCACCGTCATCACGGTGTCGTGGTCTCCTCGTTCACGAAGTCGTCGTTCAGTTGCTGGTACGCGGGGGGTGGCTATTACCCGACGTACTGTTGGACGCCGCGCTGGACGCCGTGGGTCGATTGGTGTTGGTGGGATTCGTGCCTGCCCATTTACGATCCCCGTCCGTTCCACTGCCGTCCGATCCATTACCATCCGTGTCCGACGTGGGTCGTTTATGACTACCCCGTTTGGCAGCCGCTGCCAGTCGTGACCTGCGGGACGTGGGTTGATGTGCCGCCCGTGGTTCTCGATTCGGGGACCGACCTGCAACTGTTGGCCACGCGCTTCGTGGACAACGGTCATCCGGATCAGAACCTCGGTCCCCGTTATCGCGTTTGGTTGCGAAACAACGGGCCGCTCTCCACGACGGTCCCATTCAACGTGCTGTTGATCGCCGGAAACGATCTCGTTCCATCGGTGGACCTGCCTCAAGCGGGGTCCATTGTGAACGGCATCGAAGCGGGTGAGGTTCAGTCGGTGGACATTCGCTTGCCGCTGGCAGCCAATCGTTTGGGAGTCACTCCCGAAGGACTGCGAATCCCGTTCAATTACCTGCACGTCCTCGTGGACAGCCATCGTGAGTTGCCCGAATCGAATGAATCGAACAACGGGTCGGTCGTCGCTCGCAACGACATCCTGCCGGTGGACCCTGCCACGTTCTCGTCGGACGTTTCGGTCGGTGCTCCGGGAACAATCATCAACATCGCGGGTGAAGGTTTCGGCCCCGAGCCTGGTCAGGTGATCGTGTCGGTCAACGGCCTGCAGCTTCAGGCAGAGATTCATGGTTGGTACGACCTCGGCGTGCGGATTGCCTTGCCGAACATCGCTCTGGCCGGACCGATTGACGCCGACCTGCTCATCATTCGTGGTGACGGTGCCGCCGCGAACCCGCTCGACTTTGATCTCGTCCCCGCGTCGATGATGGACGAGGCTTCACTGCCTCCAATCCCCAGCCCGTAACGGAACTGGATCGACGCGATCCGCGAATGGATGTGGCCCGGTCGGGATTTCCCCGGCCGGGCCACTGTCGTTTTGGAGACGGGGGCCTACTGGTCGAACAGCTTTGTATTGCGGGGGGCATCACTAGCCCGACGCGCGAGTTTTGAAGTTGCGCTCTTCTGTCTTTCCGCCCCAACGGGGCAGCCCTAAGTCAGACTAGGGCAAGCGACCAACGGGAGCGCCGCCCTAGTTTCGGTCGTCACAGAATCTCAAGCCCTGAAGGGGCGGCCCTAAGTCGATCAGCCGAATAGTGCCGCCCCTTCAGGGCTTGAGATTCACGGACAATCGCCAACCCAGGGCGTTGCCCTGGACTGACATAGAGTCGCCCCTTTGGGGCTGAAAACACAAAGATCGCAACTTCAAAACGCGCAAGCGAGGGCTTCACTTTCGACAACGATTTGCCCTCACTTGTGCGTCGGGCTAGTTGTTAAACAACCCTGCAATCACAAGTTGTCCGACCACTACTCCGTCACGTCCTCGCGGCGCTCGTGCGATTGCAGGAGCTGCGTCAACGTCGCATCGCTGCTTTTCAAAATCGCGTGAGGGGCCAGTGTCAACCAGGCGACCACTAGGATAAGCGGCAGCACCACACAGAATTCGCGGAGACGGAGGTCGTGGACTGGCAGCGTTGTGGAAGAGTTCGCTCGCCCGAATAGGATGCGCTGGGAAGTGACCAGCAGCGACCACGTCATCAAGAGCAGTGTCGCGATTCCGCAGGCCGCGAAGGGCGTGGTCTCCCAAGTCAGTTGCGACAGTGCGAGCAGCGGACCGGCTCCGCCGGCGAGAGTCATCGTGCCCGATGCGGCCAGCAGCAGCACGAGCATCGCCGCGCGTTGGGGCTGATCGAACGCCAAACTCTCGACGGGAGCGGACTCACGGTGAGGGGGCCGTTTTTGCGCGAAGTCAATGAGCAGTATCAAACCCGCCGTGACCATGCCTTGTGTCTGCACGATTAACCACGCGCCGGTCAGGCCCTCGCGCAGCGGGAGTCTCATCGCCAGCAGCGCCAGCGCGAGGTGGCCCATCGACAGCGACGCGGCTAGTTTTTTGAGGTCACTCTGCGACGCGGCCTTCAGTCCGGCGTGAACCGCGCCGATCGCCGCAGCAGCGCCGAGCAGCCATGACAATTCGATCGCTTCGTGTGTCAGCAATGGCATCGCGAATCGAACCCAGCCACAGAAGGCGACCTGCGGCACAGCGATCGCCAGCAGACAGGCGACTCCCGTCGAGGCTTCTTCCAGCGCGTGCGTGTACCAGCGTTGAAATGGGAACGCCGGGAATCGCAGTGCGAAGCCCAGCATCAGCAGCAGGCAGGCCCACGACGCGACATCACTCCACACTTCGACCGCGATTTCGTTGCGGGAGACCATCGTTCGCAGGTCATCGACCAGCCCGAACAGATCGAACGTCAGCGAGGCGCGTCGCGCATCAAAGTCACTCCGCACCCACGGCCACGACACGGCGACGAGCGTCGTCCCGAGCAGCGTCAGTCCGCCGCCGATGCGTTGAAAGATCAGCATCCGACCGGCAACAGCCCGGCGTTCTGGTCCGCCCCAACGTCCGATCAAGAAGTAGAGCGCGGGGAGCGCGACTTCCCACGACAGCAGAGACACGATGACATCGCGCGCCGTCAGGGAACCGAGCAGCCCCGCTTCGGCAATGAGAAGCGCGATGCAGTAAGTCGGCGACGATTCCGGTTCCGTGTGGTCAGAAGGAGGCTGTGTCTGGGCGAACGACAGAGCCACGAGAACTGCCAGTGCGATCCAAACCGCAGGCCACAACGTCAGCCCGTCGATGCCGAAAGCCAACCGCACGTTGATGCCGCGCGGTGGCAGGCTCAGGTCATTTGGGCCACCCGTGCTTGGGAGCACAACCGCTGACGATTGAGCCAACCCGTCGAAGCTCACAACCATTTGCGAGGACACGGTTCGGCCTCGTTCATCGACACTGTGCGGGTCGAAATTCCAGACGACTGCGCCCAGCAGCGCGAGTGTCAGTGCGGCACTGGACCAGGCAATCGCTCGCGTCCGCGCGGGGTTCGTGCGCGAGGCCACGGCGACAGCAGCGGCTCCCATGAGGGGCGAGATCGTCGCGAGAAACGGCAGCGGTTCGACGATCCACGTCAGCCAATTCATGCGCGGCGAGTTCCATTAGGCATCAAACAAGCGAAACCCCACCGGGCTTGCCCCGGTGGAAACAGGTCATTGCACTACTTGCTCAGTCACTCGAATCGGCCCAGCGAGTAGTGCAAAAAACCGCGAGCCACCGGGGCAAGCCCGGTGGGGTCGCGGGTTTGAGGATTAGCGGCCACGGTCAGCGGCTCATTCGGTGTCGGTCTGCTGGTCATCCGAGTCTGGCTGGGGATCGGATGCTGGCACAGGGAGCTTGCTGAGTGTGGCACCGGCGTTGGTGAGATCGCTCGCGCCGTTGATGGCCGGGTTGGAAGTGGCCATCGCGTTGAGCTCGACGGCATCGGCGGTCAACTTCGTCCACGGTCGTTCGAGCGGCTTGGACTTCCAGACGACGACGGCATTCGACGAGCCAATCCCTTCGTTGCCGAGCCAATGATTTCGCCAAGCATCGAAGTCGAGTTGCCGCGTCATCGACGAAGGCTGACGACCACCCAACTGCCAGAAGACGGACAGGCCATCGTAGTAGTTGCGATCTCCCTTCCAGACGAACTGCCGCTGCAGGTCCATCAGGTCTCCCGCGTCCTTCATCGCGACCAGTGCCCGTTTGGCTCCGCACGAGATGATGTTGTTGTTGGCGAACACCAGCAGCGGCGGAGTCCGATCGGGCAGGTTGTCGATTCCTTCGGTTAGGATCAGGCTGTTCGACAGGAGGCAGGTGGCGTGATCCAGCTCTAGCGTGACGCGATCGGCCTCGGCATTGGTCAACTCAGACTGACAGACGGCGTGGAAGAGCGATCCCTGCAACGCGACAACCACGTCCTTGATCTGGAATCGAGCGGGAACGGCGTCTCGCAAGAAGAACAAGTCTGCCTCACCACGCACGAGGCTTTCTGAGATCGAGACGCGCGGTGGCTCGGCGGGCATTCCATTTTTCATCATGCCGACGTTGCCGAGTCCTTGGCCGGCGGCGGCGACTTGTTCGACGATGCAAGCTGGCTGGCCGTTCGGGTTCGCAACGGTGATCGTCACGCCGTGAAGCTGCAACTTTTCGGGACGCTCAAGCGAGAACAAGGCCCAGCGATCGGCGGCGATTCGCTCTGGGACCGTGAAGATGAGATCGACGTTGACGAGTTCCAATGACCCGCCGGAGACCGTGACCATGCGCGACTGCGCGGCATCGGACGGAGGCTCCGTCGGAGCGAACGCGATTGTCGGACGGAAGCCGATGCCGCCGCGCACGATGATGTTCTTCTTGTTCGCCAGACGGATCGGCCGCTCGACCTCATTCCGACTGCCGTTGTAACGCAGCTCGATGATGCTGCCGTCCTTCGCTTCGGCACAGGCGGCTTCCAAGCTGCCGTATGACTTTCCTTCCAAGACTGAGACCACCTGACCGGTCACAGCCACGGGACCACCTGCCGTCGTCGTCGGAAGCGGGTCTGAAACGGAAGGGACCGGCTTGATGGCGATGGCTGCTGGCGGAGGCTCATCCTTGCCGGGCACGGGTGGAGCTGGGATGGCTTTGAAACCGGGTGCGGTCTCAGTGACGTTGATGCGAGTGGCGGGATCGCCGCTCAACAACGGCAGGTCTTTCGTTCCAAACATGCCGTCTGCCAACTTGGGATCGAGTGGAATGGGACGCAGAACGCTGCCGCCAGCCTTCGCGACGACACCGTCCGGTTCAGGCACTTCAGTCGGATTCGCGAATGGCGGTCCCGCTTTGACTCCCGTCACGGCGTCATCCAGCGGAGTCTTGGTCTTTGCCGAGACCGCCGCAGATGACGAGTGCCCATCGACGAGAGGCTCGCGCGGAGCGCCGTTCTGCTGGACGGTGCTGCCGTCGTTGAGTGGCGTCGATGAATCGGGATGTCTGTTCGATGAGAACGGAGACGAATTGGAAGTCACTCCCCACTTTGCCGTACTGCGTGGCTCGAAGCGCGGGGCCAACCCTGGGTTGCGCTGCATCGCGACCACGAGCAGAACCAGCGAGGCGGCGGCGGTGATCCAACCGATGTTTCGTTTCCACGCCGGAAGCTGGTGGCGCGAGGCGGTCAGCCAGACTTGTCCGTCGATGGGAACGGCTCCTGCCCCGAGTGACCTCGCCACGAGCAACAGGTCTCGCAGCAACTCACCGGGGTTGGCGTAACGGCGGCGCGGGTCACTGGCCATCATGCGTTTCACGACGGCCGACAGCGCCGGTGGAACACGCCTATTTTTGCGAGCCGGGTCGGGCGCGTCCTTGCCTTGATGGTCGAGCAGCTTTTGAAGGACGGTTCCCTCGGGATACGGTGGTTCGCCGGTCAGCATGTGGTACAGCGTGCAACCGAGCGAATAGATGTCGCTGCGAACATCGACGTTGCGCGGGTCTTTCGCTTGCTCGGGCGAGATGTAGTCGAACGTTCCGAGCGTCGTTCCCGCGACGGTCAGTTCGGCGGAGGCTTCGTTGGTCTCGCGTCGAGCCAGTCCGAGATCGACCAGCTTGGCGCGGCGTTGCGGCGTGATCAGGACGTTGGACGGCTTGATGTCGCGATGAACAATCCCCGCCGCCGAAGTGTGGCTCAGTGCGGCGGCCAACTGCACGGTGTAGTTCACCGCTTCGGCCGGTTCGAGACGGCCTTTCGCACGAATCACTTCGCGCAGGTTGGAACCGGCGACGTACTCGTAAGCGATGTAGTGCAGTCCGTTGTCTTCACCGTAGAAGAAGACCCGCGCGATGTTGTCGTGGTCAAGCCGCGCGGCCGCACGGGCCTCATTCTGAAACCGCTGAACTGACGACGGATCAATTGAGAACGATGGGGAGAGAATTTTGAGGGCCACGTTCCGCCGAAGCTGTTCATCCGTGGCGAGGAAGACCGATCCCATGCCCCCCGTGCCGACGCGACGCTGGATCGTGAAGTGACCGACTCTCAGTCCCTCGACATCGTCCGCTTCGGTCGTCGTAGGAAAGAGACGCCGGTTGTGTTCGGGTGCAGCGGCGGGCACAGCCTCGACAGGTTCGGCCGTCACCGGCGGTCTGATGACCGTTTCGGAATTGGGAACCGCGGGAGCACGCCACGCAAACGGAAATGCCGAACCGTGTCCGGAGCCGGGTTGGCTCTCGGTCGGTAACGGGCTGTCCGTTTTGAGTTGGCTGCTCGCCATGGGGTTCAAACTCCGAGTCGTTCGTTCGCGTGGTTGTCCGCTGAAAACAGTCGTAGGACGGGCACTCTTGCCCGTCGTCCGCCAAGAAAACCGCCGGGCAAGAGTGCCCGTCCTACATTGGCGGTTGGCCTGTCCGTGACAGGACTCATTTCGGCTGACCTTGGTTCGCAAGCCGATCGACTTCCACGGCGATAGCTTCAAATAACGCCTCAGCGTCGTCGTTCAGGCCGTCGGTGTACTGGTCGGCCTCCAAGACAGCGGCCGCTTGATGGCGGACTGTCACATCGGCCACGGGTGGCGTTTCTGAGTTCGGTTCGGGCAGTCGCGTCACCTTCCGCAGATCATGCACTTTGGGTACAAACGCCTGCTCTAAATGTTCGCTCAACTCGTGTGATCGCTGGGCGGCCTCACGAATTTTGTCGCGTAGAGTCAGTTGATTGAGATTGAGTGGTCGAGCCATGAGAAGTGCCATCCCCGAACGGGAAAATTGATCGCGGCGTATTAGATCGTGCTGCGCCGAACAGCGTCAAGACGCAACTCGCGGGCGGGACATCCTACACCGAGAGCCATCTCGAAGTCTGGCTGTTCTGAAGGCCGGACTTCGGCATTGGAAATAGGGTTGCATGAAGATTCTGGTACTGGCCGACATTCACGCCAACTGGACAGCGCTCAGCGCCATCATCCACGAGACGTTCGATGCCTGTTTGTTCATCGGCGATCTCGTCGAGTACGGCGTGGAACCGATTCCGTGCATCGACTGGGTGCGCCAACATGCGACAGCCGCGATCCGGGGCAATCACGATCATTCCGTCGCCCAGCGCGTGACTCCTCCGGCCGGTTCGGGCTTTCGCAAACTGGCGGGTGAAACGCGGCAGCAACACTGGAACGTCCTCTCGCCCTCGCACCTCAAGTACCTGTCGCGACTGCCGGTCACGGAGTCGATCACTCTCGACGGCATTCGGTTTCATCTCGTCCACGCGACGCCGCGCGATCCGATGGACGAGTACCTCGCCGACGAACCGAATCTCTGGCGGACACGGCTCGCCGGGATCAGCGCCGACATCGTCTGCGTCGGGCACACCCACATTCAGTTCCATCGCGACTTGGGCGACTGCCAAATCTTAAACCCCGGCAGCGTCGGACAGCCGCGCGATGGAGACCCGCGTGCGGCGTATGCGGTCATCAACAACGGCCATGTTGAACTGAAGCGGGTCGAGTACGACATCGACGACACCGTGCGCAAGCTTCACGCGGCGGGCCTCTCGTCCGATTGCCTCGAACTCGCCGAGGCCGTGCTGCGATCTGGTGGGAGACTGTAACTGCACTTTAAGCGAACTGTGATTGCCTGTTTGGAGGCGATCACAGTTCGCCTAAAGTGCAGTTTGAAAGGTGAATATCAGGAACAACGAATCTTGACCCTTAGATTTCTTCTCTTGCACACATCTTGCAGATACTCCTCGCTCTGAGTGCGGGCGACATTTGAGTTCTCACGCGAGGCCGTTCACTCGCCTGGCATAAGGTTGTCCTCATGAAAAATCGTTGGTTCACGATCATTACTGTGTTGGGTGGTGCCGGTGCGTCGGTGGCTGCGTATCAAGCGTGGCAGCCCGTGTCGCGTGTCGGGAGATCCGAGTCCACTACGGCGCGGAATGACTCGGCGGCCGAACTGAAGAGTCGCGTGAGTTTGACCGATGCGAAGTGGAGGGCCGCGCGGATTGTCGTCGCGGCGGTCGAGCGCCGTGCATTGCAGCCGACGAGAACCGTGCCGGGGCGCATCGACTACAACGCGACACGGCATGTCGTGGTGAAGTCTCCCGTCGAAGGATTGGTCCGTCAGATGTCGGTCCTCGTCGGCGCGAACGTCGCCGAAGGACAAGTTCTCGCCGTGATCGACAGCGCCGAATTGGGCGATCGTCGCGCGGACGTACTGCAACAGCAGGCTGATCTCGAACTGGCTCGACGCGAACGAGACTGGTGGCAGGGACTGCACGCCAATCTCGACGAACTCCTTGCAAGCTTGAAGCGACCGCAGGAGATCGCGGTCCTCGAACGAGACTTTGCCGACAAGCCACTCGGCGACTATCGCCGCGACATTTTCTCGGCCTATTCCAAGTACCGCACGGCCGAGACGATCAACGCCAACTTGAAGTCGGCGACGGGAACAGTCAGCACGCGAACTGTGTTGGAACAGGGAGCGACGCGCGATGCGGCCGCCGCCGATTTTCAGGCCGCTTGCGAACAGGTCGCCTTCGATTCGACACAAAAACTTGGCAAGTCGGTCGCCACGTTCGAGGACGCAACGCGACGCTTGGCCATCGCTAAGGAACGGCTCGCGTCGATGACCGGCCAAGCGGCGAATGCGATTCACGAACCGACGCCGGAAGGGTCGCTCAGCACGTGGCCGGTGAAGGCTCCGTTCGCCGCGACGGTCGAAGACGTGATGCTCGCCGCCACCGAACGAGTTCGCCAAGGGGACGACATCCTCCTGTTGGCCGACACCACGCGAATGTGGGTTCAAGCCGACATCCGTGAGAAAGACTGGTCCGCGTTATCGCTGACTGCCGGGCAGCAAGTCCAAGTTCAGACACCGGCTCAGCCGGGCAAGACGTTTGACGCGACGATCGCCTTCGTCGGCCGCACCGTGAACGCCGAAACTCGCGCAGTCCCGATCGTGGCCGACATTCGGAACGACGAGCATCTGCTGAAGCCCGGCTTATTCGTGCGAGTTTTCTTGCCCGATGGCCCACCGCGCGAGTCACTCGCCATCCCCGAAAGCGCGTTGGTCAGACACGAAGGCCGCACATTCGTTTTCGTGGAAGTCGGCCCTCGCGA
The DNA here is from genome assembly GCA_043746775.1 of Schlesneria sp. Lineage (GTDB taxonomy): Bacteria > Planctomycetota > Planctomycetia > Planctomycetales > Planctomycetaceae > Schlesneria. The sequence goes on from JAYTQJ010000624.1 coordinate 16,747, forward strand.
ATTCGCCGCTCGTGACGTGGTCATCGACGCGAACATCGAACCGTGGGTGACGATCACATCCGGACTGAACCCCGGAGACCGAATCGCCACGTCAGGGACATTCGTCCTGAAGTCCGAGATGCTGCTGGAGCCGGATGAATGAAGACGTGCAATGTGGGATGACGCACAGGAACTGGCTCGAAACAACTTCTCGACTTCGATTCTGGTTCCCTCCCCTCGGCGGGGAGGGTTAGCAGCCTGTTGAAAAAGGGAGGGCGAGGCTCCTGCCGAGCCGCATGTGTGTGGAA
>JAYTQJ010000625.1:0-17009 GCA_043746775.1 Schlesneria sp.
TTCGAGAACGCTGCCGTAGCCCGCGACAGCCACAACGACATCATGCGTCGTCGTGCTGGAAACAACCGCCGCACCATTCGCATCGAGCTGCACCGACCGCACGCTCCGACCAAGCCCGTCCTTAATCGACAGCGTCCGCTCGCCCTCAGGGTTGGTCACGAGAGCCGCACTGCCATTGCAGCCTGCCCCCAAGTTCAGTCCCGCCAAGTGCTGACTGAACTGTTGGTCGAGACCCACGCCATCGGTCAGATCATCGTCGTACTGGTAGCGAGTCGTGATCCCTTCCGTCGCCGCAATGCCATCGTCTCCCGCGATCGGCGGATCGGTGAAGACGACCGCCCCGCGCGGCGTGAGCCACACCGTCCGAGCGACCGGCCGATTGCGAGCGTCGTACTTCGTCGTCACCTCTTGCAGCGTCTTCGCATTGAGCGGATCAGACGTGTTCTCATGCGATAGCACATCCGCCACCGTCGCCTGATGAACCACATTCCCATTCCAGTCGGTCCGCGTGATCGTGCCGTGGCCGAGCGGATCGACACTCAGTTGAACTCGACCACAACAGTTCGGCCGGAGCGTCTGCCAGACATGGCCGCGCGCATCGGTCTTGCTGACCTGATGTCCAGCGATGTTGTAGGTGTAGGACTCGGTGGCGGCGGCGGCGGTGCCGGGAGCTTCGGTGCGCGTCTTCACGCGGCCTCGGCCGGTGTAGGTCATGACGGTCTTTGCGGCATTCACTCCCTGCGTGTCGTTCGCGTCGAAGTAACGGGGCGAACGGACTTCGATCACGTGTGAGGCCGCGTCGTAGAGGGTCTCGGTCTTCGCATCGAGCGGGACGAGCGATTCGGGTGCGCCGGAAGTGGCGGCGAGATCGTCGGCTCCAATGCTCAGATGCGTGCGGCCGCGACTGTCGGCCTGCATGGTCGAGACGACACCGCGCGGGTCGATCACCGAGGTCGTCTGGCCTGTTGCGTCGTAGAGATAGTCGGTGATCAGGACCGACGGGTTCGCCACGCCTGCTGCTGGACGTGTCGCGAGGAGAACTTCCGCTTGGCTCGCGAACGTGACGGAAGGGACGGTCGCTTGCACCGACCGGATCAACCGACCGTCGCTGGCGTCGTAGGCATGGAACGTCTTCCGCCCATAAGGGTCTTCGGTCGCGAAGAGCTGTGGGCCGCGATACGTCTGCTTCGAGGCGAGCGTCGTCACAGTGTTCGGCTTCACGCGGGTTTCGACCACGCGGTGCAGGTGGTCGTAGTAGTACTCGGTCAACTCCCCGGTCCGCGTCCGACTGACCACCAATTCCGTCCCTGGAACATAGGCCAGCGTCTCTTCGACAATCGCGGTCGGATCGGTCGTTGGGGTCTCACTCCCCGCAAAGTCCATCACCGATGCGGCAGTCGTCGTCTTGATGCGACGCCCGGCGGCATCGTACTCGTGCGACGTGACGATCCCCCGGCGATCCACCTGCTTCACGAGCAGGTTCGCATCGGCACCCGTTCCGTAAAAGAACCGTTCGGACGAGGCATCGCTGTACGCGATCCGCATCTGCCGATGACGACTGTCGTAGTAGTACGTCGTCTCGTAACCCTCGGCATCCGTCACAATGTGCAGCCGTCCCGCTGCGTCGTAGGCGTAAGTGGTCTCGGCCCGAGGCCCGCCGTCGATGTCCGCTGGTTCGATGATCTTGGCGAGTCGTTGGTTGGCGTCGTACTCGTAGTCGGTCCGATGACCGAGCGGGTCGATCTCGGCCTTGAGCAGGAACTGAGCGACGTGACCTTCGGGGTAGTACTCGTAAGTTGTGAGGGCGTAGTCGGCGGTCTGCACGTCGTCATTGGCGCAAGGGTTGTAGCCTGCGGTGATGAACCCGTTGGAACCCGAGTCGTGCGGATCGTAGACGCTGCCGTGTTCGCCGCCGCCACTGTGTTCTCCTCCACTGCCGTGTTCGCCACCGCCCGAACCGCCGCCACCATGTTGGCCACCGCCGCTGCCGCCCGATCCGCTGCCAGCCCCTGTCGGAACATTGGTCGCGCTGTCTTTCAAGCCGACTTCGCGAGTGAGCAGGTTGCCGCGCGCATCGTAGGTCGTGCGAGTCACGCGCCCGAGACGGTCACGTTGTCGAGTGATCTGACCGAGGTCGTTGTAACAGAAGGCTTCAAACGTCTGGTCGGAATACTTGATGAACTTGGCTTGGTTGTTGGGGCCGTATTCGTAGTCGCGATAGGTCCCTTCGGACGAGACGACGCGCGTCGGACGCCCGGCACGCAGTTCCGCCAGTGCGACCGACGAACCGCCTCCCGACGAGTGTTCATAGCGATGCACGATGGCTCCACCCGCCGTGCCATTGTCACCAGGAGAGGCTCCCGTGATGTTGGTGAATCCATTGACGGTGAACGTCCAACCGGGAGGCAACTCGCGCAGTTCAAACTCACCGGCATACATGGCGTTGACCTTCAGCCACTTCAGCTTCTGGCCCCCTTCGTAATAGACTCGACCGAAACCGTTGCTCCCGGAGATCATCATGTTCAGGTAGCTGACCTGACCCGATCCGTCGAGAATCATTCGGACACGCTGCGAGGCTTGCGCGAACGCCGCTACGGGAGGACCACTCGGCGCACCTCCGCCACCGTGCGTGCCGCCCCCACCATGAGAGCCGCCGCTCCCGCTGTGCGACCCCGAGGAACCACCGTGCGGATCGGGTTCGCCGTGTGAGCCTGACGAACCGTGCGATCCCGAGGAGCCATGCGAACCAGACGGATTGCTGGGGATTGGCGGTGGGGGCGTGGTCTGTTCGGAGTGGTCGCTGAGATAGACCTGCTTCCGGCGGTGAACTCCGCTCTCGGCCACATCGAACATCGCGACGACCGTGCATTGCGATTGTGCATTATGGCTGTAGCCAAACGTCGATTGCGTTCCGTCAGGGAAGCCGATCTGCGAGATCAACCCGTCCGTGTACGAATACGTCACAGCGAACCCGTCCGACGCTTGAACTTGACTGATGACCCAGCGCCCCGATTGCTGTGTGGCGTGGTACTGGAACGTCAATGAGCGGCCAGAGTAATCGGATGCAGTGTCGATCTGCCATTGGCGATCAGGGGACTCAGCAATCTGCGCCGCTGTCCAGCTTTGGTAGGTGACACTCAAGCCACGTCCATTCTGATCGCGCACAGCGATCAACCGTCCTTCTTTTGTGGCCCCCGCATTGGAGGTTCCCGGAAACAACTCGAACTCATAGACCTGCCGCGTATTGGTGAGCAGGCGGACGCGCGTCATGTCGTTGAAGCTGGCCGTGGCAGCGTCAGTGGCGTCATGGAACGTGAACTTCTGGTCTTGAACATCGGGAAGCTCGGTCAGAGAACTCGCACCATAAGTCATGCGCGGCCGCAGCGTGCGCGGGTCGAACAGCCGCACGACGCGCGTTCCTCCCGACTCAAACACCTTCAGTCGGACATCGAAGTTGCAAAACGTCGCTGGACCAAAGCTGCCGACATCCGTGATGTCTTGGTACCGGTGAAAGCGTTTCAGTCCGACGATCCCCGTCTCGGTCGCCGCGATGTCGGTCGCCGAGTGATAGAACGCCAACGACATGTTATCGACCATCGACCTCCCACGCGTCGAAACCCCCGACATCGCTCCCGGAGTATTTTGCGAGGGCGAGACCGTCGGCAGCAGCGAAGCCATCATCTGACCGCCACCACCACTGCTGCTGTTCCTGTTATTGCGACCACCTGGACCACCCGGACCACCCGTCGAGAAGCACCCCGTGCAACCGCCACCGCCACCGTTGTTATTGCCATCGTTGCGAGGCATGCCCTCCGGACCGTCAAACTGCTTCTCGCACGTCTCACAAATATTGAATCCGCCGTAGTCACACGGGCAGATCATGGCGTTCATCCCTTCTTCGGCCGACTCCGGAGTGACTGGAGGAACCGTCGGTGGACCGCTCGGCGGGAACGGAACGCCAGGTGGGAACTGAACCCCGGGTGGAAACTGGACTCCCGGCGGGAACTGAACACCCGCAGGCCCTCCTCCCGGTGCCTGTGCCAAGGCGCGAGCCGGTTGTTGCTGCGGTCGGGGAGACCACAACACTCCCATCACGATCAATCCGACCACTGTCAGAAACAAGGTTACTGACAACATGCGCGACGACTTAATGATCCGCGAAACCATGATGAAAGACTCCCCGGGGGAAGAAACAAGAACCAAACAAAACTCGGGCAACGAAGCCTACTGCCCACCGCCCACCGCCGTTCCCACTCACACACGCCGCTTCTTCGGGTAATCGACCTGCACTAGGAACTGCACTTGGCCCGACGACAGTGGAGATGCCGCCAGAATTTTGACCTCGCCCCGCGTCCCGCCTGTCCCGATGAACGTCGCTTTGGCCAAGCCTGTCTCGTCCGCCTTGACCGTCTGACTCGTCAACTGGTTGTCGAAGGCACCGAGGTCAAACGACGTGAACGTCACCGGCGCACCGGGAGCCGCTTGCACCTTGAGCGAGACCGACTGCCCCTGCTCGATGAACTCGTACTCCGACGACACCGAGGTCAGCCGCTTCACTCCCGGCCCCGGTTGAGCCGCCTGCCAGACGCGACCCGGCTCGACCACGTTCAGATACTTCTCGGGACCGGCACGATATGCAGCCGCATCGAATGGAGCAGGAATGATGAGCGAGGAAAGTCGCTCGGGATGCGTCTTCGTCCGCATCGCCTCTTTCACGGATGCGATCTGTGGGTTCGTCCCGTCATCCTTGATCGACTGCCGAGGCAGCGCGTTCGCATTCACCGCTGGCCCCTTGGGCTTCTTCCAAGTCGCTTCGGACCGACTCAGGTCGCTGGCCGGTCGCCTCACACCCCCGACTTCCACGAACTCTTCGCGTGAGACACGCTTCGGTTCTGGTCGAGCCACGTCTTGTTGGTTCTGAGGTCCGGCGCGGAAGAGCCAGATTCCCATCGCCATGAGCATTACGACACAGACGGCGATTACGATCCAATCGCGACGAGCCGCTCCGCGACGGGGAGTTGGTTCGAGGCTGCTTGTCGAACCGAGACTGCTGGCCGCAGGACCGCTGGCGGAACAGCCGCCGTTTGCGAGCGGCTCAGAGGCGGTGTTCGCCAACGCCTCGGACGGACGCGAGGCCAGAGACGCGGCCTGCTCGGAGAGCGCTGCCGCAGGGGGAACCGGAGAAAGGTTCAGGTCGTCCACAAGTCACCTCTTCGGGGGATACGAGTTGGTAGAGCAAGTTGCTGACGGAGCAGATTGTCGGCCGCAGTGTTGCAGAGAACTGCGGTGCTGAGTGCTGAGTGCTGAGTGCTGAGTGCTGAGTTGTTTAGAAAAGAGGCTTCGGAAGGCGGTGAGGATCACATTGCTGAACCGAAACAGAACGCTTGTGAGTCAAGATCCTGAAGTGCGGGCGTGATTCCACCGAGATCGTTTCTGAAAGTCAAACACTTTTTTGGAAATTTTTCTCGGGACTCAGGCCAAGTTTTTTGAGACGGTTGGTTGACGGAATGAGGTGGCGGTGCGCAACAGAAAAGCAAGAACCAAGAACGACGGGCGTGAGGACATCAGGGAATGCTTCTTGTCATCGCCCTCGCTTACGCAGCGGATTGGTGTAGGCGCGCACCATCAAGACATCGTCACCACGTCACCACTGCCCACTGACTTCCCTCCACCCTTACTGCTTCGTTGGCTCGAAGATCAGGCCGGAGACGGAAGCGTTGGGGAGCCATTGCTCGACGGGGGTGGCTGTCGAACTGGTTGGCTTGGCGGGAGTGAGGTCGATGAAGTTGACGACGAGGCCATCACCGGTGGCGTCGAGTGAGGCGAGGATCGTCACCAGTTGTGTCAGCGTCAGCGGGTTGAACGCGATGCGAGTCGATTGCACGCGATAGCTCGATTGCGCCAGAGTCGTCGGCGATTGCGGATCAATCGCAGCGATGATGCTGCTCGGCAACCGCGCCGCTTCAGCGGCGGCTTGAACCCGCTGTGAAATTTGAGCGGCCGACTCGGGCGAGAGCTGGGCACGCGATGGCTGCTCCTGCAACTCGCGAATCTTGGTTGCCAGTCCGCGACACTCTTTCAAATTGTCGAGTGCCACCATGTACGACGACGAAGCTTGTCGCAGGCGGTACGCACTGAAAAGAACAGCGACGAACAACAGTCCCAACGTGACTGCGAACATCTGACCGACCGAGAGGCGTTGGGGGATCATGGCTTGCCCTCCGGCTTGGTGGTGGGCTTGGCACCGTTTGAAGAACCCCTCACCCCCGGCCCCTCTCCCCGCAAGGCCGGGGCGAGGGGTGTGTTGGGCTGCTCCACTTCTTTCAGTTCGGCTTCCAAGTTGAATGAGACTCCGCCGCTGGCATTCTGCGATGTTCCGGCAGGTTTCACGTCGAAGCCGCGTGCGGTGAGAGCGGTGGTCATCGTCGTGGCGTCGCGGTGCGATTGAGCTTCCACTTGCAGTCGCACGCGACGGCCATCGACCGACAGCGACGCGATCCGGAATCGAACCGACTCGGGGAGCGCGGCCATCAGTTCGGCCAGTGTTTCGACCGCCGATGCGAGGACCGGCATCGTGGACTCATCCCCGCGCAGACCCGACAGCTTGGCGAGTTCGCTGCGCAGTCGCGTTCGCACTCCGACCGGGATCGTCGATTTGGGAAACAGCTCGCGAAACAATTTTTCTTGTTCGATCTGAGCCGCGACGGCGCGCGACTGCAACGTGGCGACGCGCAGTTCGCTGACGCCGAGGATCGTGGTGAGCGCGACCAATGCCGCGATGGCGGCGGTCTGCATCAAGCCGCGAATCGCCCGATATGGCTGCGGGCTGGCGAGAGCATCACGGCGCAGGTCGATCGTGGGTCCGCGCGTCCCGGTCGCCAAGTCTCGCGCTCCGCGAGCCGCCTCGTCCAGCATTGAGTCCGATTCCTCCAAGCGTGTCGGCGTGTAGCCGCTCTGTTGAAGTGCCGCCTCGATCCGATCGCTCGTCCCGCGACACACGAGCCGCATCGAACCGACCGCTTCCAAGTGGACCGCGATCACCTCGCGCACCACGTCCTCGGGATCGGTCACCAATTTCGTCCACCGCCGCCACTGAAGCGGTCGCCCCACGAAGAGGTGGCAATCGTCCTCATCCTCCCACAACAGGAGCGAGTCTCCCGCCGCCTCGGTGCGAGTCGAGTCCCATCGAGACGCAGCGGACTCGACCGCCAGCCAGACGGTGGGAACCACCGACCTCACGTTGATGCCGTCGAGCTGCAACGCTTCGATCAGCGGCAAGAGGTCGGGAACACTGGTGCCGATCCCCATGACGTGAGAATCGGTGACGATAAAGTCGGCCACGAACTGCTCGACCGACGCAGGCAACCGCGATTCGAGGGCGTACAGCAGACTCGTCCGATCCGTGACCGAAAGACTCGCGTCGCGCGGCATCGACCCGACCAAACACCGCGCCGAGTCCAACCCCAGCACGATCTCACCCCCGCGAAACCCGTCCCCCTTGAGCGCCGCCGCCAATCGTCGCGACAACGCCACCGGCGTCTCGGATGCCTCAACATCCAACGCCAACAACCGCACGTCGTCCCCCGTCACACAGGCGACATGCCAGCGATCGTGATGCTCCAACAATGTCCAGACTGGCTTGGCCATGAAGCTGCTTTAGTTGCGAAAGGGGGGGATGAGTCGGCTGGAACTGAGACGGCGAAGTCGCCCCCGCTCACGGCGAATTGAAGCGATGGCCCGCGACGATCCGGTGCGGATTCCGTGTTGGGTGGCCGGGGTTGGAGCGTCTTCGCGAAACCCCGGGGCTTCCTTCGCAAAACCTCAGTCCAGCCCCGGCCACCCCACCCGGTTTGGATTTTGGTTCTTGGAGTTTCGCCCCTACGTCACGGCATCGGTCCCTTCTTCGGTGTGACATCCTTCACCTTGAGCGTGAACTCCTGTCCTTGGTACTTCACGACCGCTTGGTTGTCGGTCACGGAGACCAATTCCGCTCCCTTGTTGGGGCCGGGGAGTTTGTCGCCGGGCTTGAGGGTTTCGACGAGCGTTGATGCGGCGGTTTGGCCTGAACCAATCTGGAAGATGCCGTAGGTTTGTTCCGAGTCGATGATCGTGCCGAGCAGTTCGACATTGGGCAATGTCGGCGGCGGTTTGGGCGGGGCGACGACTGTTGGAGCGACCGGCTTCGGTGTCGTGACGACCGGGGGCGGGTCGATGGTCGGGCGTTGCAGACGCTTCGACCAATAGGCGGCTTTGAGATCGACCTGCTTGTGTGGCGTTGGCTCGTCAGCAGCAGTCTCGGTCGGACGCGGTTTCTGTGGTGCGGGAAGCGACGGGACAGGTGCGGTCCACGCCCAACCGATCGCGCCCAACGTTGCCGCGACCGATGCCCCCACACTGCTCAGCATCAACCGTCTCATCAGGGGCAACGAAGCAACCATGCGATCTTCCTGTGCGGGCGTCGATGCTGACCAACTTGTTGAAAATCTCTTGTAGGGTGGGCACTGCCCACCAATTCCCAATCCGTTGTGGTGGGCAGTGCCCACCCTACGGGAAGTCTGACAGTCGAATTACCAACAGAACACGAACACGTCGGGGCGACCGGCCGGAGTCAGTTCCAGCAGATGGAACTCTGTCGCTCCTCCTCGAGCCATCGGCTGCAACCAGAGCGACCAGCACGAGGACGCGGAGCTGATCCACGGCTGCAAGCGTTCGGCATCGTCGGCGACGATCCGGGCGGATGCAAGCTGTTCCGTGACGGAGCCGATGACGGCCTCCCGTTCCCGGTTCGCGGCGAGTAGCCCTTCGATTTTGACTCCCGGAACAACCGCTTCACAGAACGCACGAATCGTTTCGTCGGATGCTCGACGGATGTTGAGCGGCCCCGTCCCCCAACAGGTCAGTTGCGAAGTACTCTCTCGAACCGCGTCGGCACACTCGTGAACATCCTCCTCGGCGGAGATGTCGAACACCTGTCCCCACGAGTCGAACGCCACATCGGACTCCTCGAACGGATGAAGTTGCACAGTGAGCCGTCCCGCTGAACGAGAGAGCTGTCCGACGAGGCGTTTCACCGCCGCAGTTCCTCGCACGCGAGCGACCGAGTTGAGGTTGCCCTTCGCCGACTCATCGGCCACGACGAACCGATAGTCCACGTCATTCAGCCGCAACGTCCCTTCCAGTGACGACAGGCCGGGCTGAAGGAGATTGGCTTCGGTCAGCACGCGCTCGGCTTGCCCGAGGATCGTCTCTTGGATTCCCCGTCGGACCCAGCGCTGCTGAAACTGCTCTTCGGCGCGAATGGCATCGAGCGCCGCGACCATGCTCAACCGAGCCACTCCCGCCGTCAGCATCGCCGCAATCACGAGCGTCGCCAGCACGAGCAACAACACGAACCCGCGTCGTTCCGAACGCCGACCTCGCGAACACAACAATGCCACGCTCCGCATCTGCCCGCATCTGTCTTCCATCATTCTGCCCACCATCATTTTATCTTCGCCCTCCTCACCAAGTCCGCGAGACCCGCCCCGACACCAACTCCCGCCCCTCACCGGTCCCGATCACAAATCGCATGTGCCCCGGAATCGCAAACGGTTCCGTCTGTGCCGCCGCTCCTGCTTCCAGATCGTGTTCGTCCCCCGTGGAATCGACGCGAAACAGCTTGATCGACCCAACATCATGGGCGACGAGTTCCCGCGTCCAGTTCCGATTCGTGCGGTCATCGAGTCGCGATTCTTCTCGCACCAACCACGACTGCCCCTCCTCAACGAAGACGTGATAGACGACTTCCGTCGGTCGGTGTTGAGGCATCCCCGTGGCCGCATCGCGCCCTGCGTAACCGATCAGCCGGACACGATTAGCCCGCACATGAATGCGGCGCGAGTTCAACACATCCCACGTCAGTTGATCGACCAACGACCGCCGCCACTCGGCCGCTCCCGTGTCTCCGGCCAACGCCTTCCGCTGAGTCTGCATCGACCGCAGGATGCCGTTGATCGCCGTCAGCAACACCACGCTGAGCATCGTCGCCGCCAAGACCTCGACCAGCGTGACCCCGCGCCGTCCCCGGCTGATGCGGGCCTGGTTCAAGTCACCGTAGTCTCGCGTCTCAGAGGTCTTCTCTTGTCCCCTCGCCCCCAGCTTTGTGGGGGAGAGGGTTAGGGTGAGGGGGGCTTTCTTTTCGCTTCGGTCGTTCCCACGCCGCATCATCGCCCCCCTCCCGCCACACGCTTCGGACGCGGCAATTCCAGCGAACAGAGCAACCGGTATGGCTCCTGTTTCTCACGCACCTCGATCCGCACGACCTCGCCGAAAAACTGCTGGACGGTCGAGTTCGGCACCAGTTCCGTCTGCCAATGAAACTCAGGCTTCCCCAAGAAGTCCCCCTCGGACGGCACGGGGATCGGCTGCGCGATGCGACGCCAGTCCTCCAACGTTCGGTCGAGTAACTCGACCGCCTGCACCTTGCGCTGCGCGGTCCGGTGCTGCCGCAAATGAGCGCTGTACGCGACGACCATCGTCGAGAGCAGCGACGCCATCAAAGCCAGCCCGGCGATGACCTCCACCAGCGTGAGGCCATCGCGACTGGTTGTCCGTCTGCGGGGCACCGCTTTTCCTGTCCCCTCGCCCCGGCCTTGCGCGGAGAGGGCTAGGGTGAGGGGCGCCTTTCGCACCGCTGCCACCCAGTCTCGAACCGACGGATGTTCACAGCAAGTTCTCAAGGCTGTGCTCCTCAGTCACGATCACTCGCTGGCCGGTTCGCCCCACAAACACGATCCACTCGTTCTCGCTCGCCTTCGATTTGCCCTTGGCTACCGACTTCAAGCGGATCGCATAGCTCGGACTGGTCCCGTCCCCGCGAAACCGCACCGCCACTTGGCGCGAGGTGAACTTCTGCCCGTTCAACAGCAAGCTCTCCAAGGGCAGGCTGTCTTCCAGCGGTGCCCACTGAGCGGGCGAGGTCGTTCCCGCCGGAGCGCGAAACAGCCGCCCGCTGTCGAGATCGACGATCAAGTCCACCGGCCGGGCCACGCGCCGCGCGTGGTCCCTCAATTGCCGGTCGGCCAGCGTCAGTTGATCCAACGCCAACTGGTTCCGCGCCGTGGCCACCTGACTCCGCACGCTCCAGACCGTGACCGACGCCAACAACCCGAGGACAACCATCACGGCCATCAACTCGACCAGCGTGAAGCCTCGGCGGCGGAGTCCCCTCGGCGGAGTCATTTGCCCGAATCTCCTAGGTCATCGCTCGTGATGTCCAGGTCGGCCCCCTCGCCCCCTTCGCGCTTGTCTGCTCCGTAGCTGACGACCTCGAACCGCCCTTTCCGACCGGGGCTGGTGTACTGGTAGTCGTTCCCCCACGGATCGCGCGGCACCTTCGACAGGATGCCGTCCGCAAACTTCTTCGACGGCTGCGTCAACACGACCAGCCCCTCGTCGTTCGTCGGATAGCGGTCGTTCACCGTGTAGTACGTGTTGACCGCTTCCGAGACCTTGGCGATCTCCATCTTGGCCACGTTCTGCTTGCTGGTGATCAGATACCCGCGCACGCTGAACGTGACGACCCCCGCCAGCATCCCGATGATGACGATCACCACCATCAATTCAACCAGCGTGAAGCCGCGTTGCTGCCGATCACTTTGCACTTTGCAGTTTGCACTTCTCACTTTGCACTTCCTCCTCAAATGTCATGGTTTCGCTGTCGCCCCGCTTTGTCCCCTCGCCCCGGCTTTGCGGGGAGAGGGCTAGGGTGAGGGGCCGAGCGTCAATCGGCTCATATTCCGCAGGCCGCTCCAGCGTCACAGCACGTTCCCCGCTTCCAAGATCGGGAGAATCGTCGCAAACAAAATGAACCCGACAAACACCGACAGCAGCAAAATCAGAATCGGCTCCAACACCGAAGCCAGTCGTCCCGAGAGACTGTTCACCTGCCGATCGAAGTCCGCCGCCAACCGTTCCAACATCTCTTCCAACCGTCCCGTCTGCTGTCCGACCGCGAACACCTGCACCACCACGGGTGAGAACAAGTTCGTCATCCGCAGCGAATCGGCGATCTCCACGCCGCGACCGACATCCCGCGCGACCTGCTCCAGCGCCTGTTGTAGCACGACATTCTTCATCGAACGCCCGGCAATCGAAATGGCCTGCAAGAACTCGATCCCGCTGCGCATCAGCACGGCGATGATCATCGCCCCCCGTCCGATGGCCTGCTTGCGGGCCATTTCACCCACCACGGGCAACTTGAGCAACAGACCATGCCACCACTTTTTCCCCGTCGGTGAGGCCAGCCACCAACTGACCGACCCCGCGATCAGGATCGTCCCCAACAAGACCCAGAAGCCGTGCAGCACCAGCCCGTCGCTGAGAAACTTCAACACCCGCGTCGGCCACGGCAACGGTCGGTTGGCTTCGATCAGGTTCTTGAGCAGCATCGGCACGACGACCGTCATCAGGAAGATCGACACAACGCAGGATGCCAGCAGCACGATCAGCGGGTAGAGCAGGGCCGAGAACACGCGGTCCTTCAGTTCCATCGCCCGCTCGTGAAAGTCGGCCAACTGCGACAGCACGACATCCAGATTCCCGGCGTTCTCGCCGACCTCGGCCATGCGGATCGTAAGTTCATCAAACAGTTGGGGCTGCTCCGCCATCGCCTCGGCCAGACTCGCCCCGCCCGCCAGCCGGTCACGCAGCACGAGCAGCGAGGTCTGAAACGCCCCCGTGTGCTGTTGCTGAATCACGTCGAGCGATTCGACCAACGGCACGCCGACACTGAGCAGCGTCGAAAGCTCGCGCACGGTCCCGGTCAACCGCGCCGACGAACCGCCCGTTTTAATGAACGACCGCCACCACGCCCCCGCCGCCCGCTGCACGTCGATCTTGCGAACCGTCAGCCCCTGCAACCGCAACTGATCCCGAGCCTGCCGCGCCGAATCGGCCACGATCACCCCGGCAATCACCGCCTGCTCCCGATTCAACGCCTGATAGCCAAACACCGCCATCGCGTTCCCACCTTCTCTTGTCCCCTCGCCCCTCGCCTTGGAGGGGAGAGGGCTAGGGTGAGGGGTTCTTCGCTTTGCCTGATTTCTTCCGCTGTCAGTCTTCGGCTTTGTCCTCTCACCCGGCGGGCACTGCCACTTCGATGGTCCGTGTGACCGAGAGCGTTGGCGACACTCGTTTCGAGGGCAACTTCCTAGCCGGCAAGGTTGACATTCATTTCAAAGAGTCCTGCCCCTTTGATTTGCCACTTACATCCGCTACTCACTCCCGGCTTTCACCGGCGCTTTCCCTGACACCTTTGTTCAGTCCAGTCAGTCGCCAAACTGAATTGTGACATTAGCATGACGCAATCGCATTTGAACAAGATCATCGTGGGACATGGATCCTCTAGGAACTATGAGTGTTGTGAGCGTCGGATTTGACAAAACCATCTCAAAGTCAGCGATTTCACCGTTGGCGAACCGCAGGTCGATCACGCTAACTCCACTCCAGCACGAAAGAGCCTTGTAGGTACGACCACTTACATTGCACTCGCGCATAATCAATGTGTCTACTTGCCACACCTTGCTCAACGCGTCAATGCAATCGTCACCTATAATGCACCCAACGAATTCCAGCCGTGATATACAGCGATCCAGTGTCACGCAATCGCATGTCAAAAGACTGGATTGGTAAACATACATGCTACGCACTCGCATTGCACCCATGAACGCGTCGGCTATTTCTGCCGCTTCCTTGGAATTGTTTATAACGATATTCTTTGTAAATTTAATCTCAGGATAGCTGATCGACAGCCCGGCAATATCGCGAGCCATTGACTGGCTCCCGGAAAACACAATGCTGTTTAAACGAACTGCAAATAACGGGAATGCTGTTTCACTAAACGCAACGGTTCCTCCACACCGTTGCACTGCAACTTGAATCGTGTGCTCACGATATAACGACTGCAGCGGAAACGACACCAACGCGACTACCGCTATTACAACAAATAACGCGCATCTTCTGTTGTGAGAACCGTAGGTGTTTATTCCGAGCAATGTCCGCCACGAGTACTTCGTGTAACAAGAATTATTGACGTTACGCATTCGTGTAATCTCCAAACCACAAGACTCGCTGGTTGCTGTCCGAATTGATTCGGTGCGATGTTTGTGATGCGGGCAGCGTCAGATCGCCTCAATCGCCATTAGGACAACGTGCAACTCTCTAGGCTTGAGTCATCACAGCCATGGAAGAAGTACATTTATGAACGTTTGAGACGGTGCCCTGCCAGGTGCCGGAGGCCTATTCAAATTGGAGCCCATCCTGCCGGTGCGAAAATCTGAGACGGAAGTTATCCCATCGAGCGTGATCTTTTGCTCTTTTCTTCGCAGGTTAAACTCATGTGACCATTTAATACAGTCGTATACAATGGCTTTCCCAGGCCACACTCCTTCTGGATACCCGGATTTGCAAACAGCGCACGCCTCGAACTCTTGCCGAATGTACAAAATCTGGTTTAACCCTCCAGTCGTGTCATACACAAATGGCTCGTCGTTCATGGTCGCAACGGCTCGCCTACTCGGGCACGGTATCCCGCTTGGGGTTCCAGGTTTATACCATGGACTTCCTGACCAATTCAGAACATCAACTCCCCAATCACCATTTGAAGACGAGCCGCGTGCCTGATAGTAGGTTTTCGCAATTTGAATGAACGCGATTGAATCGCAGCAACATCCACACGGGCGGTCGAATGTTCCAGGAATCGATGCCCACAAAGCGAAGAAATTGACTTGCTTATAGGGCGCTGGTACCCGGGTTGCATCATCCCTATTCAAATCAAGCGTGGCCGCGAGCGTTCCTCGACCGGACTGGTGAATCACTCCGGCTGTTGCGTAGTTGCAGACCGCAAGTCCTGTTGGGTCCGCTTCATTAGGTGCAAACCATCCCGCATAGGTATTCCACCCATCGGGATACTCACTGGGATCGTGGCTGGTGAATCGTCCGAGTGAGGCGCTGTAGTATCGGGCACGGAAGTAGTTGAGGGCGGATTCGGTATCGAGGGTTCGGCCGGTGAAGAGGGTTCGGTTGGCGGTTTGTGTGGTGGGGCCGGTGGGTGTGCCTGCGGAACTGTGGGCGGTGGCGGCTCCGAAGGGGGTGTAGGTGTAGCGTTCGGCGGGTGCGCCGGTGGCGTTGGTGAGGGTGTAGGTGCTGTATTGGCGGTTTTGGTGGTAGTAGAGGATTGATGGTGGAGAGTTGAGGGTGGAGAGCAGGACGAGCGGCTCGTCGATGTAGCTGCCGTGGGTCGTGCGGGTGCTGAGGGTTGGGGGTTGAGTGCCGGACGACGAGTACTCGCTGATGACTTGTTGGCCGGAGAGGACATAGGTGGTGGTTGTGGAGCCGGATGGCTCGGTGACGGACTTGGCGACTCTTCTTCCCAGCGCGTCGTAATGGTAGGTGGCGGGTTTGAGGTGTTCGTGGCCCGGCTGGGATTCGGCACCGTTGGTGGCGAACGCGCTGAGCATGTTGTCGGCGTCGTAGGTCAGGAGGCAGCCTCGGTCGTCTTGGGTGAGGTTACCTTTGGGGTCGTGTTGGAGTGCGGTTGGGGTGTTGGCTCCGGCGTTGGTGATGGATGACAGTTCGTGGGTCGGGCCGTGGGTTCTCGTTTGGGTAGAGCCGTTGTTTGTGAACGACTGCCAGTCGTTGACGGGGCTGAGTTGCCATTGTTGGCTGTCGCCGTTGGTCTTGGTCCAACTGGTGAGGCGGTTCTGCGGGTCGAAGCCGCCGCTGCCGGACGGACCCGTGCCGGTGGACCAACTGTGAGCGGCCATGACGTCGGACCTCGTTTCGCTCGTCGGGTTCTTGTTCTCGTCGTAGGTGTACGAGAGGGTTTCGACGTTCGCCGCCGCGATGCTGGTGAGCATGTTGTCGGCCTGATAGGCGCGCGTCGTTTCGATGCCGTTGCCGTACAGCCGTGAGGTCTCGCGCCCGCCGTTGTCGTAGCTGAACGTCGCGATGGACGACGCGGCGGCGTTCGGCTCAGCAAGGCTGACCGAAGCGAGTTGGCCGCGACTGGTGTGAGTGCGTGTCACTTGAGTGCCGTCCGGGTAGAGCAAAGAGTTCTCTCGACCGGCGGCATCGTAGCCGGATGTCACGGTGTATGTCTGCCCGAAGAGGGTCAGAGCCTCCGTCAGCTTGCGACCGTTCTCGTAGGTGAACGTGACGGTGTTGGAATAGCGGCCTTTGATTGCCGTCAGCATTCGGCCTGCGGTGTCGTAGGTGAACGTGTCCTGATCGGCAATTGCACCGGCGGGACTATTGGCGAGCGTCCGGTACTGCCGGTTGAGCATTCGGCTTGCCATGTCATAGACCAGCGCGATGGTCTCGCCGAGTTGGTCGGTCTTGAGGACCGCTCGCCCCGCCGCGTCGTAGGCGGTTGTCGTGAATCCGCAGTTGGCGTCACCAGGATTCTGTCCCGCGACGTGATCGGGCCAGACGATTTTGGTTCTCCGACCGAGCTGGTCGTACTCGTAGCTGGTCGTCTGGTTCTCGGCATCGGTCATCGAGAGTTCGTTCCCCGCTGCGTCGTGGGTGAACGAGGTCGTGGCGTTGTTGCGGTCCTTGGTCTCGAACCGTCGGCCTCGGGCGTCGAAGTACGAGTAGGTCGAATTCCCCTTCGCGTCCGTCTGCTTGGTCGTGTTCCCCGCGAGGTCATACGTCTTCGTGCGAGCCAGATTACTCAACAACTCCTGAGTATCGCTGCACGACACATCCCGGTTGAGAGCGTCATACACACAGTCCTGCCCGACTCCATTCGGATCACGCACCTTCTTCCGGTTCCCATTCGCGTCGTACTCGAACGAGGTCACAAAACCTTCCGCGTCAAGCGACTGAATCACTCGCCCCGCCCCGTCAGTCCGTTGCTTCGAGGTGTGACCGAGAGCATTCGCCACGCTCGTTTCGAGAACGCTGCCGTAGCCCGCGACAGCCACAACGACATCATGCGTCGTCGTGCTGGAAACAACCGCCGCACCATT
>JAYTQJ010000626.1:0-17001 GCA_043746775.1 Schlesneria sp.
TCGCTCCGCGTGAAGAGAGCCGAACGCGGAATGACGCTGTTTCCCGCGTCTCCGGGTCGCTGGTGACTCGGCTGACTTCACGCGGAGCGAGGAAGGCGACTTTTGGCGGGCACGTCTCGCCTGACTTCCTTTCGTGTTTTTGGTGTATTTCGTGGTTCAACCTCCTCCCGATTCGCGTCCTGCTTACAACGAGGTGTTTCATGACTCGATGCGTTTGTGATTTTCGGCGTGCTGTTGCCAGAACGGCCTGGTGTTTCGTGGCCGTCGCGGCGAGTGTCGCTTCGATGGCGGGGATCGCGGCGGACTCGAAGCCGTTGTCACCCACAGGCTGGTCGTCGTTCCGGCACAATCTGGCGCAGACGGGGGTCGCCACGTCGTCGCTGCCTGACAAACTCGAACTGTTGTGGGAGGTGACGTTGGGAGAACA
The DNA here is from genome assembly GCA_043746775.1 of Schlesneria sp. Taxonomy (GTDB): domain Bacteria; phylum Planctomycetota; class Planctomycetia; order Planctomycetales; family Planctomycetaceae; genus Schlesneria. The sequence continues at coordinate 428 of JAYTQJ010000626.1, forward strand.
GGTCATCGCCACGGCGGCCATCGTCGGCGAAAACGTTTACGTGCCGTGTCTGTCGGGCGAACTGGTTTGTTTGAAGCGGCAGACCGGTGAGAAGGTCTGGACTTACAAGACCGTCGAGAAGGTTGAGAAGAACTCGTTCGCACCGGGCTTCAAGTCGTCGCCGACGGTGACGGCCGACGCGATCTATCTCGGCGACGAAGAGGGCGTGTTTCACGCAATTGATCGCGCGACGGGCAAGGGCCGCTGGAAGTACACGACCGGTGGCGAGATCTACAGTTCGGCGGCCGTTGTCGAAGGTCGAGTCCTCTTCGGTTCGTATGACAACAGCCTGCATTGCGTCAGCGAGACTGACGGCAAGTTTCAGTGGAAGTTCGAGACGCAGGGCTACGTTCACTGCGCTCCGGCTGTGATCGACGGGATCGCCTTCATCGCTGGGTGTGACGAACACCTGCGCGGCATCGACATCAAGACCGGTCAGCAAAAGATTGAACTCCCGCTGGAAACGTATCTGATCGCCTCGCCCGCTATCGTTGGCGACATCCTCTACGTCGGTACCTACGGCAGCGAAGTTTTGGCCGTCGATTGGAAGAAGAAAGAAGTCGCGTGGCGGTATGCCTCGGGCAACGGTGAGTTCCCGTTTCACTCGTCGGCGGCTGTGACCGACAAACTCGTGGTCGTGGGTGGTCGAGACAAACTCGTCCACGCGATCAACCGCGTGACGGGAAAGAAGGCGTGGACCTTCGCCACGCGAGCCAAAGTCGATAGCTCGCCGGTCGTCGTCGGTGAGCGAGTCTTCATCGGCTCGAACGACGGCAACCTCTATGAACTCGGCCTACACGACGGCAAGGAACGCTGGAAGCACAACGCCGGCAAACCGATCTCCGCCGCTCCCGCCGTCGGCGAAGGAGTCCTCGTCATCGGCAGCGAAAGCCGCGACGGCAAGGTGTTTTGCTTCGGGAAGAAGTAAGAAGGTGAACCACGAAACACACCAAAGGCACGAAAAAGAAGAGGAAGGCGGAAGAGTTTTGAACCACGAATAGCACGAATGAAAACGGGAAGATGTGCTTGTCGTGAATCTATTACTCATTCATCCTGCCTTTTCTTATTCGTGCTATTCGTGAGATTCGTGGTTCAAAACTCTTCTCTTCATTTCGTGCCTTTCGCGTGTTTCGTGGTTCACCCTCTTCTGATTTGGAACTGACTGATGACCATCGAAACCGCCGCTGCGACTGAAGTCGGCAGCTACTTCATCTCGAACTATCCGCCGTTCTCGTTGTGGACGCGCGACAAGGTGCCCGAGATACGGATTGCGTTGGCGGCCGAGCCGGATCGTTCCGTACCGATGGGCCTCTACCTGCACATCCCGTTCTGTCGGAAGCGGTGCAAGTTTTGTTACTTCCGCGTTTACACGAACCAAAATGCCAACGCGATCGCGCGGTATGCCGAAGCTCTCGCGAAGGAAGTCGAGATCGTCAGCCGCGAGCAAGGTGTGCAGGGTCGCGACCTGAAATTCGTCTATTTCGGAGGAGGCACGCCGTCGTACCTCAGTTCCAAGCAGCTTCGATTCTTGAGGGACGAGTTGTCGCGATCGGTCTCGTGGAACCATGCCGATGAAGTCACGTTCGAGTGCGAGCCGGGAACGCTCAGCCAGGAGAAGATTCAAACGCTGAAGGACATCGGCGTGACGCGCATCTCGCTCGGCGTCGAGAACTTCAACGACGCGATCCTCGAAGAGAACGGCCGTGCTCATCTGACGCCCGAGATCTTCAAAGCCTACGACTGGATTCAGCAGGCCGGTTTCCCGCAGGTCAACATCGACCTGATCGCGGGCATGGTTGGCGAGACCGATGAAAACTGGACGAAGTGCATCGAGCAAGCTCGCCAATTGAAGCCGGACAACATCACGATCTATCAGATGGAGTTGCCGTTCAACACGCTGATCTCGAAGGAAATGAAGGAGCTGGGCATCGTCTCGCCCGTCGCGAACTGGGCCACCAAGCGGCGCTGGGTCGATGAGGCGATGAACACGCTCGCGGCCGACGGCTACCAGGTGTCGAGTGGAAACGAACTGGTGAAGAATCCCGACACCGATCACTTCGTCTATCGAGACAACGTCTGGCGCGGTTGCGACCTGATCGCGGCGGGTGTCTCGTCGTTCGGCCACTTCCAAGGAGTCCACTATCAAAACCTCGACCAGCTTGAGGACTACCTCACCACAGTCGAGGCCGGTTCGCTGCCGATCAACCGCGCCCTGCGACCGACCGACCACCAGAAGCTGATTCGCGAATTGATCCTGCAAATGAAAGAAGGGCATGTCTCGGCCGAACCGTTCCGCCGCAAGTTCGGCGTGAACATCCTCGACGAGTTTGCCAAGCCACTCGCGGCCCAACAGTCGAAGGGCTATCTCAACGTGACTGGCGACAACATCACGCTCACCCGCAAGGGCCTGCTCCAAGCCGACACGCTCCTGCCGGAGTACTTTGAAGAACAGCATCGCGAAGTGAGATACACGTGAAACGACGCGGGCTTCGCCCGCAGCCCGATGTCCTGCCCGGCTTTTCCCTCTCGATTGGCACCTGGTACGCCAAGGTCAATTGACGACGAACCTCATCTGCACGGATGGCCCGCTTCACGATGAACCCTCACGACGAACTTCTCTCGCTGACGAACCTCTTCCCGGCGGCCGAGCCTTTGTTTTTGAAGGCCGAACACATTCCGTCGGCGCTCACGCCCGAGCCGTACAAGACGCTGCTCGTACACGACCATCACATGACGCTGGCGATGGAAGCCCATCACGAGTGTTCGGTCGATGTGCGGATGATTGCCCAGAAGCTGGACGGGCTCCTCTACGCGAGGGAGATTCTGCTGCTCAAGCACGGCACTGATCGAGTCGTCCAGTACGGGATCGTTCGATTCAATCTGAGCTACGTCACAGAGGATGTCCGGCGCGAAATCCTCGCCGGGCAAATTCCGCTTGGAAGAATCCTCATCAATCACAATGTGCTGAGGCACATTGATTTGGGGGCGATCCTCGAAATTGAGGCCGGGCCGCGACTGGCGGCTCATTTCAACATGCCGGTCGGCGGCGTGACCTATGGCCGGATGGCCACGATCTTCTGCAACCGGCAACCGGCGGTTGATCTCTTGGAAATCTCGACACCGCTCGCTTGAACGCGGATGCGATGCACATCCTCGTTCACACTTTGGGTTGGTGTGGCTTCCGCCTCCGCGCGACCGGCACAACGCGACCTGATCGCGGTCTCCGAGCAACATTCTCAGGACGAATCTGAGTTGTGTGCTGGGACGGCGCGGGCAATGCCGGTAAAGTCGTGCCATGACACAAAAACTTTTTTCCGACTTGGGCCTGTCTCCTGAAGTTCTTAAAGCCGTCGAGAAGATGGGCTTCGAGCAAGCATCCCCCATTCAAGCCGAAGCGATCCCGCCGCTGCTCGCCGGACACGATGTGATCGGGCAGTCGCAAACGGGGTCGGGCAAGACCGCTGCGTTCGGCATCCCGGCCGTCGAGCTGGTCGATGCGACCAATCGCGCCGTGCAGGTGTTAATGCTCTGCCCCACGCGCGAGTTGGCGTCGCAGGTGGCCGAAGAAATTGCGAAGCTGGCCGCCTTCAAAAAGGGCGTCCGCGAACTCCCGATTTTTGGAGGCCAAAGCTACGACCACCAGTTCCGCGGCTTGAAGGCCGGTCCGCAGATCGTGATCGGGACGCCTGGTCGTTTGATCGATCACATCGGTCAGGGAACGCTCAAGCTGGACAGCGTGAAGATGGTCGTGCTCGACGAAGCTGACCGGATGCTCGACATGGGCTTCCGTGAGGACATCGAGAAGATCCTCGAGTCGATCCCGAAGGAGCGACAGATCGTGTTGTTCTCGGCCACCGTGCCGCCGCCGATCCGGAAGATCATCGAGAAATTTACGAGCGATCCCGTCACCGTCCGTATCGAAGCGACTTCGCTGACGATCCCGTCCATCGAACAGACGTATGTGGAAGTCGATTACCGCTCGAAGACGGAAGTCTTGTGTCGCCTGATCGACTTGCATGACGTGCGGTATGGTTTGATTTTCGGGTTCACCAAGATTCAGGTCGATACTCTGACCGAGGCTCTGATCGCGCGTGGCTATGCCGCTGACAAGTTGCACGGCGATATGACTCAGCCGATGCGCGAGCGAACGATGAAGCGGTTTCGCGAGCGGAAGATCGAACTGCTCGTCGCGACCGATGTCGCGGCTCGCGGGCTGGATGTTGATGATTTGGAGATCGTCTTCAATTACGAATTGCCTCACGATGCCGAGGACTACGTGCATCGCATCGGTCGCACGGGACGAGCGGGCAAGAGCGGAAAGGCGATCAGTTTGGTGAGCGGTCGCGAATTCGGACGGCTCCAGCAAATCATCCGCTTCACCAAATCGAAGATTCCTCGGCTATCAGTTCCGCGATTGGAAGAACTCGAGCAGAAGCACGCCAGCCGGTTGGTCGAGTCGCTGCACAACACGATTCAGGCGGGTGAGTTCAAGCCGCAGGACAAGTTGCTCGAAGACTTGATCGAAGCGGGACACGCTCCCGGCGAGATCGTTTCCGCATTGATGCACCTATTGGCCGGTGAGAGCAGTCGTTCGCCGGAACGCATCATGGAAGATGATCCGCGGCAACAGCGTCGTCCGCCACCGCGTTTGTTTGAAGATCGCCCACCGCGCGGACCCCGCGAAGGTGGACGCGAGTTTGATGATCGGCCTCGTCCGGCTGGCCGACCGCGCGACGATGATCGTCGTCCCGGTCCCGCCAGCGGCGCGGCACCCCGGATTGATGAGTCGGGTGTGTGGTTGAAGTTCAACGTGGGTGAGAATTCGGGGATCGCACCGGGTGACTTCGTGGGCTGCATCGCGAACGAAGCAGGTGTGCCGCGAACGGTCATCGGTGCGATTCAAATTCTCGCCACGGTCAGCTACGTCCAGGTCGCGGCCGAACATGCGGAAGAGATTCTGGCGGCGGTGCAAGGCGTTCGACTGCGTGGCCGCCGCGTGCAAGCGATGCCCGGTCTGCCGCCTCGCCGAAACTTCCAGTCGAACCGCGAAGACGGACCGCCGCGCCGAGGTGCCCGGCCGGAGTGAACGGCTGTTGTTTGACCACAACGCTATCCGTGTGGCATTTGCGTCGGCCGCGCGAGGTATGAACGTCTTTAGAGGCTGTCCGAGAATTGGACTTGCTGCAACAGGTGTAGAAGTATCGCGTTGGGTGCCACGGTCACGGCTTTGCGTGGCCGTCTCTTCGCTACAACCAAAGCACGGCCACGGAAAGTCGTGACCGTGGCACCCTGAAAACAAGCCATTCCTTTTCGGATAGCCTCTTAGTTCCCGCCACCAAAATGTCGGTCTTCCGGCAAAACGGCTTCTCCGGCTATAACCGCCGCAGAGACTGTTGGTGAAGCTCGGGCGACTGCGCTGATGCGATCTCCAGCAGTTCGTGAAAAGAATGGGCGAGACGAGGATGTCTCCGCCCGGTGGCAGCGAATGGAATCCGGCCGCTGAAGCTCGATACGCGATCGAGTTGCAGGGAACGCATGAAACACTTCTTTGAAAAACGTGACCCGTGGGGCAATGGCTTTGCGGTGTGGGTGGTGTTGGCGATGGTCTTCGCCGCTCCGCTGGGCTGGTTCGCGCTCAAGCAGACGCGACTGGAAAACGATGTCGAGAAGTGGCTTCCCGAGAACGATCCCGAGCTGAAGGTGCTCCGCTGGGCGCATCAGCAATTTCCCATCGACGAGCGGGTCTATGTCACCTGGGACGGCAGTTCGCTGAACGATCCTCGCATTGACCAGTTTGTCGAGAAGCTGACCGGTCGCCCCGATGCGGATGGCATTCGACGGGGTGGCTTGCCGCATGTGGCCAGCGTCGTTGAGCCGCGTCAGTTGTTGGCGTCGATGCAACAGCATGGTGTCGAGCCGCAAGAGGCTGTTCGTCGGTTGGAAGGGATCATCCTTGGTGCCGGTTCGCTCAAGCTGCGGCTGACGGAGCTGGGCAAGTCCCGATTGAGGCGGACTCGGCAGGAATTGACTGCGGCGGCGAAGAGCCAGTTCGGGATCGCCCTCACGTTTCACGAACCGGTTCCCGATTTTGAAACGCTTGTCGCGATCCCCGCTCCCGCACCGAACGAGGGAGAGAAACCGGCTGATCCGGCGGTCCCCGCAGTGATGAGTATCGAAGGGAAGATGCTGTCTGGTGAGACGGTTGACCACGATTTGCAGGTCGCGTGGCCGGGGATTCGTCCCGGCAGTGATCGGACGCGCGAGGTGGCACAGTGGTTGACCGAGTTCGTCCCGCCAAAGGGCGAGGGTCAGACGCTCGTCGAGCGCTGCTTCTTCGCGCCGGGAGCACCGGTCACGATCGCGCTGTCGATCTCTGACGCTGGCGTGGCGGACAAGACGGAAACGATCGAGGTCATCAAGCACGCGGCGGCATCCGTGGGAATTTCCGCCGACGCTCTGCATCTCGGCGGTAGCACGGTTGCCGCGACAGAGTTGAATCACGCCGTCATGAAGGCTGCGTGGGATGAGTCTCAGCCCCTGTGGATGCTTCATCGGCGTTCGGTCATTCTCACCTCGGCCTTGGTGGGTGCGGTGCTGGCATATCTGTTGGTCCGCAACATTCGACTGGCGACGATCGTGCTGGTGGTCTCGCTGTACACGACGTTCCTATCGATGGCATTGGTCCCCGTCACGGGCGGTTCGATGAACATGGTCATCGTGGTGATGCCCACGCTGTTGATGGTGCTGACGATGTCGGGAGCCATTCATGTCGCCAATTACTGGAAGCACGCGGCGTTCAAGAATGAAGCGACTGCCATCGTCGATACGGTGCAGACGTTATGGAAGCCGTGCGTCTTGGCCAGCCTGACAACGTCCATCGGCTTAGTGTCGCTCTGTACCAGTTCGCTCACGCCCGTGCGCGACTTCGGAATCTACGCGGCCATCGGAACGATGCTGTCGCTGGTGATGGTGCTGTACGCGCTTCCCGCGCTGCTCCAACTCTGGCCGGGACGACCTCCCGCAGAACACGAACTCGATCATCCCGGCTGGCGAATGTTCGGACGTGGCGTCACGACGTGGCCCGTCGTTCAGTCCTTGGTGTTTCTGTCGCTGTGCGTGGCCTGCAGTTACGGATTGACTCGGTTCCGTGCCGAAACGAAGGTGATTCGCCACTTCCAAGAGACCGCGCGGATCGCGAAAGACTACTGGTTTATTGAGACTCATCTGGCAGGAATCATGCCGGTCGAGACGATCATTCGGTTCGACAGCCGCTCACAGCAGGAAACGAATTTCCTCGATCGCATGGAGGTCGTGCGCGAGGTCGCCGCGCGGATGCGGAAGCACGATGAGATCACCGGTGCCGTGTCGCTCGCCGATTTTCAGCCCGTCACCGAACGGCCCGTTGCCGACGCCGGATTCCTCACCAGAGGAAAGTACAACAAGCGCGCCAGCACGATTCAGCAGCGGATCCGTGACGGAGAGATCCCCTCGGCCCGCGCCTTCTACACGGTCTCGGAGCGCGGATCGGATTTGTCGAACGCCGGTGACAATCTGCTCAATCAACCGGGCGACGAACTCTGGCGCATCACCGCTCAAGTCTCCGTCATGACGGACAACGACTTCGCGGTGATCCTCGATGATGTGAACGGAATCGCCCAAGACGTACTCAAGCTGAACCCCGGCGCGATGCACACGATCACCGGCACCGTGCCGCTGTTCGTCCGAACTCAACAAGCGGTCCTCACCAGCCTCTTCACCAGCTTCGGCTTGGCATTCGCGCTGATCTTGGGCGTGTTCGCCATCATGCTGAAAAATTTCTGGGCCGGGCTGGTGGCGATGATCCCGAACATTGTGCCGATCACCGTCGTGTTCGGTGCGATCTCGTGGCAGGGGCAGAAGGTCGATATCGGCGCGATGATCACCGCGTCGATTGCGCTCGGCATTGCCGTGGATGGAACGCTGCACTTCCTGACGTGGGTGCAATTCGGATTGAAGAACGGCCAGTCACGACGCGATGCGATCATCAACGCACTGACACACTGCGGCCCGGCGATGTTGCAGACCAGTCTCGCCGTGGTCATCGGTTTGCTGGTGCTGGTTCCGGCCGAGCTGTTGCTCATCAGCCGTTTTGGCTGGCTGATGGCGGCGATGATTGGCGTGGCACTGCTAAGCGACATCGTGTTCCTGCCGCAGTTGTTAGCCGGTCCGCTGGGTCATCTGTTTGAACCGGCAGCGACGACCGTTGTGATTCCGTTGCGCGCCGCCGACACCGGTTCGCGCGAGAAGGATCGCGTCGGCGAGCCATCGGCCGCTTCGACGCAGTTGTCGGACAAGGTTTCGGAATCGACAGCCGGATCGCCTCCCGCGCCGCATCTCATCAAGGTGCTCGACCCGAAGCACGGCATACGCCGGCCAGTGCCTTAGGACCGGCACATCAATAACTGTCGTAGCCACGCTCGCCAGAGCGTGGGTCGGAGAGCGTATCACCCACGCTCTGGCGAGCGTGGCTACGAATGAATGCCAGGTCATTGTGCGAGCGTTGATGCCACTCAACTTGAACTAGCGCCCTGTCCGTTCTTAATTTGGGGGTAGCTGAAGTCGTGTGACTTCAGAAAACGTAGAACTCTTACGAGTTCGGCTACCCCAAAACTAAGACCTGACGGGGCACTAGTCCGAGAAAAGGGTTTGAGACCACCTCCCGAGAAGTCGGAAAGTTCATTCGCGCCCACGAATCGTGTGGGTAACTAGCCCCCCGTCTCGTTCACCATCCGCACGAGGCGGATGGGGTCTGAGGACAGTGCTGGCAGTCCGGTAGTGTGAGGACATTTGAACCCCGCCCCCAATTCGTTTCATCGTTCCATGACTCACCCCCACGACACGTTCTGGCCAGCACCGATGAGCTGTTTCGACCTCACGCTGCAAATGCTGGCGGAGAACCTTGCGCTCGATGACGTGCTGCTGGCCGAGGTCGAGGCCGATCCCACGCGCGGGCTGCTGCGGTTCTGGGAACTCGACTGTCACGCGGTCGTTCTCGGACGCTCCAATCGCGCCGAGGTCGAAGCCGATCTGAATGCCTGTCGTCATGAAAACATTCCTGTGATGAGACGCTCCAGCGGGGGAGGTGCCGTGGTGATCGGTCCCGGTTGCCTCGCCTATTCGCTGGTCTTGCCGCTGACGGACGAGCAGCGTGCGTTGGGTGTCGCCTCGCTGACAAAGCGGCTGATGGAACGGATCGCACTTGGACTGCAAAGCATTCTGCCCGGTGCGACCGCTTGCGGAACGAGCGACCTCGCCGACGACGGTCGCAAGTTTTCGGGCAACGCGCAGAGATGGCTCAGTCGCGCGTTCCTCCATCACGGGACGATCCTGTACGACTTCGACTTGCCTCGCATCGGCCGCTATCTCAGAACACCGTCGAGACAACCGGACTACCGCGACAGTCGCGATCACGCGGTGTTTGTGACAAACGTCGATGCGACGCGAGCGACGTTGATCGAATTGCTGACCGCCGCGTGGCAGGCCGTTCCGGGCGAATGTTCTTCGTCGGCAGTCTCGCGCGCCGAACAACTCGCCCAAGAAAAGTACAGTAGCGCGGACTGGTCGATCCTGTTATGAAGGCTCCAACATGGGCTTCGCTCGCAGTCCAAAGTAGCCTTCATCGCTCCGCGTGAAGTCAGCCGTAGGAGTGGAGATGTTGATGGAGCAATTCACGTCGAACTCGCGCACGGCTGTCTTCACGCGGAGCGATGAAGGCTACTTTGAAGGCTAAAACAAGAATTTGGCTCAAAGAGTCAAGCTTCGATCTCGATGAAGTCCACGGCCCACTCAACCTTCTCACGTTTCCAAATTTCTGCATTGCGGGAGTCATTTATGGACGCCAAGTACGCTATCGCCGACACCTCGAACATTTTGTCACCGGCCTTGCTCGTCTATCGCGAGATCGTCGATCGCAATCTGCGGAAGATGATTGCGATTGCCGGAGGCGTCGGGCGGCTGCGGCCTCATTGCAAGACGCACAAGATGCCCGCCGTCACCAAGCTTGAGTTGGCGATGGGAATCACGAAGCACAAGTGCGCGACGTTTGGCGAGGCCGAGATGCTGGCTGATTGCGGCGTGAAAGACATCTTCCTCGCGTACAACCTCGTCGGGCCGAACATCGGACGCGCGGTCAAGTTCTTGCAGAAGTATCCCGACGTGAAGTTCGCCGTGACGGCCGATGACTCGCTGATGATCGCGGCTCTCACCGACGCGATGCACGCGGCGGGGACGACGATCCGCGTGTTGCTCGATCTCGATTCGGGGCTGCATCGGACGGGAGTCAGTGCCGGTCCACAAGCGGCCGAGTTGTATCAGCAGATCATCGACGCACCCGGCTTGGAACCGGGTGGCTTTCATCTGTACGACGGCCACAATCATCAAACGAACTTGGACGAGCGGAAGGCGGCGGTAAGGGTGACTTGGGAACCAGCCGCTCGCTTGCGCGACGAGTTCATCGCGCGAGGCTGGTCGGTGCCGAGCATCGTCTGCGGCGGAACCGGTTCGTTTCCGATCTATGCGGCGATGACTGATCCCGTGATCGAACTCGCGCCGGGGACGTGCGTGTTTCATGACTCGGGCTACGGAGCGTCCTTCCCTGACATGGACTTTGAACCGGCAGTCGTGATGCTGACGCGCATCATCTCGCGTCCCGCACCCGATCGCGTGACGTGTGATCTCGGCAACAAGTCGGTCGCGTCCGACCCGCCCAAGGGAACGCGCGTCACCTTCCCCGACCTGCCCGATGCCGAACAGGTGTTGCACAACGAAGAGCATCTCGTCCTGCAAACACCGCTCGCCGAACGCTATCAACCGGGCGACGAACTGCTCGGCATCCCCAAGCACGTCTGCCCGACTTCGGCCCTGCACAAGCAGGCGTACGTCATCGAAGGTGGTCGATTCGTCGCGATGTGGGACGTGACCGGACGCGACCGATTCATCACGATTTGACCAGCCCTAAACATGCGACCCCACCGGGCTTGTCCCGGTGGCTCGCGGGTTTTTGCACTACTCGCTTGGCTGACTCGGGTGAACGCAAAAGTAGCCATCATCGCTCCGCGTGATGAGACTTTTGGGAACAGGCGTTTGAGTCAGGCCTATCGAACTCGTCACGCGGAGCGGTGACGGCTACTTTTGCTGACCTTGATGTGTTGTGTAGAGACCAATGGGACAGCCCGGCGGGGTTGAGGCGGTATTTTTCACTCACGCCCCCATCACGGTCGCTCCTTCAGATCACTCCCGTCCATTCGCATCCTCTCACCACGGATTCCATCTGCTCATGCACGACTACGCCGCCGAACATCAAGCCGCCCTTGCCGCCGTCCGCCAAGCCTCACATTTGTGTCGAGCCGTGCAGAGCACGATCACGCCGGATGTCCTCGACAAGAAGGACAACAGCCCGGTGACGATCGCCGACTTTGGGAGCCAGGCTCTCGTCTGTCGCGTGATTGGCGATGCCTTTCCCAACGACCCAATCATTGCGGAAGAGGACTCGGCCGCACTCCGTCAGCCCGAGAACGCGGGTTTCCTCAGCGGCATTCTCGGTGAGGTCCGACGGCTCGGAATCAGCGCGACGTCCGATGATCTCTTTCAATGGATCGATCGTGGTGACGCGACGAACTACTCGCAGCGGTTCTGGACGCTCGACCCGATCGACGGGACGAAGGGCTTCTTGCGAAAAGGCCAGTACGCGGTCTCGCTCGCGTTGATCGTGAACGGTCGGATCGAACTTGGTGTTCTCGGCTGCCCCAATCTTCCGGTCTCCGCTCGCAACGATGCTTCCCTCGACATGATCTGCTACGCGGTGCGAGGTCACGGCGCGTTCATGCTGCCGCTGGAAGGCGACGCCGCACCGTGGCCGATCCGCGTCTCGGATGTCTCCGATCCGAAGCTGGCTCGATTTTGCGAGTCGGTCGAATCGGGACACAGCGCCCACGATGACTCGGTCAAGATCGCGAGCCTGCTCGGTCTGACCGCGCCTCCCATTCGCATGGACAGCCAAGCCAAGTACGCGACCGTCGCCCAAGGTCGAGTCGAAGCCTACCTGCGACTGCCGACGCGCGTCGGCTACTTCGAGCGCATCTGGGACCACGCGGGCGGAGTCATCCTCGTCGAAGAAGCCGGCGGGCGAGTCACCGATCTGAATGGCAACCCGCTCGAATTCACCTGCGGCCACATGCTCCTCAAAAACCGAGGCGTCATCGTGACGAACGGCCTCCTGCACGATGAGGTTCTCGCGGCCGTAAAAAGTGTCGTCGCAAACGAGCCGTAGGATGGACGCCCTCGTCCGTCCTACAACCTTGCGATGCCAATCGCCGCTCCGTTTAACCGCGTGGGCAACGCCCCGCGCGTCGAATGGTGAAACAGCATTCCACGTCGCTCGACACGCGGGGCGTTGCCCACGCGGTTAAACGAGTTAATCCAAGCTGTGTGAGGTGTGAACAATTCAATACTGCCTCAACACCCCGACAACCAACCCGATGATCGAGACCTTGTCGGCGAACACCGGCGGCAGGCTTTTGTTGAGCGACTCCAGTCGGACGCGGCGCGACTCGCGGTAGTACCGCTTCACAACGGTCCCCGCTCCGTCGATGACAGCCAGGATCAGTTCGCCATCTTTACAGTCCGCCTGTCGTCGCAAGGCGAGATAGTCCCCCTCGGCAATGTGATCGTCGAGCAGCCCGTGTCCGACGACCCGCACGCAGCAATGTGACTTCGATGCGAATAGCCCGGCGAACTCGATCCGCGTCGTTGGCTCGGGCAACACGACCAGCGGTTGGCCTGCGGTGAGATGTGCGAACAACGGGAGAGCAGCCTGCGGTTGTGGCGGCTCGGTCAGTTGAATGGCCCGCGACATCCCGGCTTCGCGCGTGATGAGGCCCTTCTTTTCCAACGCCTTCAGATGACACATCACGCCGTTCGGTGAGCCAATTTTGAAGTGCAGCCCGATCTCGCGGACCGTTGGTCCGTAGCCGCGCGACACGATCATCTCGCGCAGAAACTCGAACACGTCGCGCTGCCGCTCCGTGAGCGTCGCGCGACTCGAATGATCGGAGGAAGAACTGGTCATGGATTGAAGTTGCCAGCCTTTTGAAAAACGATCGCCGGACGGACGAGGCTCCCGCCGAGCCGCAAGAAACAAGAGATATTTCACACGCATTCGGCTCGGCAGGAGCCTCGCCCTCCCTTTTTCAACAGGCTGCAACCTGTGAACGAACTCGCGTGAGGACTGTTTGTAGCTCGCCCACCCCCGGCAATGAACCGACGAGACTGGAGTTTTTTTGACGAGCGTCCGATAGACAGACTGATCGTCACACTCGTTCAACTTTCGCAGGGCCTCCGTCATGTCGTGGAATGATCTACCTATCTCCCGTCGCTCGATACTCCTCGGTTCGCTGGCCGTTTGCTGCGGATGCCGCTCCGTCCCGCTGACCGATCGCCGCCAGTTGCTGCTCAGTACGGAAGGGAGTGAGGCTCAGCTCGGCCTGACCTCTTACCAGAGCATCCTCAAGGAAGAGGCCGAATCCAAGAACGCGCACTTCAAGGAACTGGTGAACCGCGTCGGACAGCGGATCGCCAAGGTCTCGGGGCGAGACGACTTTCAATGGGAGTTCCGCACGCTCGCGTCCGAGCAGCAGAATGCCTTCTGTCTCCCCGGCGGAAAGGTCGCTGTCTACGAAGGGATCATGCCGGTCTGTCAGACGGAAGCGGGGCTGGCCGTCGTGATGTCGCACGAGATCGGGCATGCACTGGCTCGACACGGCGGCGAGCGGATGAGCCAGTCCAAGTTGGTCAACGGCGGTAAGCAGGCCGTCGCGTTTGTCACGCGAAATCAAGATACCCAGCGGCAAGAGATGATCGCGCAAGCCTACGGCCTCGGCTCTCAATATGGTGTGTTGTTGCCCTTCAGTCGCAAGCATGAACTGGAGGCCGATGAGATCGGGCTGATGCTCATGTCGAAGGCGGGCTATGACCCTTCGGAGGCCCCCACATTTTGGACACGCTTCGGCGCGAGTCACTCTGGCACGCAGCCGATGGAGTACGCCTCGACTCATCCCAGCAACGAACACCGAGCCAACGCCCTCGCCGCCAAGATGGACGAGGCGAACGAACTGTATGCCGCCGCCAACTCCAAGATCGGCAAAGGGGAAGCGATCCAGATCGCTCAAGCCGGAGCGACAACGCCCGGCGGCTCGCCCGCGAAGTCGCCCATCCAAGCGACCAGCTTTCAGGCCGACGATTTCTGAAATGCTCGCCACACGGACCACAGGTCACGGTCGCCCAGCCACACCAACCCGAAGCGTGAGCGAGGAACTGCTGACCGGAAAACTGCGTGGTTGAAGTCCACGCTCTGCGGCTCGAGCCACGTCAGACCTCGCAATCGTGGGCCTGATTCAAGTCGGATAACAGATCGACCCACTCGATCATCCCGTCTTTCATTCGCACGAAAATTGTTCCGCGCGAATTGAAGGGAGCGCGAATGAAAGACGGGGCGGGTAGTTCAGGGCGCTGACGCACTACGACACAGAATCGCCGCCAGTTGAACCAACCCCAATCGTGCTCAAGCAATGTCGCTCATCGAGGCAACTTGCCAGCGGGCGGCACGGCCGGAACTTGTGGCGAGTGCAACACGAACAGCACCTTCACCTCGTTGCGAGTCCCGTCTGTACGGCTGAAGTGATTCTGCTGCGGCAGGAATTCGTTCGAGCCACGGCGGTACGAGTTCATCCCGCCGCGCGGGTTCAATCCCTGCGACTGAACGTTGTTCGATTGCAGCGGCTCGATCGGCACAGTGGAGTTGCCCTGAAACAAATTCCCCTGAATCGCGTTGGCCTGAACATGGATCCGTTGCTGATAGGCCCGACCAAGTCCGACCCCATCATCAGGTGCGGGACCACTCCGCTTGAGGTCGGAGTTCTGTCGCGCGCTGTCCGCCACGAAGGGAGCTGGATCGGCAGCGCTCTGCAGCCCCTTGCCGCCGTTCCCCACAACTTTCTTACCTGCGACAGTCGCTGACCGGGACGCGGGTTGATCGGCGACACTGGCACCTGCCTTCGGACTATCGGCGAGCGATCCCTCGCCGCCGTTCGTGATCGCCGTGTCGGCATAGTTCGCATCGTTTCCTCGCGCCAAGAGCGCGTTCAGGGCCTGAGCCGCTTCCACTTCCATGTCATCATCCGCAGCAGAAACCTTGCTGCGCGTGACGGGCTGTTGATCGCGACTCTGCTCTTTGGCGGGAACCGTCGAGTCTTTCGCGGCGACGCGATCTGCTTTCCCTTCCGCCAAGCTCTCGACGACAGGCAACTGCACCGGCGGCTGAGTCGTCCAACTCAGGAACAACTCGGGCTGACGCGACATGTCCTCCAGCGCCTTGGCTAAGTGTTCACCCGGCCCGACCGAGTAGACCACGACAATGTCATTCGAGTTTGCAGGCTCACCCGGTTTGTTGCTCTGCAGATTTTTGAGTTTATCCGCCTGACCGGCCTGTCCTGCTTGGCCCGACTGTCGCGGTCGAATGCTGTTCCGCGAGAGCAGCACCTGAACTTGATCGGCTCCCCGCTCGATGTCGAGGACCGCCAGTTCGACCACGGCCACGTTGCTCTCGGGATCAGCGACCTGCGGCACGAACTGATAGACCTCGCCCACTCGCAGTCCGCTCAGGAAGTCGCTGTTGTTGAAGTACACCGGTGGCACCAAGTTGTCTGCGGCAACACCGTTCATGCCGAGTCCGGCCAACGGTTTGGACTTCGCGTTCTCGTCGAACGAGTTCTGCGGTTCGCTTTGCACGTCGCCTTGAACCGACAGACTCCGACGAAGCATGGCAGACGTGGCGGGAGCCAGTTGATTCGCCGCAACATCGCCGCTCATCTCCGGCTTTGGAGTTGCGTCATCGAGGCGAGCGAGGTCGCGTTTCAACGCCTCGGCAGTCAAGGACTCATTCTCGCTCAACCGACGTTCCCTCGCCGGAGCGGCCGTTGTGGCGAGAGCAAGTTTCGTCGCGGTGTCGTGTTCGCGCAGAGCCTGCAAGTGCGAGGCGGGGCGGTCCACGAGATTCACCATCAACAGCAATGCCGCAGCCGTCGTGACCGCGCCCAAACACGCGGCCATCCATTCTCGACGCAGGCTCCGCACGGGAGCGACAGACGCGACAGTCTTCTGCTCTGCGAGGGGCAGCTGATCCGTTTCACGCTGCACACACGAGGCCAGTTCCACCGGAGCCGCCTCACGCGGGAACGAGTGCAGCAACGCCGAGAGCTGTGCGATCTCATCGAGTTCGCGACGCGACGCGACCGATCCGTCGAGCAACTGCTCCACGACCGCACGTTCCTCGGGCGACGCTTCACCATCGAAGTAGGCCGAGAGCAATTCGTCTGAAACCGGAACCTGAGGGTTCATGTCACACATCCAAACCTGTCTGCTGAACACACAAACACGAACGGTAAGAAAAAGCTTACCCATCGAAGCCTGACGCGCAAGCGAAGGATGCTCGACATCCTAGG
>JAYTQJ010000627.1:0-7002 GCA_043746775.1 Schlesneria sp.
CGTCAGCCCCCTGGTTCTTCGGGCGTGAGCCACTTCTTCAGCAGCAGGCAACTTCAAGAACCAGGGGGCTGACGCCACCCCGCTCCGAAACGGACAAGAGGGCTAACGCCCAAGAATCTCAATCCCGTCACGGCTTCTTCGGCCACAACGCGGGGACCGCCAGCTTCTTCTTCGCCGGGACCACTGGCGCTGGCTCCAGCTTGGTGGAATCAGTGCCGCTCACCTGAACGATCTGCGGCGAAAGACCTTTCGTGCTTGAAGCCGACGGTTTCACTTCGTCTGGAGCAGGCAACCTCAACGGAGGCGGACTCACTCCGGGCAACAACCCCGGTGGCGAACCCGCCCCCTTCGGCACCGGTCTCGACCCGCGCGGCGCATTCACCGCTGGCACGGCCTTCGCACCAGACGCAGTCGGAGTTGTTGGCGACACCGTGCGATACGACTGCTGCTGAACAGCCGAGTTAGTCGCCGCATTCGAGACTCGACTCGATGAAGGTGCCGCTCGCGAACTCGTCGGCGCAGAGGGGTACAACATCGGCTGTGGTGGGATGCCGTCATCAAACCCTTCCCCCGGTGGCAGGATCACAGGTTCCTCTTGCAGCACTCCCTCACGTGGTCCATCTTCCGAGAATGGCCTCCGCGGTACCGCACCTTCCCGCGAAGCCCCCGGCGTGTAGTGCGTCTCGGGGCGGACTCGCTCGGCGTCATAGCCTTCCCGCAAGTGGCCGTCCTTCAAATTCAAGCCCGGTCCCGAGTATCCATTCGGGTGAACGTAGGGCGTCGTCTCTTGCGAGCGATAGAGGTCAGGGCGACGTTCTGATTCCGGGATGCGGAGGAACTCATCGACCTGTTGGCTGGAGTGATCGAAGACCCGCTCCTTCAACCCGCGTTGGCGGCTGCGAGTCACGAAGTCGGCCTCTTGCAGACGGAGCGAATCGAGATCAGCCACGGCCGGCGCCCATCTCAAACCCATCAGATCGAACAGCGTCGGGAAGATCACCGACTGCGCGAGAATGATATTTTCCTGAATCGACGATTCCTGATTCGGCAGCGGCCGGAACAGGATGCCAGCGCCGGGAATATCTTCCAACAACGGCACTCCACGCGATGTCCGCGACGCTTTCAACGCGACTTGGTACTTACTCACCTCGCGCATCTCGTAGTTGCCCGTCTGGACATCGGTGTCGATAAAGTGCCGCTTCACGCGGCCGAGATGCTTCTCGTCGGCTCGTACCGGCTCGCGGACATTGGTCGTATACATGTAATTGAAGTGGAACACGACCGCCTGACCGTCGGGCTGAATCACCGGACGGATTTCATAGCCCGTTCCAGTCTCAAATTTATAGATGGCCGGATCGGGGATCAGGCTCTCCAACGCCGACGGAAAGTCGGGCGCAACAGCGCGATTCTGAGCGACCATTTTCTCATCCGTCATTGAAGGCAGGCCCGGCAATACATTGCGTGTGGACGGTGTCGAACCATCTCCACTGAAGATCGCCGACGCCGCTTGGCCTCGGTGCATCTTGGTCAGCGCGAGGAACGTCGGATCGCCGAGCAACGCTCCATAATCCTGATACGCCGCCTGAGCCGACTGGAACGCTTCCTTAATCAAGATATCTCGCTTGGGCAGATCGAACTCCATCGTCGCCTGAGGCGACACTTTGGCAAACATCCGGTTGTTGGTCAGAATCGTCGTCGTCTCGATCTGCCCCATATTCACATCCCAAAACCGACTCGCCTCCCGAATCCCCTTGAATGCCGGATGATAGAACTGCGTATTGAAGTCATCCTCCAGCGCCTGCCCCAGCCGCGACAAATAGTTGTCAATATTCGCCGTATGCGCCCGCGTCCCCTCCATCAACTCAATAAACTTGTCCTCGACATCATCAATCAACATGTCCATGTACTTCTTGTGATCCAGCGGCCGACGTGAAGATTCAAATCTCTTCAACTCCAAGTCGGTTTTAAGTTGCTGAGTCGCCAAGTCGCGAAACGTACTATCCACTTTGGGGAACAAGTCTTGAGCTACAACCAAGAATTCTCCAGCCAAATAGGGCGCGACTCGAAGTTTGAATCTCTCCCACAGAACATAAGCCTCCCGCACATTGGGGTCGGGTGAAGAAATCTTTTCAATGAGCATCCTCATCGTCGTAACACTTGCAGACGATTCATCGCGAACATGCTCGGCAAGTTTAGTAAGAATCAAGAATCCATGAGAAAGCGTTGCCATAGCCTCTACTGTCTCAACATCCGACGCGAAAGCCCTTTCTGCAACGTTAAACAATCGAACCGCGTTGTCGTGATTTCGCTGATGCTCTTCTTCGAGTCGGAATGAACTCAACTCACGAAGCAATTGTTTAGCATAAGAAATGGCGTTTGCGGCCTGTTGTCGAGCAATCTTTGCGGTGGCCTCATCGAGATCGACACCGAGTCCCGACTTTCGATCGGATTTGAACACTGTAACTGCTGTCGTTCTCGCCCCAATCTGAGCTTGAATGGGCGTTGATTCAATCCCCCGTATAGGTTCTGGATCACGGCGAATCCGTATTGTCGGCGTCCTGAGTAAGGACAAATCTTCTTCCACTGTGGTCGTTTTTGTGTTTGCAAGCTGTACTCCCTGAAATTTCCAAAAACTTTTTAGATCTTCATCCGCTTCGTTCAAATCTAAGTTACTCAGCGGTTGCCCTCCAAATTGAGCTTTGGCATTCGCGAGTAACGTTGTTGTCGATTTGCTGTAGCGGTCAGCAAGTGCAACACACTCGCTCGCCCCCAACTGAACAGCACGAGCGAGCGCTTCAATCTTTGATGCGGGTTCCAATAAAGCAATACGGTTCCGACTCAACGTGTCCTTGACTTGATCCAGCGATGCCTTGGCCTGCTTTTCTTTTTGTGCGGCTTCAAGCTGTTCACTCTTGTAGTCACTGATTCGATCCTCAATCAGCGACCGTTCCATCACCCGCTGCTGGAGTTCGATCTCGGTGACGAGCCTGCTTTTGAAGATTTGGGCGAGGCGGATGAACTCGCGTTGCATCGGGGTCATGGTGTCGGAGCCAGCGACATCCGAGTTGAAGAAGCCTTTCAGCGAGACGAACTTGGCGTTGTGACCGAGGAACTGGAACTTCTGTTTGTGGAACATCGGGCCGAACTTGTACTTCTCGTTTGAAGCGATGAAGTATTCCTGTTCGTCCTGTGGAAGATTGCAGGTGACCATCCGCTCGAACTCGCCCAAGATTTCGTGACGCACATCGTTCTTAGCGAGCGACAGCAGGAAGAGGGCGTTGGCGAGGCTTGTACTGTCCATGGAATGGAGCGACAGCAGCTTATTGCCCGTGTGCAGGAACTCACTATCGAGCGTCTTCAGTTCATCGAGGAACTCGCGCCCGAAGAACGCTTCGATATATTTCTGATCGCGTTCGGCTTGGCTCGCCACTTCGCAAAACAGCATCGCCTGATCGGCACGACGACTGGCCACCAACGTCACTGAGTTGCGGAGCATCTGCCCCGATTGAGTCGTCAGGAATCGCGAGTGGTCGATATAGCGCTGAATCCGCCCAATCACCGGCTCCATCCGCTTGCCATGCTCGCCATTCACCTGCACCGTATGAATCGCCACCTTCACCTGCCCCACCGGCGCATCAATCTGATTGATCAGCGTCCGCGCTAAGTTCACTCCCTTGAGCGGCCCGCGCAATTGAATCAGCCCCTCACCAATCACCGACAACGAAACCTGTTCAATCGGGTCTTGTGACGTGGGAACACCGGGAGCATATGTATCGGGGTCTTCATGGGCAGCAGCCACTTCGCGTCGGAACAAATCCTTATGCTTCGAGTCTTCTTCAAACTGCCGCCTGTCGAGCGTCTCACGCTGTTGTGACTCGTCATTGCGCGCGTTCTGAATCTCGGCCAGCAAATGATTGACGTGGTTTTCCGAGTTGGTGACTTGGCTCTGTGCCGCCGTGACTGCCGACTGCTTTTGCGTCTTCACCTGATCACTGGCCTCGACCTTGCGAGAGGCCGCGAGTTCCTTTTGCTTGGCCTCTTTGATGTTTTTAGGAAGGTCTTTTAACTCTCCAGGCGTGAGGGTCGTCTTGTCCACTGTTTCGAGTGCGATCCTCTCAGCGGTAGCATCCTCCTGATTGTCCCTCAATGTTTCATTCGCCGCCTGGTGCCGCACCAAATCCGCTTCAGCCGTCGCCAGTTGTTGACGTGCAGTCACGAGCGCTTGCTGAAACTGAGTTAGCGCCGTCTCGGAAGCTCGTGCGCGCTGAGCAGACTGAAGTGCCTTTTGTTCGGCCGCACGCCGTTCATTAGTCGCGCTCTCGGCTTGTTGCCGCGCGTTGTCAGCCAACTGCTGCTGCATGTCTACCGCTTGCCGGTTGTACGACCGGGCACCACGATTGATAAGCTGCACCACGCGATGCGCATCGCGATAGTAATAGAGCCGAGCCACGCGAGTCACGACCTTATCGGAGGGATTGAAGCCCGTCTGACTCTTCCGTGGATCGGTGTACTCTTGGTACGGGACGTAAGGGCCGGTCAAATTGGAAAGTCCCACCGTTGGAGCCGATGACAACTGTGAGCCGACCGGCTTGATGATTCCAAATGTATAAAGTGCGACTCCGGAGACGGGGGCGAGGTTGTTTCCGTGTAAGTCTTGAATGTCGTCCAGTTTCTTGCCAACAGCGAGCTGATACGCACCTTCTGGAATTGACTCGAACAGCACATCAATACTGTTCTCGCTGGGGATCGGATTGACGGTCCTCGCCGCGACCGTCTTTTTCGAATCGCCGAGATTGGTGAGTTCAAAGTCTGCCGCAGCGATGCTCGTAAAATTCAGCAGGTTCGTACGACTAAAGGCGATCCGAATCAGGTCCTGTCCGGGTGTCTGACTGAGATTGGTTGGCGACACACCTGTTGGAAACGGTCCCGACTGTCGAAGCGACACTCGCAAGGGATTGGCCTTGGAGATCAGCCCTGCCCCTTGATGCGCCTCCACTCTCAAGTTGAATACGGCATCTTGATCGGCGGTCCAAAGAAGCACTGGCGTACCGACACTGTAATCGAGAGTGCTCAAGACGTTATTCGATCCCTCTTCAAACAGAACTAAGACAGCATCGCTCGCCTCCCCAGATGTGGTTACTGGAAATTTGAGATGTGCGTCATTGGCAAAACCGGGTGTGACGAGCTTGGCTGGCTTCGATTCTCCCTGCTCGATATCGCCAAGGCCAATCTTGATATTGACGTTAGAGCGAGCGACTCGCCGGGTCAGTATGGAATTCGTCGCGAAGTGATGCGATTGCGGTGACGAGGACTCCGCGACAACGTGAACCCGCCCTTCGGGAAATGCCGGTCCAAGATCAGGAAGCTTTAAATCAGCGGACCACTTGCCGCTGCCAACTGTGGAAACGACTGGTACGACAGCAAGATTCGCATGAGCCATTTGGAATTTGCCATCGGACAACTTTCTCTCGAAAGAGAATCGAATGCTTGATCCCACACTCGCGCTCCCTTCGAGATGGAGAAACCCATCGTAGACGTTATGTACCCCAGCGCCAGGATCGGCGGAGGCGCGAAGTTTCGTCGATGACACCTTGATCTCGCTCGGTTCAGTGAGGGTGTCAGCGGGGAACCGCACGGCGATCATGGTCGAGTACGAGGCGGGTGGGGTGAGAACTCCAACATCACGAAACCCAACTTGCAGCGTAGCTCGGCCCGAGATCACTGGAGCGCCGGGAACACTGACGATCACATGCGAGGCAATACCAGCGGCGATATTAGCTGCAGAGACGACTTCTATTATCTGTGGTGTTCCACCGTTCCATGAGGCGACCAACTCCAAGGGATCGGTCGAACTTGCGGCCGCGTCGATGCCGATCGTCAACCCGATTGTTTTTGTTTTGAGCAATACGTCGCCAAGCTGGTCGCCCGCCCAAGTCGTGTCTCCATCCTGAATCGAGATTAAGCGGGGAGCTTTCAGTCCAGCGGGTACGGCTGCCACTGCGCTCTGCGCGAATACGACGGGTGACGGAACGGCTGCGATCAACAACTCTGTCCGTTCCTCGTTGACCTGTACTACGCGATCACTTGCTTGAACGGCAGATCTACGAGTCCGATGTGGCGAGGTCGTTGGCGTTGTTCTCGAAGGCTGTTCGTGTTGCACCCCATCCGGTGCATCATCCAATTCGCGATTGTTAGCGTGGTCTCGTGATCGGACGGACGATTGCTGCTCATTTGACTGCAAGCCAATGCCAGGAAGCGGCTGAGCCGGAGTGAGCTGCATTGACTGGCCATAACTCGGATGACCAGCATAGGGAGGCTGGGCATACCCCATTGGGCCGTAGCCCATTGGTGGTTGTTGCATGGCGTAGCTCGGTCCCCACGGTCCCATTTGCTGGGCGGGAGGGGCGGCTGGTTTGAGGAGGTGTTGTCCGGCGGCGGCACCGATGAGGGCGACGGCGACGAGTACGATCAGTTTGTTTTGGTTGTTGTTGGAATTGTCCATGTCGGGCGTCCTTGCCGGTCCATGTGTGGGGCATCAGGCTGCGAACGACAGGGCCTGTTCGCGAGCAGCTCGCTGTCGATGAGCGAGGTGGAAGATGTATCGGTTGTGACGGTCGATCTGGAGCAGTCGAGATGTTCAAACTTGCCGCGTTTGTGGGCGAAGCAACACACGATGCCTCTTCGCCTGTTCAACCGAGCGGGCAGCGTAAGATGAACCGGCGCTCTGAAAGAAAGTCGCTGAGCGGGGAGAGATTGGCTCAAGTCGGCATGTGACTCGACGCGGGAATTAGCCCGCTGAACTTCTGCTCCATCGACGAGAGCGGGCACACGGCGCGGCGCAAACCGACCGGATGAGCAAAGTAGTTAATCCGTTCCTTTGGGGACGCTCGTTGGTGAGGAACTGGGGGCGGAGTCTGATCCCGCGTCGTTTTGGAGTGCGGCGGCTCGACGCCGCTTTGGGATTTTTGTTTCTCGCCTTCCCCCCTTCGACTTTGGCAGTGG
>JAYTQJ010000628.1:0-3171 GCA_043746775.1 Schlesneria sp.
GGACGTTCAGTGCGACGTAGCTGAATTCGTGAGAATTCAGCCGGCTTTGATGGTCGTCTGAAGTCTGACGACTTCAGCTACACCCCAAAGTGAGTGCCAGGGGGCTTACGCCGCCCCGCTCAGAAAGGCGCGGGGTGCAAGGGTGTCTTGCTCATGTGTCTCATTCGTCGTCGGCCTTGGGTTTCTTGTCGGCGGGTTTTTCCGTCGGCTTCGCGGCGATGAGCTTCTTGAATTCTTCGTCGGTGCGCAGGGCGGCGAGGTCCGGGTCTTTGGCCATCCAGTCGAATTCGTCGAAGCCCTGTTTGACCGACAGCGCGAGATCGGTCAGCGATTGCTTCCGGTACTCGTCGCGCTTCTTGTCGCGGTCGGGGATGTCCGGATGTCCATCAAGGTATTCACAGGCGCGGCTGTAGACGCAGGCGGCGTTGTAGGCGTACAGACCGTCTCGCACCGTCTTGTGTTTCTCCCGATTCGTCTCGACTAACTTGAAGGCGTCGTCTAGTCGGCCATCGACGACGCGGGACAACGCCAAGCCCGTGATGACTTCACTGTCTTCCGGTTCGAGTTTCAGTTCGAGTGCCTTGTCGAAGTCTTTCCCCGCTTCGGAGAGTTTGTTCTGACGCAGCCGAACTTTGCCTCGACCCGCGAATGCTTCCGCGAGTTGGGCGTCGAGTTGAATCGCTAAGTCGTAGAACTCAATCGCCTCCTTCTCGGCCTGCTCCTTCGCCTCCTTGTCATTCTTATCGACACTGGCCAACAGCCGCTGTTGGGCTTGCAAGACGTACTGAAAGCCGGGCGAACGCTGCTTGATGTTTTGCAACGCGGCTGCGGCGTAGCTCTTCTTGTTGGCGTCCTTCGATTCTTTGGCTTTGAGCAGCGCGTCGCGTGCGCCGGCGGTGCCCAGGTTGCCGAGGGCGTTTGTGATGTTGGCGATCAGCGGCAGCGACGTTTGTTTGTCGAGAGCCGCGATCAGCAGCTTCTCCCCTTCGGGATGCCCTTCCTGCATGAGGGCATTCGACGCGGTCGAGACGAGCGTGGGGTCGCTGGCCAGCAGAGCCGCGCCAGCGTACTCGCGGAATTTCGGATGTCGGAACTGGCGGAGTCCGTTCAAGACGAGAGCCTGATTGTTGGGCTTGAGCGATCCGTATTTCTCGGCCAATGTGTCGGCCACGGTCTTGTCGCCGATCTGCACGAGCAAGGTGAGTACGGCTTGGTGGTCGTTCTGTTTGCCGTTCTCCAATTGCGAGTTCAATTGGTCGAGTAACAGCGGCAACGCGCGGGCGTCCTTCGTGCGAGACAGCAATTGCACCATGTGTCCATCGGGGGCCGAGGTCTTGAGGTGTGCCAGCGTGTACTCCAGCGCCAGCTTCTCGCTCGGCTCGTCAGTACGGTTGGCGAGCGTCTGAAACGAAAAATCTTTCAGCGGCTTATCACTGCTCTTGAGACCCGTTTCCAAAACCTCGACCAACTTTGGATGCCCGACTTGGGCGAGAGCCTTGATGGCTTCGAGATGCAGCCCCGCACTTTGATCGGCGGCGAATTCATAGAGCGTCTCGGACCAGATCGGTCGCGGGTACTTGGCCAGCACCTGCACGATCCGCTTCTTCGACTCCGGCTCTTCGTTCTTGAGCAGGCTGATGAGCGCCTCGTGCGCCGTCCCGAACCGCGATCCGGCGAGACTTTCGATCGCGGTGCTGGAGAATGGCTCGACGTTGCGCCGCACATAGAAGACCAACTTCTCGACGGCGGTCGCCTCACCGAAGTGGCTGAGCGCCTGCAAGGCGGAGCGTTGGACGTTGGGATCTTTGTCCTCGATCCACTGAAAGAGGAGCGGCAGATGTTCGGCATCGAGCCGACCGCCGCCGTACGCGAGTGCGGCCGCGCGCGTCAGTGCGTTCCCTTCGCGAATTTCTTGCAGCAGTTCGTCACGCGGCAACGCGAGGTACGCCGATCTCAAGGCCGAGCCGACCGCATCCGCTGCCGTCTTGTGAACGCGCTGCGGGAAGTTGCCGCCTCGATAGCCGTTGTAGTCGGCCGAGCCATCGCTGTCCGAGTACTTCACCAGATGAAACTCACGCAGCGTCGCGGGGATCGCGGGGAACTGCTCGCTGCCATTGCGCGGTTGGCCGAGTGCCGCGGTCGCTTGGTTGAGTCCGTTCAAGACGGGACCGTCGGGCTGCGGGGCATCGGCACTCCATCGCAGGACGACACGCAGCACCTTCTGCGTCACCAGCCGCTCCATCTCGTCGATGATCGACTGCATGTTGAAGGCGTTCAGCGTGCCGGTGATCGTCAGCAGCGCGAGACTGTTGCGCGGTCCGATCCGTTCGGATTCGAGACCAAGCACAGCGCGTTGAAGTTCGTTCACGTCGATCTCTTTCGTGACCTCGCCGAGTGTCAGCTTGAGCTTGCAACGGGGAACGGTCGCCGACACCGGCAGTCCGGCATAAACGAACCAGATCGAATTCTGTCCGCCTGCTGTGACCTTCCAACTCTTCTTCGGCTGCATCGTGTTCAACGAGTAGTTCTGCTTGCCGTATTGAAACGAGTAGCCGGAAGTCCCCGCCGGAATCGGCTCCAACTTGCGAGCCTCACCGTCGATCTCGGCCGCGACTTGTTCGCGCATGAGCGTGACGGGTTGATCGGACGTGTTGGCCAGCGTGATACGAATGGCCACGTAACGCGATTGGCCGGTCGGGCCATAAGCCATCCCGACATGTGCGACATCAATCAGAGTCAACACCGGGCCACCTTTCGTCGCACCGGCAGCAGCGGGCGCGACGTTCTTCAACCGATCAACCTCCGCCTCCAGCTTGCCGATCCGATCGAGCAACTTCTTGAAGGCTTCGGCATCGGCGGCGGACTTGCTGTCAGCGGCAGGCTTGCCGTCGGCGTTCGGCTTCGTGTCACCTGTCTCATCCTGCGAGCAGATCGCTCGCACAAGCAGCAACTCGGGTGAGTACGCCACGGCCTCACGCACCGTTCCCATGATCAGACCGAATGCCGCCGCGATCCCGATGAACTTGAACATGACGATGCCTCGCGAGACGTTTCTGCGTTGAGAGTTTTGGTAAGCCGGGTGGCGTCAGCCCAATGGCACTCACTTTGAGCGATTATCAAATTGACGTTCAGTGCGACGTAGCTGAATTCGTGAGAATTCAGCCGGCTTTG
>JAYTQJ010000629.1:0-16919 GCA_043746775.1 Schlesneria sp.
CGAGCGACGTTTGAGCCTGATTTGACATCGACGCGCGGGGCGTTGCCCACGCGGTTAAACGATTCAGTTCTTTCCGCGCAGAGGAGAACATGCTCACCCTTCAACATCGCGACGACCGGTCGTTACGTTTGGCAGCGAACTCCGAAAGCGACACGCGCGAGTTCGGCGAACGACTCGCGGCGGTCCTCGTTCCCGGCGCGATCGTGGCGTTGGTTGGAGACCTCGGCGCGGGGAAGACACTTCTCGTCAAAGCGATCGCCGCCGCGCTCGGCGTTCCGCCCGATGAGGTCAACAGCCCGACGTTCACGCTGATCCAAGAGTACGACGGACGAATCCCGCTGCGTCACTGCGACACCTACCGCCTGCGCGATCCGAGTGAGTTCCTCGACCTCGGTCTGGATGAACTGTTCGCTCGCGACGGCATCTCTCTCATCGAATGGGCCGATCGCGTGCGCGACTTCCTGCCGCGCGATGTCCTCACGATTCAGATCGAAATCACCAGTCCCGAGGCCCGCGTGTTTGCGGTCTCGTCCTCGGGACCAGCCTCGCAACAAATGCTCGTTCGTCTGACGGAGAGCCTCCCTCGTGAGGCCACTCCCCACGCTTCCCGCGACTGAACAGGCGGGCTACCGTGAGGCTGACTAAGGGGCTGTGCGTTTACTACGTCCGAGAATGGCAGTTGGGTGCGTGGCACCGTTTTCAGAACGACACCCTGATTTGCAGAATCGACAGACTTCCCCATCCCGTTCCGACTCTTCGCTCGGTCATCTTTCTGCCTCTCTCTTTCTGTCTCCTTCTTCCTGCCAGACTGAAGCGGGGAGACAGAAAGAGAGAGGCAGAAAGATGAGTACAGTGAAGCCCGAGCGAACTCTCGGACGTAGTAAATGCACAGCGCCAAAAGCGTTCGTCGCATCAATTCCCTT
The DNA here is from genome assembly GCA_043746775.1 of Schlesneria sp. Classification (GTDB taxonomy): domain Bacteria; phylum Planctomycetota; class Planctomycetia; order Planctomycetales; family Planctomycetaceae; genus Schlesneria. The sequence continues at coordinate 924 of JAYTQJ010000629.1, forward strand.
TCTGGAGACCAGCCTCATGTCAGACCAGACCTACTCGGTGGATCGTCGTCAGTTTTTGCAGTCGTCCACGTTGGCGGCCGCCGCCACGTTGGCTCCGGCTCTGTTCAACAATGTCTCGGCTCAGGAGAGTCCGAGCGAAGTGTTGAACGCGGGAGTGATCGGGACCGGACGCGGGATGGCTCACGCCAACGCGGTCATCAACGGCAAGGGTGTGAAGCTGAACTACGTTTGCGATGTCGATCAGAAGCGGCTCGACATCGCCATGAAGACCGTCACGGACAAAGGGGCCAAGGCGCAGGGGATCACCGATTTTCGACGGATGCTCGACGATCCCAAGCTCGACGTGGTCTTCATCGCGACGTGCAATCACTGGCACGCCCCGGCGACGATCTTGGCCTGTTCGGCGGGGAAGCACGTCTATGTCGAGAAGCCCGGTAGTCACAACGCGCGCGAGGGGGAACTGATGGTCGCGGCGGCTCGCAAACATAAGCGCGTCGTGCAAATGGGCAACCAACGCCGGACTTGGGCCGGGCTGCGCGAAGGGATCGCGAAGATGAAGGAGGGGCTAATCGGCAACGTCCACTATGCCCGTTGCTGGTACGACGCCAACCGGACCACGATCGGGACGGGCAAGCCGGTGCCGGTCCCCGAAACGCTCGATTACTCGATGTGGCAAGGCCCGGCTCCCGAACGACCGTACCTCGACAATCTCGTTCACTACAACTGGCACTGGCGATGGCATTGGGGCGGCGGCGAGTTGGCGAACAACGGCATCCATTCGCTCGACGTGGCTCGGTGGGGACTCGGCGTCGAATACCCGACGCAGGTCAGCTTCCTCGGCAGCCGCTATCACTTCACCGACGATCAAGAGACTCCCGACACCGGTGCCGCCGTCTTCCACTTCGCGGGCGAAGGGGACAACCCCGGCAAAGGGATCACGTGGGATGTCAGCAGTTGCCATCCTCGCCGCGACGAGAAGAACAGCTTCGTCGTGTTCTACGGCGACAACGGTTCGATGCACCTCGACGGCGGCAGCGGCTACAAGTTCTACGACCTGAAAGGGGCCGAGATCGCCAAGGGAGGCGGTGGCCACGGTGGCGAACAGGACCACATCCAGAACTTCCTCGACTGCATCAAGAGCGGCGAAACACCGAACTCAGAAATTGGCGAAGGTCAGAAGAGTACGCTCCTCTGTCACCTCGGCAACATCTCCTACAAGCTCGGCCGCATGGTGAAGTTCGATCCCGCGACCAAGCAGATCATCGGCGACAACGACGCGACCGCCCTGTGGGGCCGCGAATATCGCAAAGGCTGGGAGCCGGTCGTGTGAGAGTCGGCGTTTCACGGTGCATCAATACAGAAGTCCGGCTTTTCCGAGAGCCGGACTTCTTTTTTTCTTCGCGCGGACTCCGCTTGGGGGAGTCACACCAGCAGGAAGTCCGGCTAACAAAGCTAAGCCCGACTTCGGCGTCATCCGCGACAACGACATCCATCAATTGCCGGGCGGTGTAGCCGGTGGCGTCCCCGCGGGATCCGCAGGCGTTTCAGTGGCGGCGGCCTTGGCTTTGACGAGCGTCTTCTTGCCTTGACGCAGGTTCTCGAAGCTTTCGCCGGAGACGACGTAGTACCAGTCGGCGAAGCGGGCATTCAGTTCTTTGACCAGCTTCTCGCCGTCTTTGACCTTCTGCTCGAAGGCCTTGGAATCGGCTTCGTACCGCTTTTGATCCGCTTCAAACTTGGCGATGGCCGCTTCGTAAACCTTCTTCGGGTCTTCGGCTTTGTTGAGCGGAGCGGAAGCATCAGCAGAGGCTTCAGTATCGGCAGCAGCGTCAGTTGCGGGATCGGCTGGCGGCTCGGGCTTTACAGGAGCTTCCGGCTTGGCCCCAAGCCCCGCTTCGTCAAAGTGAACCATCACGAACAAGTAGCGGCTCTTCAGTTTGGGCTTATCGGACTCGGGTTGCTTGTCAGCCTCTTTCGATTCCTCATCCTTTTTCTTTTCTTCGTCGGCCTTCTTCTCGGCGTCGCCTTCCTTGGCTTCAAAGCCCTTTTCGACTTCCTGCTCACTCCCGCTGAAGATGTCTCCAAACTTGAGGTCATACGCGACGCCTTGATTGGTGATGGCGATCATCTGTCCCTCTTTGGGGACCAAGAGCGTGCGATTGGATTTGCGGTCGGTCGCCAGGAAGAACCCCTTGTCTTGGAGATCGAGCGCCGAGAACTGGTCGCGTTGCAACTTCCCTTCACGAAGGCCCTGCATCAGCTTCGCGGGCTTCTGACGAACGCCAACAATTTTGAGATCGTCCAGCGACTTGATCAGCTTGTTGATCTCGTCCTGATTGACCTCTTCGGTCGCTTCATCCAGTCCGGCGAGCTTCCACGGATCGCTGGAGACTTTGCGAGACAGCTTGCTCGTGTCCCCTTCGACGACGGCCCCCTGCGATAGATCGACCGAACTGGTGTCAATCACGATGTCGGACAGCCGCGCGGCATCAAGCTTGAGCAGGTCGGGTTCGATCCAGTCGGCGAACTTGGTCGAGACTTGGATGTCGAGCTTGGCGAAGTAGGTCGCCTTCTCGTCGGGACGACGAATGTAGAAGTTGCCCGGCCGACCTTTGACTTCCTTGCCGATGATGTAGTCGGCCAAGATTTTCCCGGACTCGTCTTTCAGGGTGATCCGGTTGCCGATCCCCTTCAGGTCCGAGTGCGAATCGCCCTGCGGATCGAGAACGCCGAACTCGGCGTGTTCGTTGTCGCGCGGTCCGGCGAAGCCTTCTCGCTTGATGCCGATCATCGACGTGGCCGTCTTGGCCAGACGTTCCTGTCCGTCCGCCGGATAGTTGTGCCGAGTGGGAATGCGCCAGAGGCCGTCCTTACCTTGGACAACACTGAACGGACGAACCTCGGCCGTCTCGGCGTTGTAGCTGGAGACTTGCAGCGACTTCGCCGCGTCGGCGTCTTTGAAGTCGGGGTAGAAGACCTCACCGACACCGGTGATGGCGGCGGTCTGCTTGGGTGTCGATGGTCCCGCAAAACGGGCGGCCACCACGGAGACGACGGCCACGGCAACAAAGGCGAGAGTACGTTGGAGTTCGTTCATGACGACGCTTCTGCTGGAGGAGTCCGATTTCAAATTTCAGTCCAAACAACCCGGTCAAACTCAAATCAGTTCGACCGCTTCAGTCCAAATCGAATCAGGCCGACAATAGGCTGAATCAAGTGAGCCGGGCGGCGTAAGCCCCCGGATTCTTAGGGGCTGTGAATTTACTACGTCCGAGAATGGCAGTCTGGTGCGTGTCGCCGCTTTCAGAATGTCACCCTGATTTGCAGGATCGGCAGACTTCCCGATCCCGTTCCGACTCTTCGCTCTGCCATCTTTCTGCCGCTCTCTTTCTGTCTCCTTCTTCCGGCAAGACGGAAGCGGTGGAGACAGAAAGAGAGCGGCAGAAAGATGAGGCCATTGAAGTTCGAGCAAACTCTCGGAAGTAGTAAATGCACAGCCTCTTAGCAATCAAAAGTCCGGGGGCTTACGCCACCCGGCTCACCACGACATTAAATGCAGTAACTCAATCGTTTCGGTGTGAGCCAATCACTTTCCGGCCGGGGCACGTCGCGAGGGAGCGATGTCCTTGTATTCATCTTTCAGCCGCAGCACCCAGACGAGCAGACCGAGAACGATGGCGGGGATTGGCGGGAAGAGGAGTGCGGCGGCGTAGTAGCCACGTTCCACAGCACGCACACTCCGGTCGGATTCGATCTTCCCTTTCTCGATGCTTTGGTCCTTCTTCTGGTTGATGGCCGCTTCCGCGACCTCCAGCTTGCGAGTGGTTTCGGCTTGAGCGATCAGCAGCATTTGTGTGCGCGTCGAATCATCGAGCGCGGGATCGTTCTTGATCTTCTCGACCTTCTCGGCAAATTGCTTCTTGGCGTCGTCGAGCGCGGTCTTCGCCTCTTCGGCCGCCTTCTGGCGTTCCTTGGTCGCGTGTTCGATGAAGCGCGCCGTCTGCTCTTCCACGCGAGCCAAAGTGCGGTGTTTCGGGCGGCGTTTTCGCAGGGCAATGTACGCCTTGTCGTCGGCCAGCGAATCGACCGCGTTCAACACGAACGTGACGTTGTCGAGGTTCAGGCGGAACTGCTTCCGCTCACGCACGAAGAAGAACCAGTCGGAGATGATGTCGGCATCGGCCACGTAGATCACGTTGAACCGGTCGCCCGTCGCGTTCTTGGGGGAGACGATCTGGGCGGCGATCACGTGGGCGAATTCGTCTTCAATGCGCAGCGGATCGTCGTCGATCTGAATCCCCATGAAGCTGTTCTTCACGAGGTCTTTCCATTCGAGCAACCCCGAATGGACGCCCGTTCGCAGCAGCGGCGTGAACTCCAGCTTGCTCCCTTCGCGCGGCTTGATCGTGCCCGAGAAGAACAAGAACATCTCCTGCAATCCGCTGGTGACTTCACTATCCGGGTTGAAGGCTTTCGCCAAGCCGCTCTTCGGAGTGATCGCGACGATCTCGGGACGCAACAGTTCCGAGTATTCGGGATGGACCTGCATCGCCGTGTAGTCGAACACAACTTGATCGTAGTTCCACTGGATGCCCAAGGCGTTGACGAGCGAAGTTGCCTTACCGCCATCGGCCTTCTGTTCGGGAGGCTGCCCCATCTGCATCATCGGGTTACCGCCGCCCGCGCGGGGCTTGGGTTGGCTTGGAGAGAGTTGCGGATTCGTTGCTGGCAACGGGTCGTCGAAAATCAGAACGGCTTTGCCCTTCTTCACGTAATCGACGAAGTTCTGCATCTCAATCTGACCAAGCGACGACGGCAGCACTGCCACCACCACGTCATACTTCGACTCATCAATGGGGCCGGCTGGCGAGACCGCTTCGACTTCGTATTGTTTCTTGAGTTCCGTGACGATTCGCCATTCGGGCGAGCTGCGGAACGACTGCATGTCGAAGCCGCCGGTCAGCTTGGCGTCTGTTTCGAGGATGCCGACCTTGCGGCGTTTCTCGGCAGCGACGGTGTTCACCGTCCGTGTCAATTCGTATTCCAGCGGCAGTCCCACGTCGAAGAAGGGGATCACGACTTCGTTCGCTCCGCTATTGATGACCGCGCCGAGATAGACCTCATCCACTTGCGTCCGACCGGCACGTTCCGACTGAACCTTGCGGCCTTCGATTCCAAACTTCTTGGCCTCGTCTGCTTGAGGACTGGCGGGATCGACCGAGACCACGCGCACGGTGATGTTCCCGTGGCTGGCCTGTTCATACTGAGACAGCAGTCCGAGGAGCAGCGTCTTGACGGGAGCGTAATCGCGGGGAACTTCCTTGCTGACGAAGGCCTGGATCGTGACGGGACGCTTGGCGTTCAAGTTGCCCAACAGCTTGTTCGTCGTTGGGGCCACCGTGAAGACTTGCTCACCGGTCAGATCCACGGTTTTGCTGCTCCCGGAAAGGAGTGCGTTACCGCTCACAAGGATCAGGGCCAAGGAAACTCCGCGTGCGGCGTACTGCCAACCCATGCTGGCTCCGCGCACGCCACCCTTCCAATGCCGCTGACCAATCAGCACCAGATTCACGTAGAGCATGAAGCCGGTGAACGACAGGAAGTACAGGACGCTTTTGACTTCGATGAGGCCGATTCCGAAGGGAGCAAACTGCCGAGGCAGGCTCATTTGCTCGAAGAACTGATCGTTACCGACGAGCATTTGCAGCGGAGCCGGGATCGGGACCAAGCCCACCACGATTGGCAACACGCAAATCAACGACGCCAGTACGAACGCAACCGTGGCACTGTTTGTCAGGTACGAGGCGACCATGCCGGCGCTGAGCAGAGCGCAACCCGCCAGCCAGTAGCCGAAGTAGTTGGCGAACAGGAGTCCCGCGTCAGGCTCACCAATCCACGCTAGCACGACGGCGTGAGTCAGTGAGAAGAGGAGTGCGACGGTGTAGACCGCCACGACGGCGAGGTACTTGCCCATCAGGACTTCGAGGTCCGACACCGGCAGCGTGAAGAGCAGTTCTTCCGTACCGAGCTTTCGTTCCTCGGACCAGACGCCCATCGTGATGGCGGGGACGATGAACAGCAGTAGTTGCGGAAACCACTCGTTGAGCTGGTCGAGCGTCGCAAGATTGTTCGTGAAGAACTTCTCTTGGAAGGCGGCGAACGCCCCCACGAACACGAACGCCACGATGAACAGATAGCCGATCATTCCGGAGAAGTAACTCCAGAAGTTGCGTTTGAAAACCGCGAGAACAACATGACTTCGCATCGTTGGGAGACCTCAATGAACATCGTAGGACGGGCACTCCTGCCCGTCTTTCAGATTGAAACGGACGGGCAAGAGTGCCCGTCCTACGTTCTTCAACAGGCGGGAACTAACGTCCGGCACCCGTTAGTTGGCGGAAGCGACCTTCCATGCCCTGACCGCCCTGATCCAAATCCTCAACGCTGCCATCAAGGACCACACGCCCTTCGTTGATGAGAATCACGCGGCTGCAAACCGCCTTGACCTCTTGCAGAATGTGCGTGGAGAGCAGGATCGTCTTCGTCTTGGCCAAGCTCAGGATCAGCTCGCGCACGTCGTGAGTTTGATTCGGATCGAGACCGCTGGTCGGCTCGTCGAGAATCAAAACTTGTGGGTCGTGCAGCAGAGCTTGAGCCATGCCGACGCGCTGTCGAAAGCCCTTCGACAACTTGGCGATCGGCTTGCCCCAGACACCCTTGAGCGAGCACTTGGTCGCGACGAACTCCAGGCGTTCCTTGAGTCGCTCAGACGACATGCCGCGCGCCGCTCCCAAGAACTTGAGGATCTCGGAAGGAGTCATCTCCAAGTAGAGCGGGCCGTTTTCCGGGAGATATCCCAGAATCTCGGCCGCTTTCAGGCGATCGGTCGCCACGTCAAAGCCGCCAATTTTCGCGCTGCCCGAGGTGGGAGCGAGAAAGCCGGTGAGCAGCTTCATCGTAGTGGACTTGCCCGCGCCATTCGGTCCCAGAAACGCCGCCACTTGGCCGCGCGGGACAGAGAACGACACGTTTTGTGTCGCTGCGAATGGTCCGTAAAACTTGCTGAGGCCCGTTGCCTCGATCATCGCCACAGACGTGTCATTCATGGAGTCGCATTTCACCAAATCAGGTCGGAAAAACCAGTCGGCCCATCGGCGTTGCACACTGCGAAATCTATTACTGACGTGTCCGACAGAAGTCAAAGTAGTAGGCACATTCCATGTGCCGTTCACCGAATTTCTCGGCGAATCACGGTCTCGCGGACGGCACACGGAGTGTGCCTGCTACTTTTATCAGACACGTCATTACTGCCAGCGTTGGAGATTGTCCAGCAAGTCAGCCCGAACTTGCTGGGCACACTTCAGCAGGCTCACTCGTCATCCGGGACGAGCGCCGCGTTCGATTCAAAATCGATTCCGAATCGTTGTCGGAAGCCAGCTCGCCAGCGGTTGTCCACCATGGCCTGGATTTCCGCTCCGATAAACTCGTACGGTGTCGGCAGGAAATTGGAGAACTGTTCACGCAGAAATTGTTTCTGCAAATCGGCGAGCGAGGTGACTCCTTCAACTTCGGTGGTCACGCCGTCTCGATCATGGACCCGCACCACGAAGAACGCACTTCTTGAGGCGTTGGCGACAACATTCACGTCACCGTCCTGCATGTCATCGAAGATGGTCTTCATAAATGGGTAGCCGGGTTGACCAATCCCGTCGATTGTCGATTCCGTCGGCTGTTGCAGGCCGAACTGAGGCAGACTCTGAGGAAGTCTGAGCCACGAGAACTTGGCGGTTTCGCGAATTGACGCGGCGGTCGAATCGTTCGTGCCGTTGATGGTCTGTCCGGAGAGTGCGGCCGCAATATCTGCTTCACCCTTCTTAATGAGCGCCATCAACTCGTTGGCCCGCTTCTCAGCCAGTGGCCGAGCTTTTTCAAACTTCCAAGCATCGAGCACTTTCTTGTGGACGGCGGCCTCTTTGAACTCGGGGGGCTTGGCGTCAACCTCTAGCGTTTTCCAGTAGGTGTACCTAGCTCCACGGGGAATGTCCGCACGGCGCGGGGAGAACTTTGACAGCCGATAGCCGCCCCGTCCCGAACCTTCTCTTTCAAATACTTCTTCAGCCACCGATGTTTGGCGTCGCGAGGCACTCTTCGCCGAAACAGGATCGGTTGCGCTACCGATTCGTTCGTCGAGTGAAGTCATCATTGCCAGTTGAGACATTTCCTCTGTCTCCTTGTATTCCAGCCCATGCTTTTCGGCGTAGTCCTTTAGCTGGGCGGAATACTTAACAGCCGCTTGGTCTCTCTCTTTCACTCCCACCGACATGTAGTCGAGGCTCAGTTCCATCATCATTTCCAGAGCCTCGTCCAACACTTCGCTCATCTTGGCGAGCGCCTTTTCCGTGCGGATCGTATCCCGAATCTGCTCCTTGAGATCGTCATTGAATTCGCGATAGCGAGCGGCGGGAGCTGGCATTGGAAGAGAGTCCAGTGTGGGCGGCTTCTCTGATGCATCCGTGGCAGTCGCCTTGTCATCAGATGGAAGCGCGGGGGCGGGAGGCGACTTGTCCTCAGACTTCTTTTCACCATCCTCTTTCGCTTCCGGCTTCACGGGAGCGTCTGCGGGCTTGGCGTCATCGGTCTTCGCGGCGTCCGCATCGGGTTTGGCTGCGTCAGCCGACGCCGCTTTCGGTTCCGCAGCGGCATCATCGCACGGAGCGCCATCCTTGGGTTCCCCTTCTTTTGCCGGAGCCTTCTCAGAGGGAGTGTCCTTTCCCTTCTCCGGCGTATCGGGCGACTTAGGCTCAGCGGGCTTGTCCTCCGGCTTGGCTTCCGTCGCCGGGGGGACGGCTTTGTCATCGGGTGCGTTGTCTGTTTTCGTGGCGTCGGCGGGAGCGGAATCAGCCGGACCATTCGAGGACGCATTCGGATTCAAGTCTGGCAGCTTCGAGGAGGGTTCGGGGATATCGAACACGCGGTACTCCTCTTTGTTGGCGAGGTAGTAATCGGCCACGTCCTGGTCCGTGATCTGGGGCACTTGTTTTTCATAGGCTTCTAAATCTTCCGTGCGATTGCCCGCGACGAGGTACTCGAGTCGGACCTTGGGTGGTTCGAGGAAGCCGGGCGTCCCGTTTCGTTCGTCATGGAAGTTGTTCTTGTGCTTCTCGAAGAAGTCTCGCAGTTCGCCCTCGGGCGGATCCTGCACGAGCTTGGCGAATTCCTCGACGGGGACCGCGACGGTCGAGAGCGCCTGCCGCACATGCAGCTTCTGAAACGACCGCCACAATTGCTCGGGCGTCTGTTGAGCGATGCGACCGCTGTAAGCGCCTCGCGTGAACTGGGCCATCGTCGGATGAGCTTCGGCGGGTGCCGAGATCAATTGGGCGACCATCTGCACTTCCAGCTCTTGCCGCACGTTGTCGAACAGTTCCCCCTCGGACAACCCGGCCTCACGCAGAGCCGCCTTGTAGTCCGCCGGACTCAGCTTTCCTTGAGTGGCTTTGGCGAGGAACTGATTGACCGAATCGTCCTTGAGGGAGACGCCCATGCGCCGAGCCTCTCGTTGCAGGAGAGCGAACGAGACCATCGAGCCGTCATCGACAGAACCGAACCGCGGAACACCGCGTTCGTTGGCGGTGGCCTTGCCCACTGCCGTCAGAAAGTGGTCCACCTTGAGCCGCTTGGACCGGAACTCATTGAGGTCTGCTCTCGTGTAACTGCCGACATTGGTTTTGACGACGACCGGAGGGCCGGAGGCTCTCACGGAGATAAAGGCGACCAAGGCACCGACCACTAATCCGGTTACTGCAAACTCGGTGGTCTGACCGCGCCGGTATCCGAGAATTGCCATTCCCCCCGCACAGAGGGCGGCGAGAAAGATCACGGTTCCACCCGCTCCCGCCTGTGTGGAGCGGGCAAGGTCGTCGAAGAGAAATGCGAACACGGCGAGAATGGTAATGACCACCATCCACTGCTTTTGATTGCGTCGGACGGAGTCTGAAAACTTGTTGATCATCCAGGCATCCTTTACCTACAACGTCGGTCACGGAGTGAGGTAAGTCGGTCGAGAATGACCGCCTTACGACAGAGAGCGTCGCTTGACAGACCGGCGCACAATCCCTTATTGGAAGCCCCCCCGTGCAAGCGGGCCGCATTGTAGCTAGGTCGATTGACCGCACAAGAGAAGCGGCGATTAAGAGTTGTGGCGGGCCACGTCTCACGAGTTGTACGTCCATTACCAACCCGCAGCGTGAGCGAGGGAGGCGAAGCCATTCGCGCCTTGCTCACGCTGCGGGTTGGTGTTGCTTGCGGCCAGCACGTTCAATCTGTTCGTTCTTCTGACTTACGTCTTCTCCCGAAATCGTCCTCTCAAAAATTGGAAATGTCCCAGTGGCAGGCAAACCAACCAAGCGACTGGTGATTGTCGAATCTCCCGCCAAAGCCAAAAAGATCGGCGGGTATCTCGGGAGCGACTACATCGTCATGGCCAGCATGGGCCACGTGCGCGATCTCCCCTCGAGCGCGAGTGAGATTCCGGCCGAGGTCAAAAAGGAAAGTTGGTCGAATCTCGGTGTGAACGTCACCAGCAGCTTTGAGCCGCTGTACATCGTCCCCAAAGAGAAGAAGAAGCTCGTCAGCGAACTGAAGGCCGCGCTCAAAGAGTCCTACGAACTCATCCTCGCAACGGACGAAGACCGCGAAGGGGAAAGCATCGGCTGGCACTTGGCCGAACTGCTTCAGCCCAAAGTTCCCGTCAAGCGGATGGTCTTCTCCGAAATCACCAAGGCGGCGATTTTGGAGGCGATCACACAGACACGCGATCTCGACGTGAACCTCGTGTCGGCGCAAGAGACGCGGCGTGTGATCGACCGATTGTATGGCTACCGCCTGAGTCCTCTCCTCTGGAAGAAGGTCGCGCCGGGATTGTCGGCCGGCCGAGTCCAGTCGGTCGCCGTCCGCATACTTGTCGAGCGTGAATACGAGCGGTTGGCGTTCAAGTCGGGGTCGTACTGGGATTTGAAGTCGGCTCTGGCGACGAAGTCCAACGCGACGTTTGAAGCGTGGCTGAACAGCGTCGGTGGCAAGCGAGTCGCCAGCGGCAAGGACTTTGACGAACACACCGGCCAGCTCAAAGACGGCGTCGATGCGATGCTGCTCGACGAAACGACGGCGAAGGAACTGGAAGCCCGTCTCAAGACGCAGCCTTGGAAGATCGCGGCGGTCGAGACGCGGATGCAGACTCGCAAGCCGTCCGCTCCCTTTGAAACGAGCACGCTCCAGCAAGAGTCCAACCGCAAACTCGGCATGTCCGCACGCGAGACAATGCAGACGGCCCAAAGGCTCTACGAAGAGGGCCTCATCACTTACATGCGAACCGACAGCGTGAACCTGTCGCAAGAAGCGCTCAACGCCGCGCGGTCGTGTGTGCTCAGCCGCTACGGCAACGAATACCTCAGTCCCGAGCCGCGTCAGTACACGACGAAAACGAAGAACGCTCAGGAGGCCCACGAGGCCATCCGTCCCGCAGGAACGGAGATGAAGACGGCCGAAGAGCATGGCCTGAGCGGGCGCGAGGCTTCACTCTACGCACTCATCTGGAAGCGAACGGTCGCGTCGCAGATGTCAGATGCCCAACTTCGCTTTCAAACGGCGATCATTCATGTGGGCGAAGCGGAGTTCCGCGCGACGGGGCGTCACGTCGAGTTCGCCGGTTTCTTCCGAGCCTACGTCGAAGGGGTCGATGATCCGGAAGCCGCTCTCGATGACACCGAATCGGCTCTGCCGCCGCTCGCGCAGGGAGACACACTCGCCTGCCAGTCCGTCGATGCCGTCGGCCACGAAACCAAGCCGCCCGCACGCTACACAGAAGCCACGCTGGTCGGGGCACTCAAGGCGGACGGCATCGGTCGCCCGAGTACCTACGCGTCGATCATCGGCACGATTCAAGACCGCAAGTACGTGACGAAGACCGGCAACCAGCTCATTCCCACGTTTACCGCGTTCGCCGTCACGAAGTTGCTTCAGAACTACTTCTCGAAGCTCGTCGATCTCGGCTTCACCGCGAAGATGGAGCAGGATCTCGACGACATCGCCAACGGCGATGGCCACCGGCTCGAATACCTCCAGCAGTTCTACAACGGGACCGAGGGACTCGATGAGCAGGTGAAGACTCAGGAAGCGAACATCGACGCGCGGACTGCTTGTACGCTCGAATTTGCCGGACTGACTCCGCGCATCCGTGTCGGCAAGTACGGCCCGTATCTCGAAACCGAACGAGACGGTGTCGCTGTCACCGCGTCGCTCCCGCCCGACATGGCACCGGGTGATGTCACGAATGAGATCGCCGAGAAGCTGATCGAACTCAAGCAACGCGGGCCGCAATCGCTGGGAACGCATGAGGAAACGGGCCTCCCGATTTTCCTGCTCATCGGTCCCTTCGGTCCCTACCTGCAACTGGGCGAAGTCGCGGAAGACGGCACGAAACCGAAGCGGGTCTCGATTCCCAAGGGCCGCGATCCTTCCACGCTCAGCTTTGAAGATGCCTGTGCCTACCTCAGCCTGCCGCGATTCTTGGGCAATCATCCCGAGACCGGTCACGTCGTGAACGCGGGCGTCGGGATGTACGGTCCCTACGTGAAGCACGAGAAAGTCTTCGCGTCACTTGGCAAGACCGACGACGTGCTGACAGTCGATCTCGCGAAGGCGCTCGAACTGATCGCGGCCAAGAAAGTCAAAGGCCCGGTCCTGCCACTCAAGGAACTCGGCAAGCATCCCGACGACGATGAACCGGTCGGCATTTACGAAGGGAAGTACGGTTCCTACGTGAAGCACGGCAAAGTGAACGCCACCATTCCGAAGGACCGCGATCCGTTGCAGTTCACGATGGAAGAGGCGATCCCGCTGTTGGCCGATCGGGCTGCGAAAGGCCCCGCCAAGAAGGGCGGTCGTGGCCGCTTCGCCAAGAAGGCCGCTCCTGCCGCCGCTGCCAAGAAGGTCGTCAAGAAGAAGGCCACGAAGAAAGTCGCGGGCAAAAAGGCAACTAAGAAGACCGCGACGCAAGACGCGGAAGGTTGAGGCGAGTAGAAATTGAAAGCGAGCCCATCGAAGCCTGACGCGCAAGCGAAGAACGCTCGGTAACCGATCCTTCGCTTGCGCGTCAGGCTTTGATATTCGGCACGACAAGTCCGGTCTTCGCCTGATCCGTGTCCTCAGTGAAATCCGTGGTGCGTTTCTTCCTCTTGGTTGCGGCCACTTTACGAACCCATCCCGAACCTCGGTTAGAGACCATGTGGCATGTCGTCACCTGAACCTCCCGCGAACCGCAAACGCAAGCTGCCGCGAAGTCGCCTCGCCATCGAGTTCGAGCCACTGGCCGCGCGGCTGCAAGTCCAGCCGTGGTTCGCGTGGTTGCTGAGTGAAATCAAACGAGGTGGACGAGGCTTGGTCGTCAGCATGGTCTTGCACGGCGTGTTGCTGGCCTCATTGACCTTCATCGTCTTTCAACCTCGATCGTCCGGCGATGGTGGAGCGATCTCCGCCACTTGGATGCCGCCCAGCCTCAGGCCTGCCGCAACTCCTCGAAAGAAGTTCGAGTTGCCGATGCAGGAAGAGGTTGAATTTGATTCGCCCGTTCCCACTAAAAAGATCGCGAAGCCAACTACGCCGATCGGTGACGCGGTGGGCACGGCCGCGCCGGGAGTCAGTCCCGTCGGTGTGGGGCAGGCATTGGGAGGTCGCAGTGGCCGTTCGCGCGCAGGGAATTTGGAAAGCCTCGGTGGCAGCCCCGATGCCGAAGCTTCGATCAAAATGGGGCTGCTCTGGTTGAAGCGACAGCAGAAAAGCGACGGTCGCTGGGAGCTGCATCAGGGCTATCCTGACGCGGGGCTGTCCACGATTAAGACCGACACCGGCGCGACGGCCCTCGCGCTGTTGGCATTCCTCGGTCATGGACACACACACCAAACCGGCGATCACGCGGCAGTGGTCGCGAAGGGTTTGAAGTGGCTCCGCTCGCAACAAGACCCCGCGACGGGTGACCTTCACGATCAACGGCAGGAAGAGGGACGGCAACCGGCTCTCTATGCACACGCGATGGCGACCATCGCGCTGTGCGAGGCCCTCGCGCTGACCGACGACAACGAACTGAAGCCGTCTGCCGAGCAGGCCGTGCGGTATTTGCTCACCGCCCAACATCCGATCGTCGGTGGCTGGAAGTACCGCGTGCTGATTCGCGAGAGTCGGGGCGACCTGTCCGTCACCGGCTGGGCTTTGATGGCACTGCACACGGCTCGAATGGCGGGGATCGAAATCGCACCGGGCGAGTTTGAGCGAGCCTCGCTGTTTCTCGATTCGGTCCAGGCCGCTGGGTCCGCACGCTACAAGTACGAACCCTCGTCGCCCGACAACAAGGCGACCGCCGCGCTCACCGCCGAAGCGCTGTTGTGTCGGCAATGGCTCGGCTGGCCGAGGACGTTTCAGCAGATGACGGCCGGAGTGAAGTACGTGATCGCGGAAGAAAGCCCTCCGACTTGGTCCGACGGTCGCCGCAATGTTTACGGCTGGTACTACACGTCGCAGATGCTGCACAACTTGGGAGGCGACGACTGGAAACGCTGGAACCTCGCCGTGCGCGACGCCATCGTCCGGAACCAAGTGACCGGCGGCACCGCCAAGCCCGGCTTGGACACACGCGGCAGTTGGAACCCGATTTCGCCCAGAGGACAGGGGGAAGAGTACGCCGACAAAGCGGGGCGGCTCTATCTGACAGCCCTCTGCATCCTGACGCTCGAAACCCCGTACCGTCATCAGCCGATCTACCCACCGGTCGATGGGCCGTAATCGACGCGCATCAGGTACAGGCCGTGGGCGGGAGCGGTTTCGCCCGCCAGTGCCCGGTCGCCGTTTTTGACAATGCGGCGCATGTCGTCCGCCGTCCAACGCCCGCGACCGACATGGATCAGCGTGCCGACGATCGCTCGCACCATGTTGTAAAGAAAGCCGTCGGCCTCCACGTCGAAACAGATGAAGGGGCATTCCGCGTCGTGGTGTTGCTCCGCATCCCGCGTGACACTCGGCCCGAGGTCGCTGTTCCACACTTGCCAACTCGCCAAGCGTGAGACCTGCGAACGAAAGATCGTCCGGACACTCGACGAGCGGTTCGGCCAGTTCGTCTCGAAGCAGCGAAAGTCGTGCGTCCCCACGAGAACATTGGCGGCGGATTCCATCGCCTCATCGTTCAAGTGGCTCCGCTGCCAGAGGGCGCTCGTGCGTAGAAACGGCGAGCGGATGGCGCTGTTGTGAATGACGTAGCGATACCACTTGCTCTTGGCGTCGAACCGCGCGTTGAAGCCTGCCGCCACTTCGCCCGCGTCGCGCACGACGACATCATTGGGGAGATGAATTGGCAGTCCCTGCACGAACGCGCGACACGGCGCGGTGGAAGTCGTTTCAAAACTGACGACCTGGCCAGCGGCGTGAACACCGGCGTCCGTCCGACCGGAAGCGACTACGCGAACCGGTTCATGCGTGAACTGAGACAACGCCCGCTCGACGACCTCTTGCAGCGAAACGCCGTTCGGTTGGACCTGCCAACCACAGTAGTTCGTACCGTCGTAAGCCAATGTCATGCGGATCGTCCGGACGGCGTCCATCCTACGGTCCTTGATAAATGACTTGCCAAAGGTTCGGTCGCAGCTCGACCAGACTGCGCACCATGATTCACTAGCCCGACGCGCAAGTTTTGAAGTTGCGCCGTTTTGTATTTTCGCCCCAACGGGGCGGCCCTAAGTTAGCCCAGGGCAAGCGACCAGCGGGAGCGCCGCCCTGGGTAGAGACCGTCACAGGTTTTGAAGCCCTGAAGGGGCGGCCCTAAGACGATCAGCCGAATAGTGCCGCCCCTTCAGGGCAACGCCGTTAAGGATTTTTTGTAGCAGAATTCGTGAGAATTCTGACGACTCCACGGCTCGCCAGAAGTCTTACGACTTCTGCTACGTTCGATTG
>JAYTQJ010000630.1:0-3168 GCA_043746775.1 Schlesneria sp.
ACTCGTGCGAGCACTTCACCAGCCGACAGTAGGACACGAATTGCTGCACGCTGCCGAAGCGCGCGATCTCATGCACTTCATACAGAATGACCATCGCCAAGATCGGCCCGATCCCCGGTACTGTTTGCAGCCGCCCGAACGCCTGCGGATCGTCGATCTTGGCGTGCTGAGTCAGGTACAACTCGATGCCGCGAAGCTGCTCGTCTAAATGCTCCGCGAACGCCAAGTCGGAACGTACCGCGAGTTGTACGCTCTCGTCGGTGAAGCGTTCGGCAATGCCAACTCGGTTGGCGTGATACGACAACTTCTTCTCCGGTGCCGCGACGTTGTACTGCGTGAACGTGTTCGTCACGTGAGCAATCGCGTGTCCGCGATACCGCACCAGCTTCATCCGTCGCCGTAACAAATCGCGAGTCGCTCGCATCTCCTTCGGATAAACGTAGGCTTGCGGCAGCATCCCGCCCCGCAGCATCCGCGCGATCTTCTCCGAGTCGATCTTGTCGCTCTTCGCCTTCCCGCCGTGAATGGCCTTCATGTAGAGCGCGTGCCCCAACACGAAGGTGATCCCTTCCTGACGACACAAATCCGCCAGCCAATACCAAGCGAACAAACACTCGCAACACACGACGAGCTGTTCTCGATACGGCTCAATGACTTTGAGAAACCGCCCCGGATCACACGGCAAATTGAGATGCACCTGAGTCCGTCCCTCCGTATCCACCACGCACACGTGCATGGTTCTTGCGTGCAGATCAACCCCACAGTAAAAGGAATGCGTCGCTTGATAAAATCTCATCATCGGTCTCCAGGAAGAAGAAGCGTCTGATCCCGAAAACCCGGCTGGTCCCACACGAACCAGCCTGCGAGCCTCCGGGCATCGCCTCATAACTTAGGACAGACGCCTCCACCCCTGGAGGCCATGATGAGTATCAAAACGCTGAACCCGAGTTGCCGATCACGGGTATTTGAAATGGATGCTTGCTCGCGGCAACCGGGTTAGCGTGGTCGTTCGGCGAAGGAGGGCTTCGGGGTGGGCGGCGTCCGCGAAGACTTAGTCGTTCCGCTTGCCGGCATCGACACCGGCGCGGTGCTGGAGTTATGGCTGTGGCTCATCCCGGAGTCGCACCGGCCGCTGTTCGCCACCGCCCTCGGCGACCTGTTCCTGACCGCCTCCGACGGCCGGGTGTTGTGGCTGGACATGGGCGACGGTCAGCTTCAGGAGGTCGCCGCGAGCGAGGCTGAGTTCGAGCAGGCCGCCGCCGACCCGGACAACAACAGCCTGTGGTTCGGGGCGGTGCTGGTCGATGACCTCCGGGCGGCCGGCAAGGTGTTGGGGCCGGGCGAGTGCTACTGCTACTTGCAGTTGCCCATGCTCGGCGGGACGTACGAGCCGGGCAACTTCCGGGTATACGACGTGGTCACGCACTTCCGGGTGTGTGGGCCGATCCACGAGCAGTTGCGGGATGTGCCGGACGGGGGCACGGTCGAGTTCAAGGTAGTCAACGCCCCGCCCAAGACCCCAGACGCTGCACCTGACCGGGGCGGCATGTAGGCTTCTCCCGATTCGTAGCTCCCCGAGCCGCCCCGGCAGGTGAGCTTGGTCGTTGGCCTTGATCTAACTATGTCCGACAACGAGCCGCTTTTTGTTGATTGTGGTCCGCACGGCAGGCGAGTGGCTGCGGTGGTGTGTTGCCACATGATCGATGCCATTAAGTCCGTCGGCTTTATCGAGAACAGTTCCGATCCCAATGATCTTCAGGCGTGGTGCGAGAGATGTGAGGAAATGTTCCTCGCTGAAGGCGATAAGACGGAAGCGTTCGAGGCATTCAATGACCGTGCCATTGTCTGCTGCGATTGCTATCGTGCCTTCAAGGCCAAGCATTTGAAACGACGGAAGGCCGCCGTTAAGAAAAAACGGCGAACCAACGGATGAAGCTGACCGGGGCCGCCATCCTGGTTTCGCGCGGCATGAAGGTCTTGCAGGCGGCCCCGGCAGCTTATCGTTCGTCGCGAAGTCCTCACGAGCTTCAACTGGAAACGGCCCGTGGCAACAGTGATACCTCGACACGTGATCTGCGTCCTCGGGAATTGGCGCGACCTTGACGAGGTCGATGCGATCGTTCGTCAAATGGGCTTCTCTGGCTTTGAGCTTGACCGGGAGTTCTCGCAGCTATCCCCGGATGACCGAATGATGGATTCTTTCGACGCGTCCTATGACCGCGTCTCGCCCTCGATGTCCAAAAAGGACTGGAATGCCGTGCGGACACACGGAGCGGTCGCCTACGTGCTGTCGCCACCGATCCGAAAAAAGCATGCGGCGGACATTTCCGGTCGCGCATTGTTGCTCACCGCGGCTCTTCTGCGAGGGGGCGGGGTCGCGGCGAAGGGCGAGGGGGCGGGGATCGCCCACGGCCGAGCCCGCTGGCTGGAGCTAGCCGAGGAATTCGTTCAAGCCAGAAAGGACGGCGACACCTTCACTGAAGGTGCGAGCTTGTATGGGGCATGGGTGAGGCGGCCCATGATTGATGACGATGAAGCCGTCTACTACTCCTGCGGGATGCACTTGCTTGGCGGGTGTGATGTCGAGATTGAGACTTCCCTCGACTTGGCAGATGCCATCGAGTGGATAGACCTGCTTGGCTTGTATCTCGCCGGCGACAGGCCGACGAGACCATTGAAGGACGGGGAAGGGTTTCGTCTCCAAGACGAAGGTCTCAGGCGCGTGATTCGTTTACGACCATGCGAGCGATATGAAGAGGATGAGTTCCTGTTCAATCCTTATGGCTACATTCGCCTTGAGCCGGACGAGTAGCGGCGAACCAACGGATGAAGCTGACCGGGGCCGCCATCCTGGTTTCGCGCGGCATGAAGGTCTTGCAGGCGGCCCCGGCAGCTTATCCTTATCGTTGGGCGACAAATCACGGCCTAATCCGCGAACAACGACCGGTACTTCTTGGACGAGTACAGCCGGAAGTGGACGTCGCGAAGATACTCGTAGGGGCCGTCTTGGCGGATGCTGTCCACGAGCGAGGCGATCTGCAATTGCGAGCGGTACGCTTCGATGCTCCGTAGCTTGTGTTGAAAGACATCGTCGTTGCCGCGGACTTCCAGATTCGGAGCGTCGGCGTCGGGACGAACACGCACGTCGGACGGAACTCGCTGTAATTC
>JAYTQJ010000631.1:0-6978 GCA_043746775.1 Schlesneria sp.
GGTCTTAATTTTGGGGTAGCCGAACTCGTAAGAGTTCTGCGTTTTCTGAAGTCTCACGACTTCAGCTACCCCCAAATTAAGAATGGACCGAGCACTAGCTTTGCTCAAATCCCCAACGTCGAGTTGTTTGGGCCACAACCACAATTCTGTTCGGTCGTACTGAGGGGGTTCACAACGCAGCGGGCTAGACCACCCGGTACCGCCATACAATCGCTACAACCCGACCATCACTTTCTCGACGAAGTGGCCGATCCGTTTGCTGACGGTTTTTCCGGGGAGTACGATTCAGCCGTTGCCGATTCGTGTAACGAGGGGACTCGTTCGGCCAATTCTCTGACAGAGGGAGTTGGCCGGGATTGGCTGCGCCCTCCCGCCTTGATCCGCCCCGCCTGATGAGTGGTCCCGCCCATGAATGTTGTCCCCCAGACATCGACCGAGTTGAGCGAATCGGCTGCCGTAGGATGGGCACTCTTGCCCGTCCGCTCTTTGATTTCGAGACAGGGGGGAAAGCCAAGACCGGACGGGCAGGAGTGCCCATCCTACAAGCTGCTGTGCGCGGTCTCCGCGTGGGTGTTGCTGATTGCAATGGTCTGCGTGCGGGATGCTCGCGCGGCCGAGCTGCGGGTCGAGCCGGTGAAGGTTGAGTTTCGGGATGCATTTGCTCGGCGACAGTTGCTGGTGAGTGACGGGGCGAGCGATGCGACGCGGAAGGCGGCGTATGTCAGTCGCGACGCGAAGGTCGTGTCGGTGGATGCGGCTGGGTATTTGGTGCCTCACGCGAATGGAGCGACTTCGATTGAGGTGACGCATGGCGGTCAGAAGGTGAGCGTGCCGGTCGAGGTCTCGGGGTTGGATCAGGTTCGGCCCGTGGACTTCGCAACCGAGATCGAACCGTTGATGAGCCGCTTCGGGTGCAATGCCGGAGGCTGTCACGGGAAGGCGAGCGGACAGAACGGCTTCAAGTTGTCGCTGTTCGGATTCGACACGTCTTACGATTACAACGCCCTCGTCACCGAAGCACGCGGTCGGCGCGTGATGGTCTCCGCGCCCGAGCGAAGTCTGCTGTTGCTCAAGGGGACGGCGGCGGTTCCGCATGGCGGAGGTCGGAGGATCGAACCGGGTTCGGAACCGTATCGGTTGATTCTCTCGTGGATTCAGGCGGGGGCACCGGCATCCGCTCCGAATGCTCCTCGCGTGACGAAGCTCATCATGACGCCGGGTGAGCGGGTGATGAACGTCAACGAACAACAACAGCTCGCCGTGCTGGCCGAGTACTCGGACGGAAGCCGCCGCGATGTGACGCGCGAGGCCGAGTATTCGAGCAACCTCGATGTCGTCGCCGTCGTGAGCGATGACGGACTCGTCACGGCCAACGAACAGACGGGCGAAGCGGCCATCATGACCCGCTACATGGGACAGGTCGCCGTCTGTCGGGTCCTCCGTCCGCAGGGTGCTCCGCTCGCGAGCATCCCCGGTTTCACACCGAAGAATTTTATTGATCAGCTTGCCGCCGAGAAGTGGAAGAAGCTGGGTCTCAAACCGTCCGGGCCGTGTGACGACGCGACGTTCCTCCGGCGAGTCACCGTTGATCTGTGCGGCCGATTGCCAACGGTGGAGGAAGCCCGCGCGTTTCAGTCCGACATCGCAGCGGCATCCAACGACGAGAAGACAGCCAAGCGAAACGCCGTAATAGAAAAACTGCTCGCGTCGTCCGACTATCCCGCCTACTTCGCGATGAAGTGGGGCTCGATCCTGAGGAACTCAAACCTCGCCGGGTCCGACCGGGCGTCGTATGCGTTTCACAACTGGCTGAAGGACATGATCGCGCGGAACCGGCCCTATGACGAGTTCGTGCGCGGCATCGTGGCCGCCAGCGGTGAGTGGCCCGACGCACCGGCGATCAACTGGTTCTGGCAGTCTCGCGACGACCAGCTTCATCAGACGACGGCCGACACCGCGCAGGTCTTTCTCGGACTGAGACTGCAATGCGCGAAGTGCCACCATCACCCGTATGAACGCTGGAGTCAGGAGGACTATTACGGACTGGCGGGCTTCTACACGCGGCTCGGTCGCAAGAGTTTCGGTGAGCCGCCGCCGTACTTCACGTCGCCGAATGTCACGCTGAACGATACGAATCCAGTTACCGGCAAGGGGCTGGAGCCGAAGTACCTTGACGGTCCCGTCGCCAAGTTCACTCCCGAAGAAGACCCGCGACACGCCCTCGTCGATTGGATGGCCAAACCCGAGAACCCGTTCTTCGCCCGCACGCTGGTCAACCGCCTGTGGGGCCACTTCTACGGACGCGGCCTGGTCCACGAGATCGACGACATGCGCGAGACCAACCCGCCGTCGAACCCCGAACTGCTCGACGCCCTCGCCCGCGAGTTCCGCGATCACCAGCTCGACATCAAACACATGGTCCGCCTGATGGTGCAGAGCCAGGCCTACCAGTTGGCCTCGGACCCGACGAACGACAATCGCGGCGATCAGCAGAACTTTGCGAGGTACTACGCTCGCCGCCTCCCCGCCGAAGTCATGCACGACGCCGTCGAACAGGCGACCGGTGCGAAGACGCAGTTCAGCAACATGAGCGCCAGCGCCCGCGCGGTCGATCTCCCCAACGAGAGTTTTGGTTCCTACTTCCTCGACACGTTCGACCGGCCTCGCCGAGTGAGCGGCTGCGAATGCGAACGCTCAACCGGCGCAACGCTCTCGCAGGTGCTGCTGCTGGCCAACTCGGACGAGTTCGAGAACAAACTCCAAAACGGCAACGCTCGCATCGCCAAGCTGTTCGAGGCCAAGCGGTCTACCTACCAAATTGTGGAGGAGCTATATCTCGCCAGCCTCTCCCGCTTCCCAACCCGCGACGAAATCCTCAACGCCGCCGCCTACATCGACCGCGATCCCGAACCCCGGAAGGGTGTCGAAGATTTGCTGTGGACGCTGGTGAACTCGAAGGAGTTCTTGTTCAATCACTGACACACAATTTTCGGCATCATGTCATGAAGAGGTTCCCGTTCGAGAATGTCATGGAATCTGCCCATTCACGAATTGTGGGACGAGCCTTGGGAAGGCTTGCCCGAAGAGGAAGGGGCTTGGAATTGGGATCTTGTTTCAACATTCGAGAACGGTGCCACGAAGCAACCGCCCAATGGAGTTGGCGGGTGGAAGCGTTGGTACTTTGTCTATCGCACACCCGACGGCGATGAAGTGAAGATCAGCGCAGATCGTGAGCCCAAAACGGGGAAGTGGTTCAACCCTCATCGCTCGTCCGGAGAGATTTAGTCATGCCGACACGACAAGCAATGACCAAGCCAGCCGCTCACCCTCCCAGCCGCGCACGCACGGCGGGAGCGCGGGCCGGTCTGAGTCAGGCGGGCGACGGACTGACGGCCGGTTTGCGTCGCACGATCCGCAGCTTTTACGACAGCTATCGTCAAGAGAAATGGACGCTCTGTTTCAACCGAGTCGATCCCCAACTTCGCGAGGCGACAAAGATCGAATTCGAGACTTATCAAGACTCACTCCAGAGGTTTCGGCAGACATACGGCGACGTGGTGATCCTCGCGATTGAAGTGAGCGAGATTCATCGGAGCAAGCACGACCCACGACCATTCGCATTTGCTTCCATCGTCTGGCGCGACCGGTCTCACGAGTTCCATGTCTTCCGCGAACGATGGGTCTTCGACGACAAGCGGTGGTACACGCGCGTCGTCGGCTTGGTGACTCATCAACAACCTCTCACCAACTGACAACCCAACACGTGCGGCCACTCGACGACGATGCTCGCCGCTTCAGATTCCGAACTTCTGACAACTCCTAATCACGGTGAGGTTTCCAATCATGCTCGACATTCTCGGATCGAATACGCGGACGTGTGACGGTGTGAGTCGGAGGGACTTCATCCGCATTGGCGGCTTGGCCATCGGGGGCTTAACGCTGCCGAACCTGCTGCGGCAGGAGGCGGCGGCCGAGGCAGGTGGGTCATCGAAGCGGAAGTCGGTGATTCTCGTCTGGCAGGCGGGGGGGCCGAGTCATCTCGACATGTACGATCTCAAGCCGACGGCCCCGGCCGAGTATCGCGGTGAGTTCAAGCCGATTCCCACGAATGTCTCGGGCATCGAAATCGGCGAACACTGCCCGTTGCAGGCAAAAATGTTCGACAAGTTTTCGGTCGTGCGATCGGCGACACATACGAATGCCGGGCACGGCATGGCGTCGCAGTGGATGCTGACCGGGTATCAACCGACGATCGAAGTGGGCGACAACATCTATCCCTCGTGCGGCTCGGTCGTGGCGGCTCTGAAGGGACCGAATGAGCCGGGGATACCCGCTTACTGCAACGTGCCGAACCGACTGGGACTGGGCAAGGCGGCGTATCTCGGTGCGTCGTACAACCCGTTCGCGCCGGACAGCAACCCGAACGATCAAGGCTTTCAAGTTCGCAACATGAAGCTGCCGGGACAGACGACTCTGTCGCGACTCGAACGCCGCCAGCAGTTGCTCGGTCAGGTCGATTCGATCCGCCGCGACATCGACGCCAAGGGAGATATGGTCGGCCTCGACAAGTTCTACCGCGACGCCTTCGAGATGGTAACGAGCGAGAAGGCGCTGCGAGCCTTCGACATCAACAAGGAGGATCCGCGTCTGAGGGAGAAGTACGGCCGGAACGATCTCGGCCAGAGCTGCCTCCTCGCGCGACGGCTTGTCGAAGCGGGAGTGACCTACATCACGGTGCAGGCAGGCGGAGGCTGGGACACTCACGGCGACAACTTTGCTCAACTGAAAAACAACCTGCTCCCCAAGTTCGACATGGCTGTTGCAGCACTTGTCGAAGACCTCTATCAGCGCGGACTTCAAGACGAAGTGATGGTCATGGCGATGGGCGAGTTCGGGCGGACGCCGCGCATCAATCCCGGCTCCGGCCGTGACCACTGGCCCGGTGCGATGAGCGTCCTGTTCGCGGGAGGCGGCCTGAAAATGGGACAGGCCATCGGCACAACCGACTCACGCGCCGAGTACCCGACCAGCAAACCGTACTCACCCGGCTGCGTCCTCTCGACGATGTACCACACGCTCGGCGTCGATCCTCACCACACGTTCTACGACCACGGTCGCAGACCACTGATGGTCCTGCCCGAAGGCCAGCCGATCCCCGAACTGGTTGGCTAACAGCCTGTTGAAGAACGTAACTTGGACGCCCTCGTCCGAGTGATTTCGAGTTGAGAACGGACGGACGAGGGCGTCCATCCTACGTTTTTCAACGGGCTGCTAAAGGACGTGAAATCGCTTCCCTCTTGCTCTTTCGGAGCGGGGCGGCGTAAGCCCCCTGGTTCCAGCTTGATGATCCACGAGGACTCACGTCCGCAGAACCAGGGGGCTTACGCCGCCCCGCTCCGAAAGGCGGAGAACGAACGTGGGTGACACCTACTGCGCGGCGAATTGCAACTGATGGTCGCTCATTCGAGCTCAACCTTGATCCGCGACTCTTCCTTGTCGAATGGAACGTCCTCCGGCTTGAGGCCGAAGTGTTTGGCGAGGCTCTCGCGTAGCAGGGCGACATCGGCGACCTTCGTCAGGCGGCAGAGTGTCCGGCCGTCGTTGGCGAGCAGCGTGTAATCGGAGCCGGTCGCTTGGAACGGCTTCACGACGGCGTCGATCAGCTTGGTCTGTTCGCTCTGTGACAGTTCCCGATTGATGAGGATCGTGACCGGCGGCAGATCGGTCTTGCCTGCGGCCGACTGCTGCGCGAGTTGCTGCATGCGCGGCCAAGCCAGTGCCAGCGAGAGGATCGCCGGACCGGCGGCCTGTTGGAACTCCTCGCGGTTCTGCGCGGCGAGCAGTTGGTCGAGCAGCCCGTCCGCCTGCGTGAGGCTCTCCAACACGCGCGGCTTCGCGATCTTGATCTGATCGGGCATCTTGGCCAACCACGCGCGATCGACATCGATTCCGGCGGACCACTGCGCGACAAGCGACTTCGGCAGCCAGCGACCGTCGTGCTTGATGTACGCGATCTCGATCGGCCGCTCATCGCGCGGCCCTTGGAATGAGAGGATGTGTTCGTCGCCCGCCGCTCGGACCTGCTCGACCTTGATGTCGGCGAACTGCCGCGCGAGGTCCGCTCCCACACCGAGACCGATCGCGTCGAGGTGCCGCACGATGTTGGAAGCGTCTCCAGGCAGCAGTGATTTCGCGCTGGCCTGCTTCAGCGATTCCAAGTCCCCCGCGTTGCTGGCCACGAACTGGTCGAGCAGCGACACCGACTCGTCCCAGTGTTTTCGCAACGGCTCGTACTCGGGCCGGTTCGCGAACAGATCGAGTTCCAAAATGAACGTTTTTTTGGTTCGCAACACCGCGATCGACTTGCGCAGCGTCCCGAAGAGTCTCGCCCAGACTTCGGCATCCGTGTTTGCACCGAACTCGCGGAGGAGGCCGTCCACGTCGGACTGATAGGTCGGCGGCAGGAACTCGTAAGCCGCCGCGAGATCGCCGCGCTGGATGGCTGCGAGGGTTTGCTTCACTGAGGCAATGGCCGAGTCGCCCTCAACGGCTCCCTGCGTAGCCACCGCGCTGTTGACGTTCGGCGTTGAAGAGTTGGGCTGAGCGGCTCCGCTGTTTGCGACGGCGTTCGAGTCCGGCTGCTTGTCGCCTTTGGTCGCGGCTGATCCGCAGCCGCACAGCCCGAGCATCATTCCGAGCAAGACCAACTCGACCCCATAGCGCGACGTGTTCACGATTGCCCCGATCTCACAGAGACGAACTCCACCGATTCGCCGCGACGGGCCAAGCCCACGGATCGCGCGAGGTCGGATGATAGCGGGCACCGGCGGTGAGCTGCCATCGCGGTGCGAGTGCAAGTGAAAGGAGTTGACTGGCCTACACCAACCCGAAGTGTGGTGGAGTCCTTCGTTTACGAAAGCTGTCGCGAGTGAGAGTCCAGTTTTAGGATTGCCTTAAAGTAGCCATCATCGCTCCGCG
>JAYTQJ010000632.1:0-6977 GCA_043746775.1 Schlesneria sp.
TCCGTGACCGTGGCACCCCATCTCCCAGATTCGACAAGGCGATGGCCCTGACGGCTCCCGGATTGAAGCGTCCTCATCCATTCCACGGTCTTTCCATAACAATTCATTCAGTACGCCTCGTCGCACTGGTGAGATGTCGCTGCGTCGGGCATCCTGTGCTGCGGATGAGTTGATCGTGCTGCGGTCGGCTGGATGGAATGGAACTGCGGCACGAATTTGTCATGAAGCACGAACACGATCCGTCGTTGGGTAGGCAGAAGGAATTCACGGTGGCATCACGCGCTGAGGTCGGGCGATTGAAACAGGACTGTGGCGTGAGACCAGCACGCATTGCACGTCGGCCCATCCTCATTTGGCGCGATGTTTCGTGGTGCGTCGGCACGGCGAAGCGGCCCCGGTTCTATGCGGCTCCGTTTGTTCAGCGGGCTGAAATACCTCGTGTGGTGAGCGATGAAATCTCTGAGCGGGGCGGCGTAAGCCCCCTGGCTCTTGGGCGTAAGCCCGCTTGTGAGGAGCCAGGGGGCTTACGCCGCCCCGCTCAGAAATGCCTCACTCTGTTCCGCGTGAGTACGAGGACAACGGTCACTCTCTTCGCGACTCTTTTGTTGGCATCCGTCAGCGGGTGTCAAAAAGAGTCCAAGTCATCGAAGACCGATGCCGTGGTTCATTCCAAAGTGGCTCACATCGCGAAGGAAGACCAACTCAACACGATCACGTTGACCGAGAAGGCCGAAGAGCGACTCGGCATTACGACGGTGCTGGTGGAAGTGCGGGCGGTACGACGGTCGCGGGCTTATGGTGGTGAAGTGGTGTTGCCTCCTGGCGCGATGATTGTCGTGTCGGCACCGTTCAATGGGACGTTACAGGCGGCGGGAAAGAATGCGGTGCCGGGAGTCGGCTCGACCGTCACATTCGGTCAGCCGGTGTTTCAGTTGCTGCCGCTGTTGTCGCCCGAGCGGGAAGTCCTCACGCCCGCCGAGCGGGTTCGTTATGCGGAGGCTCGCAACGCGATTGCCACCGCGCGGATTGATGCGGCGGGACAAGTCGAGCAGGCGGCGGTGCAAGTCGATGCCGCACAGATCGCGCTCGAACGGGCCGAGCGATTGCTGCGCGAGATGGCCGGGACCGCGAAGACGGTCGATGAAGCGAAGGCCCAACTCGCGCTGACTGAGAAGGGACTCGCAGCGGCCAAAGCGCGGAAGGGGCAAGTCGATCAGATCAAGCTCGATGATGACCGTGAGGCGGGGAAGGTCTCACCGCTGCCGATCCTCGCGCCGCGCGATGGCATTATCCGCGCGGAACATGCCGTGGTCGGTGAGGTCGTCACGGCGGGGACTCTGCTGTTCGAGGTCATGAAGTGCGACCCCATCTGGATCAAGGTGCCGGTCTACGTCGGCGACCTCGCCGAGATCGACCAAGCCGCGCCGAGTCAGATCGGGACGCTGGCTCACGCCGCGAACGCAACGACGATCGCTGCGTCTCCGATCCCAGCTCCGCCCACGGCGACCGCGCTCTCATCCACGGTCGATCTCTATTACGAACTGAAGAACCCGGACGGGCAGTATCGGCCCGGCCAACGCCTCGGCGCGACGCTCGCCCTGACCGGTGAGACCGAACAGCGCGGCGTCCCGTGGTCGGCCGTGATGCAGGACATTCACGGCGGAAGCTGGGTCTACGAGCTGACCGCACCGCAGACCTTCATCCGCCGCCGCATCCAAGTCCGACAGATCACCGACGGTTGGGCCACCTTCGACAAAGGCCCGGCGGTCGGCACCCAGATCGTCACCGAGGGAGTTGCCGAGTTGTTTGGGACAGAGTTTGGATTTGCCAATTGACGGGAAAATTGGCCAGAGGCCGCACAGAGTTCCGGATGGGTTGGTGAATTCATCGCTCTCATCTTTCTGCCTCTCTCTTTCTGTCTACCTCTTCTCGCAAAGACCAAGAAGTAGACAGAAAGAGAGAGGCAGAAAGATAAAGATTCAAATTCTACTCAACCTCATCTGACTCCTGACCCCCGTCTTCTCTCCGGAGTTCCGCATGACCTGGCTGGTTTCGACATCGCTGAAGCTCCGAGTCATCGTGTTGGCGATGTCTATCGTGCTGATCGTCGTGGGGTTACAGACCTTGAAGACGGCACCGCTCGATGTGTTTCCCGAGTTCGCGCCGCCGTTGGTTGAGATTCAGACCGAAGCACCCGGTCTCTCGACCGAAGAGGTCGAGAGTTTGATCTCGATGCCGTTGGAGAACGCGCTGAATGGGACTCCTTGGTTGAAGACGTTGCGGTCGAAGTCGGTCCTCGGGCTGTCGTCGGTCGTGATGATCTTTCAGTCGGGAACGGACCTCATCCGTGCACGGCAGCTTGTCCAAGAGCGACTGGCGGCTGAGGCGGGACGACTGCCGGCGGTGGCTCATCCGCCGGTGATGTTGTCGCCCCTCTCATCAACCAGTCGGCTGATGAAGATCGGTGTCTCATCGCCCACGCTGTCGCAGATGGAGATGACGGTCCTCGCCAAGTGGACGATTCGTCCGCGACTGATGGCGATCTCGGGCGTGGCGAATGTCGCCATCTGGGGGCAGCGCGATCGGCAGTTTCAAGTTCTCGTCGATCCCGATCGGTTGCAGGCACATGGCGTGACGCTCGATGCCGTCCAACGAGCCGTCGCCGATGCGGTGACGCTCAACGGCGGCGGCTTCATTGACACGCCGAACCAGCGGCTCGCGTTGCGGCAGATCACCGGAGTCCGTTCGGCGGCGGACCTGTCGGAAGCGGTCGTCGATTATCGCGGCGGTGCCCCGATTCTGTTGCGCGACGTGACCGAGATCGTTGAGTCCTTTCCCGCCCCCATCGGCGACGCGGTCATCAACGACGAACCGGGCTTGCTGCTGATCGTCGAAAAGTATCCGTGGGGCAACACGCTGGAAGTGACTCGTAAAGTGGAAGCGGCACTCGAAGCGTTGCGACCGGGATTGAAGGGCCTCGACATCGACCCGACGATCTTCCGACCGGCCACCTACATCGAACGATCACTCCACAATCTCACGCACGCGATGCTGATCGGCTGCCTGCTAGTCGTCGCGATTCTGGTCGCGTTCCTGTTCGACTGGCGCACGTCGCTCATCAGCCTGACGGCGATCCCGCTGTCGCTCGTGGCGGCCGCGCTGGTCCTCTACTACACGGGAGCGACGCTCAACACGATGGTCATCGCGGGCCTCGTCATCGCGCTGGGTGAGGTCGTCGATGACGCGATCATCGACGTGGAAAACATCCTGCGGCGACTGAAGCTGAACCGGCTCCTCGACCAGCCGCTTCCCGCGTATGAAGTCGTGTTGCAGGCGTCGCTCGAAGTGCGGAGTGCCGTCGTCTACGCGAGCCTCATCGTGACGCTGGTCTTCGTCCCGGTGCTGTTCCTCGACGGACTGGCCGGTTCGTTTTTTCGGCCGCTCGCGGTGACGTACATCCTGGCGATCATGGCTTCGCTGGTGGTCGCGCTGACCGTCACGCCGGCGCTGTCGCTGATGCTGCTGCCGTCGAAGCGGGGTGATGACGCTGCTGGCCAGATCAGTCGGATCGGTCAGATCAGTCAGATCAATCCACCGTTGACCCGCTGGCTGAAACGAATCTACGGCAGCGTCTTGCCGATGTTCATGCACCGGCCGAAGTCGGCGTTGGCGGTGATCGTGTTGATGTTCGGACTGACTGGTTACGCCGTGACAACACTGGGCCAAGCTTTCTTTCCCAGCTTCAAAGAGACCGACTTCCTGATGCACTGGGTCGAGCGGCCCGGCACGTCGCTCGACGCGATGACGCGAATCACCATCAGAGCGAGTAAGGAACTGCGGGCCATCAAAGGCGTGAGGAACTTCGGTTCGCACATCGGTCGTGCGGAAGTGGCCGATGAAGTCGTCGGGCCGAACTTCACCGAGCTGTGGATCAGCGTCGATCCGAACGTGCCACTCGATGAGACGACGGCGAAGATTCAAGAAGTGGTCGATGGCTATCCCGGTCTGTACCGAGACCTGCTCACGTACCTCAAAGAGCGGATCAAAGAAGTCCTGTCGGGAGCCGGTGCGACGATCGTCGTGCGCGTCTACGGCGACGACTTGGAGACGCTGCGAGCGAAGGCTCAAGAGATCAAGAAAGAGATGTCGGGCGTCGTAGGTGTCACCAACCTGGCAGTCGAGAAGCAGTTGCTTGTGCCGCAGTTGCAGGTCCGGTTGCGGCCCGACGCGGCCGCGCGATTCGGGCTGACAGCGGGACAGGTTCGCCGCGCGGTGGCGACGCTCGTGAAGGGGACCAAGGTCGGTGAAATCTATGAGGACCAGAAGAGCTACGATGTCGTCGTGTGGGGCATCCCCGCTTTGCGAACCGACATCGCCGCACTGTCGCGTCTGCCGATCGACCTGCCTCAAGGCGGAACCGTACCGCTGGGAGACGTGGCCGACATCGAGACCGTTCCCGCACCGAACGAGATCAAACGCGAATCGGCCTCGCGCCGCATCGACATTACCTGCAACGTGACGCAGGACCGCGATCTCGGCTCGGTCGCACGTGAGATCGAAGCGAAAGTGAAGTCGCTCGATTTTCCCAGCGGCTATCACCCCGAGTTCCTCGGTGAATACGCCGCGCTGGCCGAGTCGAGACAGCGGTTGTTCGCCCTCGCCGCGCTGTCACTGATCGGCATCCTGCTCCTGCTGCACATGGACTTTCAGTCGTGGCGGCTGACGCTGCTCGTCGCCTTCACGATCCCGTTTGCCCTCGTCGGCGGAGTGGCGGGGACGATGCTCGACAACGGCGTGCTGTCGCTCGGTTCGCTGGTCGGCTTCGTCACAGTCCTCGGCATCGCGGCCCGCAACGGCATCATGCTCGTCAGCCACTACCGCCACTTGGAAGAAGTGGAAGGAGAAGCCTTTGGCCCGGAACTGGTCCGACGCGGCAGTGAAGAACGCCTCGCCCCGATCCTGATGACGGCCCTCTCGACCGGACTGGCTCTCGTCCCACTGGTCATCAACGGCAACCTCCCCGGCCACGAGATCGAATACCCGATGGCGGTCGTCATCATCGGTGGCTTGGTCACGTCCACGCTGCTCAATCTGTTCTTGCTGCCACCGATCTACTTGGCGTTTGGTCGCAAGCCGTAGGGTAAGCGTCTCGCTTGCCCGTCTTTGGTTCTCGTCTTTGTCTTCTTCACAGTCACTAAAAATAACACGGGCAAGCGAGACGCTTACCCTACGGGGGCCGTCAAACTCGCCGCCAATTGCCGAGGCAGGGCGGTTGGTGGAACTGGCGCAACGGGCATGTCGGGCGTGACCTGCGAAAGAGTTCCATCAGGCGGCATCCCTACGCTCGATTCGGTAGGCGCGGCGCGTCGAAACAAGAGGACGACTGCACGGACGCAGCCGCACTTGGACAAAGATCACATTCATGGATGGCAACGTCGGACGATCACGTCGGGCAGGGATGCTCATCGCGCTGGCTGGCACGTTGGCCGTGTGCGGTTGCCGGTCGGCTTCGATGTCAGCACGCGCGGGTGCTGAGAACTCGGCGGCGGTTGTCGCGCGTGCCGCCGCTGTGCAGCGTTCCACAACCGGGCTGTCTCGATCCGAGAAGACTCGATCCGGGCAGACGCGGCTGGAATCGGCTGAGGTGGCCGATCACGAACTGGTCGAGTCCGCAATCACGCAGGTGTCAGCTCAAGCCGTATACGACGCGACACCGGATCAGTTGCCGGGTGAGGTTGCTGTCGCGCCGATGCGGTTCTCGGTCCGACAAGCTATCGAAACGGGACTGGCTCAAAATCCGGACCTCGTCGCACAGCGGCAGGCGGAAGGGGTCAGTTCGGCGGCGCTGGGCGTGGCTCAGACGTACCTGTTCAATCCGTGGGTCCAAGTGCAGGCGACGCCCTATCAAGACGCTCGCGTCGGTGGGCCGGGGACGACTTCGCACTACGTCCTCTTGATGCAGCAGCTTCAACTGGCCGGGCAACAACAGCATCGCGAAGAGGCGGCGTGCGCGGCGCTGAATGGGGTGAGATGGACGTTGCTTCAAGCCGAGTTGCTGAACGTCGCGCAGACTCAGCGGCTGTACTTCGCGGCGCTCTATCAGCAGGGCTTGCGAGACCTCGCGCGAGCCAATGCCGAGAATAACCAGCAACTGCTGACGATCCTCGAACGGCAATTGGCCGCCGGTCAGGCGACGGCTGCCGACGCGGGAATGGTTCGACTGGATGCCCGCTCGACGCGGCAGCAGCTTCAGCTCGCCGAGGCCAACCTGCAGACAGCACTGCTCGATTTGAGGCGACATCTGGGACTGCCTCATCAAACGCCGATCACGCTCGACGGTGACGTGGCTCGCTGGAACTGGGCAGCGGCGGATGGAGATCAACTCGTCGCTCAAGCCGCATCGCGACCGGATGTCATGGCCGCTCACGCCGATATCGACGCGGCGCGCGCCAACACGAATCTGGCCAACGCGGCGCGAACGCCCGATCTACAAATCGGCCCGTACTATCAACGCAACGACAGCGGGACCAACTTCCTCGGCTTCCGTGCTCAGATGGACTTGCCGGTCATCAACAATGGCATACCGCTGGTCAGACAACGCGAAGCAGAACTCTCTCAGCGCGCCGTCGCGTGGCAGCAGTTGGTGACACGCGCGAGCCTTGAAGCTCAAGCCGCAGGCGACCGCTACGAGCGTGCCCGTCAGATGCTGCTCGAATCGCGAGACCGATCCGGCAGCGAACTTCCTGTTGAACTGAGACGACTCGAAGAACAGTTCAAGGCGGGCGAAGTCGATGTCCTGCGCATGATGCAAGCTCGCAACAGCCTCATCCAAAGCCAACGCGCCAACCTCGACACACTCAACGAAGTTCTGCTCTCCGCCACCGCCGTCACTGCTGCTGCTGGTGTGCCGTTGGAATCGTTGGGGCTGGCGCGTCAGTAACTGACGGAATCTTGGTGAGCCGGGTGCCGTAAGGCCC
>JAYTQJ010000633.1:0-6971 GCA_043746775.1 Schlesneria sp.
GCCCTGCTGACGGCGTCGTCAGCAACGGGCCTCAGCAACAACGACTGTCGGACTTTGGTGAGCCGGGTGCCGTAAGGCCCCGGACTCTGCGACACGGAAATCCGGGGCCTTACGGCACCCGGCTCACCTGAAGACTTGGGAGATTCAACGAATCTTCTGATCGGGCAGTTGCTGCTTGATTCCTTCGTCGAGCGGCATCTTATCGTCGGTGATGCCGACTTCACTCATGACGCGGGTCAGTTCGGCTTGAAGTTCTTTCAGCTTGGCCGCGTGTTCCGGCTGGGCGATCAGGTTGCGGCGTTCTTCGGGGTCGGATTTGAGGTCATAAAGTTCTGCCAGATGCTTGTCGGGACTGCCGTCGCCAGGCGGATAGTGGATGTACTTCCACTCGTCGGTGCGGACTCCGCGCACGTTCGGCGTGTAGGGGAACTGCTTCTCGTAGTTGTAGTGGTAGAGGAACGACTTCCTCCACGCGGGATCAGAGCCTTCGATGACGAGCCGCTTCCAACTGCGGCCGTGCAGTTTTTCGGGGGCCTTCACGCCGCAGAGGTCGAGGAGGCTCGGGGACATGTCCACGGTGAGGACTTGCTGGGCGATCTTCTTCGGCGCGTCGGCCTTCGTCAGGCCGGGGTAACGGACGATGAGCGGGATGCGAATACTCGCCTCGTGCATTGTCCGCTTATCGACCATGCCGTGCTCGCCGTTGAGCAGGCCGTTGTCGCCCATGAAGACGATGATCGTATTGTCGAGCTGTTTGGTTTGCTCCAGCCACGCGGTCAGCCTCCCGACGCTGTCGTCCACCGAGAGGATCGTCCCCCAATAGGCGCGGGTCATCGCGGCGAAGTCCTTGACCGCTTCGGGGCTGGAGTCGGGGAACTTCTTCCGCCACTCGAACAGAGGTCCGTAGATGCCGTGCCACGTCGGCAGTCGGTCCTTGATCCACTTTGGCTTGTCATCGAGCAGGAACGCGGTGTCGGGATACTTCACCTCAATGCTGTCGAAGGCGTGTTGATACTTTTCCTCGGGGAAGTAGAAGCTGTGCGGGGCCTTGTGCCCGAGCATCATCATCCACGGCTGACGTTGCTCCTTCGAGGAAGCCTCACCTTTCGACGCCGCCTGCCGGTCGAGCCACTTCACCGCGAGGTCCGTCACGACGGTCGTGTAGTAACCGGGGATGACCTCGCGCTTCTCACCGTCGAGATTGAACTCGGTGTCGAAGTATTTCCCCTGCCCCTTGTGCGTGACGAAGTAGTCGAAGCCGGGCCGCTTCTCGTCGTTCTCCTCGCCCATGTGCCACTTGCCGAGATACGCGGTCACGTAGCCCGCGTCGTGCAGCAACTTGGGGAAGCTCGCGAGGTCCTTCGGGTACTCGGTGAAGTTGTTCGTCACGTCATGCGAGTGCGCGTAGAGACCGCTCAGGATCGACGCGCGACTCGGCGAACAGAGCGATGTCGTGCAGAAGGCGTTCTCAAAACGGACCCCTTCCCGCGCGAGTCGGTCGATGTGCGGAGTCTTCAAGTGCGGATGCTTCCCCGCACAGCCAATCGCATCCCATCTCAAGTCGTCGCACAACACGAACAAAATGTTCGGCCGAGCCGCCTCCACCGCACCGGCTGTTGAACCGTCAGACCATCCGGCGATGAGACCCAAGCTGCACAGAACAGAACATCTCCAACTCGCTCGCATCGGGGAGTCACTCCAGAGAAAAACAGCAGACTTGAAAACCACAGCGCGGCTCAGCCGCAACCGAAGGGAACAAGAAAGAAGTAGACAAAAAAATGAAAGCCAGATCGGGGATCTTCCTGTCTCATTTTTTTTGTCAAACTCTTGGAATGGCCGTTCGTGGCTGAAGCGAGATGGTGACGAGGGTCTGCGACCTAGGCCATCACTCGTTGTCAGTGGGGAAATATTTGCGCCCGGCGCAGAAACAAAACGTGAGTAGTACGGATTTCACAGAGGGCACGGATGAAACGAAGTGAAGAAAACGGGCGAGATGATGTGACCGGCAAGAGAAATTAGACCGATCACTCCGTGATCCGAGCCTTCGAGTCACGGATTGAGCTCGTCTACTTTGGGGCAAGATGCTTCCTGTCGCTCGTCTCGCTTGGCGACGATACCGGCGACCTTGGGAAGAGTACACCATCGTGAGAGAGCCTCAGGCGGTCGTTGCCTGATGGAGCGGAAGTTCCCGGCTCACAGTTGCCGCGAGGTTCACGATGGTCGTCCAGACGGGATGTTGCTCGTGGAGGATGTCCTCCGTTGAGACGGCGATGGCACCCGTGATCGCGTGGGTTGCCGGATCGTGCAGCGGGACGGCGAGCGATGTTTTGCAGGCGAACTTCACCAACCATGAAGCGGACCCCGTGAGGCCCGTGTCACGCGGATCGAGCTGGGCCAGTGTCGGAGCATTCGTGTTGACGGCGCGTACGATGCCGAACTGGTTTTGCGCGAGCGAGACTCGTCCCGTCACTTCGATGAAGCCGTGATGAATCTCGCGCGGCATCTCCTCGACCGACGCGAAGCCGATCATTTCCAGATGCCCCTCGCGCAGCCGCCACAAGCCCGCCGCACGCGACTTCGTTTCGAGGACGAACTGCTGCAACAGCTCATCAAGAGATTGGCCGGTTCGCAGGGCTTGGGTGAGAAGTTCGGTAACGTTTGGCATGAGTTCCTCAAAGTAGCCATCATCGCTCCGCGTGATGAGCCTTGTGAGATCAGGTGTTCTGTTGCGAAAGGCTCATCACGCGGAGCGATGATGGCTACTTTGGTCCGAGGCAAAATCTAGTTAGTTGTACTTACGACACGATCTCGTCAATGACGTGGCCGTGGACATCGGTCAGACGGCGGTCGATGCCGTTGTGGCGGACGGTCAGTTTTGTGTGGTCGATGCCAAGCAACTTCAGCATCGTCGCGTGAATGTCGTAGACCTGCGTCGGTCGCTCGCGGTCGAGCGGCTTGTAGCCCCATTCGTCGCTCGGGCCGTGCGTGGTTCCGCCTTTGATCCCTCCACCCGCGAGCCAGTTCGTGAACACGAACGGGTTGTGGTCGCGGCCTTTTCCGCTTTGAGCACACGGCATCCGGCCGAACTCGGTCGTCCAGTGAATGATCGTGTCGTCGAGCATCCCGCGCTGCTTGAGATCGCGAATGAGAGCCGCCGCACCGCGCGCCATGCCGAGCGAGAGCGGGCCGTGATCGCGCGCGATGTCTTCGTGCGAGTCCCAGTTTCGGCGTGGGAAACCGTTGTCGCAGCCTGACCAGACTTGAACGAAGCGGACTCCTCGTTCGAGCAGCCGCCGCGCGATCAGGCACTTCTTCCCGAAGATGTCGGTCTCTTCGAGGTCGTTGATCTCCTTGGGAAACTCGCGCCCGCCCGCCAAGCCGTACAGGTCGAGGATGTGCTTCGGCTCGCCCTCAATGTTCAATGCCTCGGGCGCGGCGAGCTGCATCCGCGCGGCAAGCTCATACGATTTGATGCGAGCATCGAGGCGCGAGTCGCCCGGTCGCGACTCGGCATGACGGCGGTTGAGCTTCGTCATCAGTTCGAGTCCCTCCGCATCCCCTTCGCGTGTGACGAGACCATTCTTCGCAGGGAACAAATCTTCGATCGGATTGGCCGCGCCGGGCCGAATGATCGTCCCCTGATGACTCGCCGGCAGGAATGCCGAGTCCCAGTTCTTCTGCCCGTTCGACGGGAAGCCGCGATGATCGGGGAGCACGACGAACGTCGGCAGGTTGTCATTCAAACTGCCAAGGCCATAGCTGACCCACGCCCCCATGCCGGGAAAGCCCGGCGTCTGAAAGCCAGTTGCTTGAAGCAGCGTGGACGTACTGTGAACACCCGTCTTGCCGATCAGGTTGTGAATGAAGGCCATCTCATCGACGACCTCACCCAGCGGCGCAGTCACTTCGGACAAGTGTTTGCCGCACTGACCGAACTGCTTCCACGACCAAGGTGAAGCGAACGTCGCCCCGTGCCCGTTCTGAAACAGCTCAACCTTCTCACCCGGATCCCACGGCTGGCCATTCCGCTTGATGAGTTCCGGCTTGTGGTCGAACAGGTCCACATGCGAAGCCGCCCCCGCCATGAAAAACTGCACGACGCGCGTCGCCTTCGGTGGGAAGTGCATCACGTCGATCACGCCCCCGTGCGCCGAGACCACGGTCTTCGGCTGTGCCTCCGCGCCGCTTAAGCCATCTCGCCCCAACATTGAAGCGAGTGCCACACCACCAAGCCCACCGCCAACCTGCCACAGCAGTTCACGGCGCGCGAGCGATTCTTGATTCAACATGGCCTGCGGCTCCAAAGAGATCATTCGTTGAGGTCCACTGCCACGAGAACACCCGTATTCACAGATGCCATCTCGTCCGCAGTGAGCGTCCCCAAATGCTGGGTGAGTTTGGATCGGTCGAGCGTGGTGATTTGATGGCACAGGGCCACGGACTCCAGCGGTAACCCGCCCGTTCCGGAAGGCAATCTCACACAGGTTGGGCCACGTCGCTTCTGTGATTCCGAGGTTGAACAGGGAACAACGATGATGGACTTCCAGCCAGCAACGGAATTGAAGCTGTCACGTGAAATGATGATGACCGGTCTTCGGCCTTGCTGTTCCGATCCCGATCGCGGCTGCAAATCGGCGATGAAAATGTCACCACGCTTCATGGTGTCCCTTCGACATCATCGTGCAGCAAGCACTCGATCCCAGCTTCCTCCAATTCAACATCCAAGTCTGATTGCGTACCGGCGTGAGCAACGGCGTAGGCTCTTACTTCTTCATCAATACGGCGTCGCTTTCGTTGTGAGCGAAGCCAACTTAGCGCGGCATCGGTGACGACCTCCGCAGCGGGGTGTCCGGTGATTTCCACTTCCTCTGTCAACAGACTTTGCAACTCGGGCGTCACTAGGATGTCCAAGGATGAAGCCATCAGCGTGTTCATGTTTCTGCTCCCAAGAACTGAATCAAACAGGGGCGATTCTGGTTCAACATGTGACGAGATGCAATTCCATGCTCGCGTCTGTCCTGTTTTGGAAACTTCATCAAAGCCGCCGCTTCAATGTTTCACGCGACAACATCTGCCCGGCACGGTGCTCGACCACAATCGTGTCTGCCACCAGATCACCGATGCGCTGGCGTTGGTCGTTGGACAGGATGGCATAGACGGCCGGGATGGGGCTGAGCAGGTTGGCGGTGTCTACGCAGAGTAGTAGTTCTCGAAGCAGAATCCGCGACGTACTGCATGGTCGCAGCGTGGTTCGAACGACTCGCAGTCCACAGAGCCACTTGCCCACAAAGGCTCCCGTCCGACCTTCGACCAGTACCGATAACACAAACATGCCAACGACCCATGCTGTGGCGATCAGGAATCCAATGGTCGCTTCCATCGAGCGGTCCAGCCGCGTGAACGCATCGCCCACGCGCTGGAAGCCGAACCAATTCCAATTGCGGACGACTACCAACTCGTACGTGGCTTGAAGGACAGTCCCTGAAAACTCGGCGAGTTGTTCCGTGTCCGTCATCGCAAGCAAACACGCTGCCACCAGCCCGAAAGGCAACAGCAGGATGAGCAAGTCGATCGCACGGGCCATAAAGCGGCGACTCAGCGGAGCCAGCGTGACGGTTTCGTGTCCGAACGAGTACTGACTTTGTTCGCCC
This sequence comes from Schlesneria sp., assembly GCA_043746775.1. Classification (GTDB taxonomy): domain Bacteria; phylum Planctomycetota; class Planctomycetia; order Planctomycetales; family Planctomycetaceae; genus Schlesneria. Next base: position 5,652 of record JAYTQJ010000633.1, read on the forward strand.
TGTTTGACCAGTCGGTTCGCTACCGCAAGCAGAACGAAATGCGAGAACATCCACACGGCCAGAGCCAACCCGGCGATCGTCGCCAAAAATCCCACCATGCGCCCGTCATTCCCCGGCAGCGAATACGGAACGGGGACAAACAGGCCTCCCACGCGGTGATGGAAACTCAGGGCTTGAAAACGTGATATCTCGACGAGGTAAACATCATCGCCCGTTGGAGAGGCGGCCATTCGGAAAGTGCGTGGCCGCCTTGCTGCGGCTTGGTCTACTGACACAAACTTGCCGGGCTTGGAGGGATCTCGCTTCCAGATACGGCCACTCCCCGATGCATCGGAAAGTAAGAACTCGCCATCGATGATGCACGGAGTCGGGATAAGCGATATCGCCGAGTCCAACCGGTACCAGCCTGTTGTGTCTGGATTGGAGTTCTCGGGAGCAAGGGCCGACGCCACGTCGGTTGAGTCCGGCACAAAATCGAAACCCACGCGGTAGGCACTTTGATACGTGCCCGTGTTGCCGTAACTGGTCGCAATGACGTGAACCTCATCACCCACTTGGCAGGCTTGGATGAACTCCCAAGCCCCAACGAGTTTCACGCCCGTGTTGGCCGTGCGTGGATCGAGTCTCTCTTCGCCCCGTTCGGCATCGTAAACCCATGTTCTCCCGGAACCGGGGATCGCGAACCTCCGACCGATCTGCCATTCGCCATCGATAAAGGAATAGAGGCGATGATGCCCGTTGTCGTCCACGGCCGCGATCGTCAACTGATGGTCCAAAAGAAAGGGGATGCTCGCCTGTGCCAGAGCGATCTTGGGTGTGAACCGAGTCACAGTCGTGCCATCGGACCAAACGACTTCCGTGGGATAGACCAGCCAAAACTGTTTTCCATCTGCCATAAAGCTGACGTTGTAGCCGGGGACTGTGATCCCAGTTTCTCGGACGTGCCCCGTTTGAGGATTGAAGGCCCTGATCGCGCAGGGACCTGCCGGTCCAGTGGCAAAGTTGATCCCGGATTCCGCAAAGAGAATTTCGCCGCGCCAATAACCAACGCCGTTGGTGTCTCGCCATTTCCAGTTCTCTGTCATGACAGAGAACTGCCGATAGGCATACGCCCCAACAGCGATCCAGCCTCCCACCGCGATCATGACCGTCACGGCAATCAACACCAAGGCCGATTGACGGCGATCCGCAGGCGGCTTGGTCTCGATCATCGTTGAGCTTTCGAGTCGATGTAGGGTGTGTGAAGTCTTCGGAACACACCAATGATGGCAACGTCAACGTGCCCGTAAACGGTGTGTTCCGAAGACTCCACACACCCTA
>JAYTQJ010000634.1:0-6941 GCA_043746775.1 Schlesneria sp.
GACTATCACTACACCTACGGCCACGGGTTCTCGATGCTCTTCCTGTCGCAGGTCTTCGGCGAGGAAGAGGATGCCCGGCGGCGCGAGAAGCTGAAGGAAGTCCTCACCAAGGCGGTGCAGTTCTGCGGCGAGGCTCAGACGCCCGACGGCGGTTGGGGCTATGTCTCGGCCAAGGACGGAAACAATTTTGACGAGGGATCGACCTGTGTGACGCAGGTCCAGGGCCTGCGAGCCTGCCGCAACGCGGGGATTCCCGTCCCGAAAGAAGTCATCGACCGGGCGGTCGAATACATCCGCAAGTGCATGGCTGCGGATGGGGGCGTGCAGTACAGCATTCGCGGCGGGGGATCGCGTCCGCCGATCAGTGCCGCCGCCATCGCGTGCCTGTTCAACTCGGGCGAGTACGACAACGAGACCGCTCAGAAGCTGCTGAAGTACTGCGAGAAGAACCTTGCGGGGGGCGCGAATCAGGCTCAGATGTTTGGCCACTGGCACTACACGCATCTGTACTACGCGCAGGTTCAGTACCGGTTGGGTGAGAAGGACTGGGAGAAGTATTTCCCGCCCATTAGCAAACAGATCATGAGCCAGCAGAAGGCCAACGGCTCGTGGGCAGAAGGCCACGTCGGCCCGGTTTACACGACCGCGATCAACGCCACGATCCTGCTGGTCGATAACGGGTTCCTGCCGATCTACCAGAGATGACGATGGAACGTTGTCATGTCCCAAGTCAAACGATTGGCATTTGTCGCCTACATCACTGCGGCCTGCGGCACATCAACACTTCTGCTCGGGGCCGCTTGGTGGGCTGGCTGTCAACTTAGATTGCGACCGGAAACCATTCTCTGGTGGGGAACTCGCGACGTTCTTGGATTCCCTGCCACACTGCTCCTGATCGTCGGCATCGGATGGATGGCTGTGGACGCTGATGTACGTCGTAATCCATTCTCGACGACTACTGTCGTCTTGCTGATATTGGCCATCTATCGCTGCACGTTTTTCGTGTGTTGACCGAAAAACAAGAAGCCCGGCATTCGGAAATGCCGGGCTTCTTCATTATTGCGGGGTGATCGACTTCGCGTCTCAGTTCTTGGCGATGTCGTAGCACATCAGCGTGTTCTGCTCGCGGAGGTAGAGCTTGCCGTTGCAGATGACCGGGTGTGCCCAGGATTCGCGGATCTGGACCTCTGGCTTGAAGACGCCTTTCAGCGTGAACTTTTCGGGTGTGGCTTCGACGAGGGCAATCGCGCCGCTTTGGTAGCGGAAGACGATATGTCCATCGGCGTAGGTGATGGCGGCGGAACCGTTGCCGATATCGCGGCTGTTCCCTTCCCATTTCTTTTCGCCCGACAGCATGTCCACGCAGACGGGGAAGCCCTTGTTGTGGCCGTGGCCGAAGTAGAGGTGATCGCCGACGAGAACCATGCCGCCGTGATGGTTTTGCAGTTCCTTGCCGGGCTTGTAGTACTGCTCGACCGCTTGCACTCCCTCTCCATCCTTGACGAGCTTCAGCAGGCCCGAGCCGCCGTCGCCGTAGCCGGAGGAACCGAAGACATAGTCGCCTTGAGCGATCGGCGTTGGGATGTCGGCCGTCCCATTGGCGATCCGGTTGTAGCTCCAAAGGTGCTTGCCATCGCTGGCTCGCACACCGATGAGGCCGCGTCCGATCAGTTGCACGTACTGCTTCACGCCCGCGCCGTTGCTGACGATGATCGACGAATAACCGGCTCCCGGCTTGCCTGCCTCGCCTTGATCGGGGACGGCCGACTTCCAGACTTCGTCGCCGGTCATTTTGTCGAGGGCGACGATCATGGCGTCACTGCTGCCGGGTGTGCAGAGGACCCACTTGTCATCGACTAGTGGAGACTCGGAGTAGCCCCAGCCCGACATCATCCGGCCACGCCATTCCTTGTTGAATTCCTTCTTCCAGACGACCGAACCATCGGCCGACTTGAGGCACGAAATCTGGCCGTTGGACGAGACGACGTACAGCCGGTCTCCATCGACAGTCGGCGTGCAGCGCGAGCCTTCGTAGCCGTGCTTCGTGTTCTCGGTGAGCGGCTGCGTCCACACGATCTTCTGCGAGGTGAGATCGACCGCGATGACACTCTGCGAACCATCGACGTTGCCCGTCGAGTAGAGCCGGTCGCCTACAACCGACACGCTGGCATAGCCGTCGCCCATCCCCTCAATCTTCCAGGCGAGCTTTGGGCCGCCATCACCCCAATTGGTCAGCATTCCGGTTTGCGAACTCTTGTTGTCGCGATTCGGTCCGCGCCATTGCGGCCAATCTTTGGATCCTTTGGAAGACGGTTCGAGGGCGAAGGTCGTCGCCACGGAAGTCAGGCCAACAAATAGCAAGGCAAACACAGCAACCAGCCGGGGCATGGCTTTCTCCAAATCAAGGCGGGGAGGGATTGAGGGGATCGACGGGCGGGAGCGGCATCAGGGAAAGGCCGCAGGCAGTCGAAGGCGGCGGGAGTATAGGTGGGTCGCGAAGAGACTGGCAACGGACGTAATTGAGCCATTCTGATGTCGGAAGGTGCGACTGTCGCTGCTGGTAGCCCTGTCGCTCCGCGACAGGAAGCGCGAACTCACGAGCGGCGTTTGCCGTTGATTCGCGAGAGGAATGTCGCTTGTTGATCTCGCTTCCTGTCGCGGAGCGACAGGGCTACCTTCCCGAAAACTCTGGCCCCGCAAGCTTTCGTTGAGGAACCATCAATCAACGACGGCACACGAGGTCGCAGGACCGGTGTCCGCAGATATCACGATCTGTTAAGCTGCCGCCTCAACTCTTGGAACCAGCCTCGCGGTGAACGAAACCGGCGAGGCTTGGTTGTGGCTTGCTCCTTCGCACCCTGATGACTCGTGAGACCTCAGCCATGTCCACCGATGGAATTTCCCCCGAAGAAACTCGCAAGCGAAAGTTGGCTGCCGAGTGCTTTAAGAAGGCGACGGAGGCGATGGCCAAGCAGAACTGGGAGTACGCCGTGGAGATGTTTGGCGTCGCGATCAAGATGGCTCCGGACAACATGATGTACCGGCAGTCGCTGCGCGGCGTCACACGCAAGAAGTACAAGGACAACAAGTCCGGCAAGAGCATGGCGTTTCTGTCGGTCAACAGCGTGCGTTCCAAGGTCAAGAAGGCCCGCGCTGCGAAGAACTGGACGGAGATGGACTTGGCCGCCGAAGAGGGTCTCGCGATCAACCCGTGGGACGCTCACTTCAATGCTGATCTAGGGGAAGCCTGTCGCGAGCGGGGTTGCCTCGAAGTCGCCTGTTTCGCCTACGAGACGGCCATCGACAACGCTCCCGAAAACAAGGAGATGATGATCGCGCTGGCTGGTGTCTACGAGCTGCGCCGGGACTACAACAGCGCGGTGAAGACGCTCGAGAAGGTTGTCAAACTCGACCCGCTCAATGGTGAGATCCGGAGCAAGATCACCGGCCTCGGGGCGATTCAGGTCATGGACCGCGGGGGCTACGACAGTGCCCAGAATACGAAGGACGTTCCCACGGGACCGAAGCTCGGTTACGGAGACTCCGTCAAAGACGGTGCCAAGAATCCGCAGGACGTGCTGGCACCCGGTGAGTCGGCGGAGAACGATCTCCTGCGCGCCATCAAAAAAGAACCGGCCAACGTCGCGGGCTATCTCAAGCTGGCGGACTACTACAAACGCGAGGGGCAATTTGAAAAGGCCGCTGGTGCGTTAAAGCAGGGGCTGGACGTGAGCGGTGATCCGAACGTCCGCGAGCAAATGGAAGACATCGAAATTGAGATGGTTCGCCGCAACCTGCTCTTCGCTAAAGAAGCGGCCAGCCAGAATCCAGACGATGCCGTCGCGAAGCAGAACCGCATCGACCTTGCGAAGGAATTGCTCGAACAAGAAATCGAAGTCTTCAGTCGCCGGTCGGAACGCTACCCAAGCGACCTCAAGCTGAAGAACGAACTGGCTCAGCGGTTCATGCAGGCGAACAAGCCCGCACTGGCAATCCCGCTGCTGCAAGCTGCGTCAAAAGATGTGCGACTCGAAGCCCAAGTCTTGGTCAATCTGGGGATGTGCTTCCTCAAACAGAAACAAAATCCGTTGGCCACGCGCCAGTTCAAAAAGGCGCTCGAGAAACTCAACGCCAACGAACACCCCCAACCGTTCAAGGACTGCCATTACTGGCTGGGACGGCTAGCCGAGGAAGCGAAAGATTTGACGACCGCAGAGACGCACTACTTGGAGATTCTCGGCATCGACTACTCCTACAAGGATGTGAGTGCCCGATTGGAGAAGATTCAGGGTGAACTGGGTCAATCGGGCAGTGGCGGCTTGGGCGACTCGGAGGGGTAGCGCACCGGGATAAAAACGCCTGATTACAGGCGGTTTCCCAGTCGTTTGGACATCCTCGCAGGTTTTTTCTACGAGCGAACCGACTGACTGGCGAGCCTTCTGGGCTGTGGCTATACTCCCCGCCCTCGTGCGGAACGGCGGTTCGCACGGGGTCTGATTTTTCCCGCCAGTTTTCACTGAACAGTCTTCTGGTTGACCACTTTATGCCGAACACTGGTAGCGCCACTCGTGCCCTCCGAAAAGACGAACGTCGTCGCGTCCGCAACAAGCAGCAGCGATCCGCGCTGCGAACGACAATTAAGAAGGTGCGAGCGTCCGCCGCTGCTGTCCCCACGGGAGAGAAGTCGGTCGATGACGCCAAGTCGGCCTTGTTGGTCGCGGTCAAGAAGCTCGATCAGTCCGCTGCCAAGCACTTGATCCACCGCAACAAAGCGGCGCGAGACAAGTCACGGCTAACCAAGCTCATCAACAAGCTCTCGGCCCCGAAGCCTGCCGAGGGTGCGGTCGCAACATAGGTCTGAGACGCTTCGGCGTCCGAATGCGTTGCCTGCCGAACTGAAAAACATCGAACAGCCCGCTGGTGAAACCATCAGCGGGCTGTTCGTGTTTCTACCGCCGACAGAATTCAAAAGTCGAGCTGCGCTGAAGTCCGGCTAAGGGGGCGGTGCATTTACACGCCCGAAAGTTCGTGCGGGCTTCACTGTACTCATCTTTCTGCCCCTCTCTTTCTGTCTCCCCGCTTCAGTCTTGCAGGAAGAAGAAGTAGACAGAAAGAGAGAGGCAGAAAGATGACCGAGCGAAGAGTCGGAACGAGATGGGGGAAGTCTGCCGAACCTGCAAATCAGGGTGTCGTTCTGAAAACGGTGACACGCACCTGGCTGCCAATTCTCGGACGTAGTAGATGCACCGCCTCTTTGCCGGGCTTCGAGATGGCGAAACGACGGCTCGCTGAACAACCCCCCCGGACCGAGCCAAGGGGCCGACCTACATGTGCGTCTCGGGGAGCGGTGGCGATTCGTGGTGGATCAGGTTCATCGTTTTCCAACGGCCACTCCTGAACCGGATTAGAAACACGAAGCCCAGCACGGTCACGTAGACCGTACACCAGATCCAACTCCAGAAGAGACTCGGTCCGTAAAACTTCCACGTCAGATACGTCGGTGTGACGAGGAGTCCCCAAGCGCAGAGGCAGGTCGCGATCATTGAGAATGTCGTGTCTCCCGCCGCGCGCACGGCTGATCCAAATACGATCGCCATCGCGTCGAAGAATGAGTAGAGAGCGACGAACCGCAGCAGCACGACTACCACGTCGCGAACGGCCTGAAAGTTCTCACCGTCCGCGTGATAGGCGTAAGGAGCCAGCAGGATCTGCGGTGCGAAGACGTACACGGCACCACAAAAGGCCATGATCCCTCCCGCCACGACGAACCCTTTGCGAGCAGACTTCTCGGCGATATCGGGGCGTCCCTCGCCGATCCGCTGTCCGACGAGCGTGGAGACCGCGATGCCGACGCCGATGACCGGCGTGAAGGCGAGCGTGTTCAGGTTGAAGGCGATGTTCGTCGCCGCCAGTTCGTGCTTGCCGATCCAACCGATGACAATGATGAACGCGGTGAAGCCCGCCACGTCGAGAAACATTTGCAAACCGCTCGGCCCACCGAACTTCAACAGGTCGCGCATCAGGCGGCGATCGAATCGCCAGTGCTTCCAAAATTGATACGTGTCTCGCGCGTCGGATCGCGTCAGCAAGTACACGTAGCAGAGCGTGGCAAAGGCATTGGCCAAATTCGTGGCGATGGCGGCTCCGGTCATTCCCAGCTTGGGAATCGGCCCCCATCCAAACACGAGGATCACGACCAGAACGGCGTTGACCAGCACGCTTGATCCGTTCACCAGCAGGACCATCCGTGTCTGGCCGCGCCCGCTGTAGAAGGTCGAAAGCGCGGCGGGGAGCAGCGCGAAGACCGCTCCCAGGCAGAGCCATGAGAAATACTCCGTTTCCAGTTTTCGCACGCTGTCTTCATGCCCGACCAAATCAAACAGCGCACCGGAGAACCACGCGCATGGGATCAGCAGCAGCCCGCAAGCCAGTGCGAAATAGGCCGCCTGCCAGACCGCCGCCGCAACGCGTGCCGGTTGTTTCGCACCGTCGTACTGCGCCACGAACGCGTTCGCATACGAAACAATTCCAAAGGGTAGGCTGAGGCACGACCAGAACAATATCCCTGCGGGCAGTGCCGCCGCGACCGCTTCTTTGGAGTACCACGTCATGAAGACGCGATCGACGACGTGCATCAGCGATTGCGTGCTGGAACTCAAAACCATCGGCACCGCGATGGCGAGCAGTTCGACGTAGCCTCCCGCCAGCGGCGTCTGCGCGGGCGCTGGCTGCGGCAAAGAAGGAGACGGCGTGACATCAGGTTCCATCCGGAAACTCATTGCAATTTGAAAGGGGGGTGCGCGGAGGCGAGACACTACGAAGTTCGTGCGCACTCTGACAACCAACGCACGGTGGAACGACGGCAATCGCCTCTGTTCAACTCGGGGTGCCACGGTCACGGAGCTTCGACGTGGCCGTGCAAGGACGTGAAGGCCGATTCC
>JAYTQJ010000635.1:0-16640 GCA_043746775.1 Schlesneria sp.
AGATCAGGCATCGACTTGCGAAAGGCTCATCACGCGGAGCGATGATGGCTACTTTGGCGGCAACCCTGAAACGTGACTCCTTCGCGACAACATTCGCAAACGAAGGACTCCACGCACCCTACGGCAAGTACCAACACTCAACCGGCGGCCTTCGTCTGGTCGCCGTTGAGTTTGTTGTAGAGCGTCTTCAGCGCGATACCGAGTTCGATGGCGGCCTTGGGTTTGTCGCCTTGGTGCTTGTCCAGCACGCGATAGATCACGTCCATTTCGATCTCGCGGAGCGTCTTCGGATGTGACGCCGGCATCTCCACCGTCGCGGGCTTAATCAGGCCCGCACTGGCCGCGTGGCGCAGGACGCCCGCAGGCAGATCTACCGGCTGAACGACACCGCCATCGGACATGATGACCGCGTGTTCAAGAGCGTTGGCGAGTTCCCGCACGTTGCCCGACCAATCGTGCAGCTTGAGAACTTGAATTGTCTCGGGAGACAGCACGTTTTCCGGAACGTCGCGTCGTTTGAGATGCCGAGCGATCAGCGTCCGTGCAAGTTCCGGGATATCGTCTTTACGTTCGCGCAGCGGCGGCAGCGTGATCTCAAACGTGTTGACTCGGAAGAACAAGTCTTCGCGGAACGAGCCATCGACGACCATGTGTTGGAGATCGCAGTTCGTTGCGCAGACGACACGCACATCGACGTGAAAGGCTTCGTTTTCACCGACGCGCCGGACCTCACCCGACTCCAAAAACCGCAGCAGTTTGACCTGCATCGACTTGTCGAGTTCACCCAACTCGTCGAGGAACAGGGTTCCACCGTTGGCGACTTCGAGCAACCCTTTGCGTGGCGTGTCGGCTCCCGTGAACGCACCTTTGCGATGTCCGAACAGTTCGCTCTCGACAAGATTCTCGGGCAACGCGCCGCAATTCACGGCGACGAACGGCATCGTCGAGCGGTTGCTGAGATCGTGAATGCGTCGTGCGACGAGTTCCTTTCCCGTGCCGGTCTCACCCAAGATGAGGACACTCGAATCGGTCGGCGCGATCTTCTCGCACAGCTTCTTGACGCGCAGCATCTCGGGCGTGCGACCGATCAAATCGGGTGAGCCTTCGACCGCCTTGAGTCTCGATTCGAGAGCAATGGTCTTGTTCATGAGCATGCGCTTGTCAGCGACCCGCTTCAGCGAGGCACTGATGTCGATCAGCTTGCACGGCTTGCGGAGGAAATCGTAAGCCCCCGCGCGGACGGCTTGAATCGCAGCGTCCACGTCGCCGTGAGCCGTGCTGATGATGACCTCGGTTTCGGGCGAGACCTTCTTGATGTGCTGGATCACGTCCCAGCCACTCAGGCCGGGCATGCGCAGATCGACGATGGCGGCATCGAAGGTTTGAAGTTCGAGTGCTTTCAATGCGGCATGGCCGTCTTCGCAGAGAACCAAGTCATGGCCCATGCGTGGCAGTTCGATCTTCATCACGTCGCGAATCGTTTGCTCGTCATCGACGAACAGGACTCGCAGTTTGTTTGTCGCGGCAGCAGTCAACGGGCGATCTCCTTGCCCTACTCGTGACATCCTTGTCAGCGAGCCGACCCATGTCGGATGGCGGTGTTTGCCGATTGGCAGTTCAAGGGGCGGCGGGTGATATCAGAAGAGGAAAAGTGGGGCAACGTGATTTAGTGACGAGGTCTTCGGTCATTGTTGGAGGTGATGCGTCAGGCCGCTGCCGCCGACTCCTGTGCCCTGCGTGGGATGTGGATTCGGAACGTGCTCCCTTCGCCGGGGCCGTCGCTGAGAGCCTCGATTCGACCGCCGTGTTCGCCGACGATGCGATCGACGATCGACAGGCCGAGGCCCGTTCCTTTGCCCGATGCACGCTCGGTGAAGAACGGTTTGTAGAGGTGCGACAAGACGTGCGGAGTCATTCCGCAACCCGAGTCCCTCACGCTCAGAATGACTTCGTCCACGGACTCATCGAGCGCAATGGAGACGGTTCCCGAGTCTTGTCCTTCCATCGCTTCGAGGGCATTCATCACGAGGTTCTGCACGACCTGAACCAGCTCACCCGGATTGACATCGGCAGAATGCGGCTTACTTCTGTCGAACTCAATCGTGATGTGATCATGGCCTTCGACGTGATGCAGGCGATCCAGAACCTCGACGACGATTTTGGTCAGGTCGTAGCGGACATGCGGGCCGTTGTTGCCGCGTGCGATGTCGAGCGTGCGATGTGTGATGGCCTGACACCGATCGGCGGACTGCGCGATCATCGGTAGATACGCGCGCAGCAGTTCGCGGTCGGCGGCATCGCGACCGAACTGGCCATCGGATTCGATCAGTCGCTGCAACAGTGAGTCCGATGCCATCAGGATCGAGTTCAGCGGGTTGTTGATCTCATGCGCGATGCCCGACGCCATCTGGCCGAGGTCCACCAGATGCTTGTTTCGCACGATCTGTTCGCCGCGACATTGGGCCTCGCGATCGGACTCGGACTTGTCGCGTTGGAAACGGTCGATCATGCGGTTAAAGCTGTCTGCCAGATCGACCATCTCATCGCGACCGGGCAGTGTGAGGCGGTGGCGATAGTCTCCATTGGCCACTCGCAACGCCGCGTCGTGCAGCTTCTTGACACGCACGAAAATCCAGACGTAACCGCACCAATACAACGACGCGAGGAGCGGTAGCACGAGGACGAGACAACTGCCGATCAACCACAGTCGCCATTTGTAGGCATCGTGCGCCTCCCGCAATGTCGTGTGGAAACCACGTTCGGAGTTGGGCAGCTCTTGCACGATGATCTGCAAACGGGCAATGTCGCGCAACATCGCGTCGAGGATCGGTTCACCGTCTTGAGTGTTGCTCAGTTGCCGCCCACCGCGTTCTAACAACCCGAGCGTTTGTTGGATTTCGTCCAGCTTGATGTGGCTGATCCCGACGCGCGGTCCAACCAGCGTCGAGGGAAGCGGAACTCGGCGGCGGTACTCACGCAGCTCGCGTGTCGCTTCGCCAATCCGTTCGGTCCACAACGTGGAGTTGAACTCCAGTTCCTGCCGCTTGTGAACTCTTGGCCCCAACGGCACTGTCGGCCGCTCGATGAGCATCAAGGGTTCGATCAGAGCGGCCAATGCTTGAGAGAGTTCAGAGCGATTCGGCTCGTTGTCCAACTGAGCTTGCAGGTCTTTTACGACGCTGCGGTACGACCACAGGCCCGAGAAGCCCACGACGCCGAGCAGCACCAGCATCAACAGGACGAGGCCCAGTCCGATGACTAGCTTGCGGCGAATGGATCGCGTGAGGAACACTCGACATCCTTGTCGTGGCTCGAAGAAAGCCCCCGGATATTCGAGGGGTTGCAGACCTTACAAGCGTTACCAAGTTCGCTCAACCCCGGTTCACAAACTGCTGAGAAGCCTTGAAGTGTCCTACTCGTGAGCGCGACAACGGTCGCAGGGCGTTGCGACTGCGGATAGGATGCCGCTCCCGATTCGATGTGATCCGTGAGAAAGGACCGACCTTGCCGAACAACCCGATTTCGATTGGACGCTGGCGCTGTGGACGACGCGAGCCGCTGCTGTTCATCGCTGGCCCGTGCGTCATCGAAAGTGAAGAGTTGGTGATGGAGGTCGCGAAGCGATTGGCGGACCTCTCGTCATCGCAGAACGTGCAGATCGTCTTCAAGTCGAGCTTCGACAAAGCCAACCGGACGAGCGTGGACAGTTTTCGTGGCCCCGGTCTCGAACGGGGTTTAGAAATCTTGGCCAAGGTCCGCGAGACCACCGGTCTACCGTTGCTCACCGATGTCCACGAGCCGAGCCAAGCGGAACCCGCGGCCGCCGTGTGTCAGATCGTTCAGATTCCCGCGTTCCTCGCACGACAGACCGATCTGGTGGAAGCGGTCGCTGCCGCGACGGCCAAGCACGGCGGAACGATCAACGTCAAGAAGCCGCAATTTGTCGCTCCGGAAGACATGGTCCACGTCGTCAAAAAGTGCGAGGCATTTGGTAATCCCAATGTCCTGCTGACCGAACGCGGCACGATGTTCGGATACGGACGACTCGTGAATGACCTGCGGTGCATCCCCGTGATGCAGTCGTTCGGCGGTCCCGTCATTTTTGATGCGACACACAGCGTGCAACTTCCCGGCGGAGCAACCACCGGCGGGCGACGCGAACTGGTTCCGTTCCTCTCTCGCGCGGCCGTTGCTTCCGGTTGCGACGGCATCTTTTTTGAGACCCATCCGAACCCGGATCAGGCTCTCAGCGACGGCCCGAACATGGTCCCCTTGCATGAGCTGCCACGGCTGATTGAGCAGTTGGTAAGGCTGCGAGCGCTGGCGCTGGAGTTCGCGAATTGAAGGTCCGTCGTCGCACGAGTTCCGCCGCAAGCCCTCTCCGTAGAAAACGCTCAACGACTTGCCAACCTTCGGCGTAGGAACGGCAACCGCCAATAGAACCGCAGGGCTGCTTCAGTGCGTCCGTGGCCCTCAACCTGTCCACTCACTCCTTCGAGTAGAACCTCCGTTATGAATGTTCGACGTGCTTCGGCCTTGATCACAAGTCTCGTGATGTTGGTGACCGCCACCGGATGCCCGCGCAAAGCGGTCGTGTCGTCGGGCAAAGCCACCAACAAGACCGCTTCCGCAGAAGACTTGCTCAAGAGCGCCATCCACCAACTGCGGCCGGAAAACTTCAGCATCGCTGCCGCTCCGGACAAGCCGGTGAGCCTGCTCAATTCGTGGCGGGGAATGCTCAGTGATGCCAAGCTAGGCGGCGATGCCGCTGAAGCTGAATCAGAGACCCCCGCGCCTCCGACAGGCTGGGCAAGTGCCGAAGTGGCGAAGCGGCTGGCGTCCGACAAGTTCGACGAACAAGACGCGGTCCACATCCGTGATTGCCAGTTGACGCACAGCATCGCGACCTATCTTGCCGCTCGCAGCAATGACGAACTGCAACGAGTTCAAGAGGTCTTCCAATTCGTCGTTCGCAACGTCGCGCTGCGCGGCGATGACGACCCCGAACTTCCCATTTCCACTTATCTGATCCTGATGACCGGGCGCGGGACGCCGGAGGACCGAGCCTGGGCCTGTGCCTCCATTCTGAAGCAACTGCGAATCGACAGTGTCATCGTCCGGCCGGGCGATGCGGCGAAGGCCGATGATGATGAGTGGCTCTTTGGCGCGGTCCTGAATGATCGCATCCACATGTTCGACCCGAAGCTCGGCCTCGCCATTCCTTCGTCGGTCGAGATCTCTGCGACAGGCTACCAGCCCGCGACTTTATCAGAGCTTCCCGCTCACCCCGAATGGTTGCAACAACTGGCCGCTCGTGCCGACCAGCCTTACCGCATTGATGCGGAGTCACTCAAGGTGGCTCGCGTCATGCCGATCGCGGAACCGGACTTCTGGGGGCGTCGGATGAACCGATTGGAACAGGTACTGCCAGCGGAGTCCGCCTGCGTCCTGTTTGATCCGCCGTCTGATGACCTCGGCCGGACAGGTTTGATTAAGCGCATCCAAGCGGCCTGCCAAGACCTCAATGCCGAGAACCTCCTGCTTTGGCCGTACCCCGCGCGCCAACTTGCAACGGCACGCACGGCCAATCAAGCCACGATGCAGCAAATGCAGCAGCTATTACTCAGCTTCAGCGCACCGATCGCAGCGAACGTGGACCCGCAGACCGGCAATGCCATCGGAGCCGTTGCCGAACGGAAGATGCTCAAGATTCGTACCGACCAACTGCTGGGCAAGTTCGAGGACGCGACGCAGCGTTACCTGTCGATCCGCCATCTGGAAATCGAGCCGAGCCAGTTCACGGAGATTGCTCAACTGCACCGCCTCGCGGCGGAGGATGCCATCTACTGGAGTGGCCTCAGTAAGTTCGAGGCAGAAGAGTATGAAGCGGCTGTCGAGCAACTGGCGGGCTACGTGAAACGATTCGATCGCAAAGGTCGTTGGACGTTCGCCGCGCGGTCGCTTCTCGCCGAGTGCTACGTCCGCCAAGGCAAGTTTGCAGAAGCGGTCGCGGCCATCGAGCGAACCGTCGCTGAAGACCCGTACCGCGAAGCCAATGCTGTCCGCATCAAACGCTGGACGCCGCTCGTTAAGAAGACAGGTGACGCGGGCAATAAACAGTAGTTCGTGCTGAACAGCCTGTTGAACAACGTAGGGTAAGCGTCTGGCTTGCCCGTGAATGCCGTTAGAAAGAGGGCAAGCCAGACGCTTACCCTACGTTGTTCAACAGGCGGCTAAGTGGACCGGCGTTGATCGCTGGGTCGCCACGCTCGCGAGCGTGGCGACAGAGGGTTCTCTGCCGCTCGCGGTCAGATCGCGGCTGTCTCTGTCAGGCAATCGGCGGTGCCGTGGTTCGGAGCGACCATGGCGTCTTGTGGCTCGGTCTTGAGTTCGTACAACCCGTCGAGACCCATTTGAAAGAACCGGCGGAACCAGAGCATCCGCTGGACATTGGGTTGCGGGGTCGTCATGGCAAAGCAGACGCCGCGCTTCTCCTGCCAATCGACCAGCATCCCGAAGAAGCCGCTGGGGATGTACTTCACGTAACGCATGTCGATGGAGATCGATCGACATCGCTCGTGCTCGATCAACTTGAACAGCCCCTCGCGCAAAAGCGCCAAGTCGGCTCCGTCCCAGATTTCCATCTCACCAATATGGAGATGATGGATGCCATCTTGAACATTGATCAGCATCCGTTTGAAGTGGCGCTGTTGCGTCATGCCGGGGGTCCCCAATCCGATTCATGCTGGTCTGGCGAAGTTCACGGTGACTTCGCTCTGATGCATCTCGGAAAGCAAACACCGGGCCGAAACCGCAATCGGTTCCAAGATCGACATAACCACGGCGACAACACGGTATTCGTGCCGAAGTTCGCAGAGGGCCATCTGGCCCATGTTGGAGAAAAGCCACACGCCGAGGACGGGTGTGGCAAGCGGGCATCATCAAGATGGAGCAAGTGCCGAACTGGCCCGAGGTGTGGCACTCACTTGGAAAGCAGACTCAGCCGACGAAGTACATCAGTCGGCCACAAGTGCAAAACTTGATCTTGCCGCTCTTGAGTTCGACCATGACCTGAGAGGTCAGGCCGATGTAACAGGAACCGCAGGACCGTTCCTTTACAGGGGCCAACGCCTTGGCACCGTAAGCGGCAACCAGTCGTTGATAAACCGGAATCACATCAGGGGGCAGGACCGATTCCACGTCGCTCACTTTCACCGTCAGCTCTTCGATCTCCTGTCGCAGGCCCGCCTCTTTTTCGTGGACTGCGGCGGAGAACGTCTTGAGTTCCGCTTCGATCCGCACGATCCCCGCTTCGGCTTCGGTCACGTCGGCGAACATTTCATCGACCCTTTCCAAGGTTTCGATGATTTCGTCTTCGAGGACACTGTTGGCCATCTTGTCCGCCGCGATCTGGGTTCGGAGCGCGTCGTACTCGCGGTTCGATGAGACCGCGTGCAGTTTCGATTCGAGATCACGGATGCGGTCTTCGTTGGACTTCAGTTGGAGGCTCTTCTGTTCTGAAGCGACTTTCAATTGCTTGAGCTTCAGTTTCTGGGCTTCAAGTGCCGCCCGCTTCGTGTTGATCGTCGTCTGCCGGGAAGCGATCTGAAGCGGACCATCCTTGAGTTGCCGGGTCCGCTCCTCAAGTTGTTCTCGCAAATCGTGAATTGCTTTCAGCCCGGCATTGATCGGCGTCATCCATTCGCTCCACGGAGGTGAGTCTGTCCAAGTGTTGGCTGGACTATAACAAGAAAACGCGAGCCGGTCTTTCGACCGACTCGCGTCCTTTTTGAGTTCAGCAATGACAGGCCCCGCATCGGCAAAATCAGTTGGCGGGAGCCGCCGCCGTCGCGAGCGTGTCCAAGAATCCCTTCAGTTGCTTGCTGCGCACCGGGTGCTGCAACTTCCGAACGGCCTTCGCTTCAATCTGTCGCACGCGTTCTCGAGTCACCTTGAAAATGCGGCCGACCTCTTCGAGCGTGTAGGTGTAGCCATCGCCGAGGCCGTACCGCAATTTGATGATCTCGCGTTCTCGGTAAGTCAGCGTCTTCAAGACAACATCGATCTTGTCTTTCAACATCTCTTGCGTCGCAGAATTGACGGGGCTTTCGGTCGATGCGTCTTCGATGAAGTCGCCGAAGTAGCTGTCTTCACTCTCTCCAACCGGCCGATCGAGACTGATCGGGTGCCGGGAAATCTTCAGGACACGGCGCGTTTCTTCGAGGCTGACTCCCGCAGCTTCTGCAGTTTCTTCGATGGTCGGTTCGCGTCCCTTGTCTTGCAACAGCTTCTTGCTGACCTTGCGCAACTTCGACATCGTTTCGATCATGTGAACCGGGATGCGGATCGTGCGAGCCTGATCGGCGATGGCGCGCGTGATGGCTTGCCGAATCCACCATGTGGCATACGTCGAGAACTTGTAGCCGCGTCGATACTCGTACTTATCGACGGCCCGCATCAAGCCGGTGTTTCCCTCTTGGATGAGGTCCAGGAAGCTCAGCCCGCGGTTGCGGTACTTCTTCGCGATCGAAACAACCAACCGCAGGTTCCCGCCAGACAGCTCACGCATCGCCTGTTCGTAGGCGGCAAAGCGTTCGTGAATTTCTTCGATGCGTTTGTTGAGGCTCTTCGGGTCCTCCAGCGTCATCAGCATCAGATCGCGAAGTTCTTTCTGCAGATTGGCGCGTTCGTCCTTCGCCGACTTCAAATGCTTCAGGCCATCGACCTGCCGCTGAAGTTCCGTCATGCGGCGGGCAAGCTGTTCCATGCGGCGCATGGTCGGTTGCAAACGTTGCGTACGCAGACTGAGTTCTTCCAGCAACGTGACCATCTTGCGACGGCGCTGCGCTAGCGACAGTCGCGCGGCGGCGATTTCCGTAGTGGAACTCTCCGGGTTGAGGCAGACTTCAAAGTCGAGGGAACTCTTGCTCCGCAAGTTTTCCAGCGTCTTCAAATTGTGAGGCATCCGTCCGAGAATCTGGTTCTTTTCCAGTCCCTCGGTCACCGACACTTTGATCGTTCTGTCGAAGGGCAGCTCGCTGCGATGAACCTTCGTGAGGATGTCGATCGACAACTTGAGCGCGTATTCACTCTCCAGCAAATGCCGACGAAACCGCTTCCGCGTCACTTCAATCTTCTTGGCGAGTGAAATCTCTTGCTCGCGCGTCAGCAGCGGAATCTCGCCCATCTGGGTCAGATACATCCGGACGGGATCGTCGATCTTGCGTGACTTTTCTTCGCCCGGTTCTTTGGGCTTGGTCACTTTGAGTTTCAACGGACGCTTGCGCAGGTCATCCAAATTGATAGGCAACTTGGAGTCGGGAACGATCTCGAGGCCGAGTTCGTCCATCGACTGCAAGAGGTTGTCCAGCTTCTCGGGATTGACCGCTTCGTCGGGCAGATAGTCATTCACCTGAGTAAACGTCAGGAAGCCCTGTTGTTTGCCGGTTTCAATCAGTTGGTTCAAACCTTGGTCGAGTCGGTACACCTGAAACTCCTCCAAAAAACTGATTCAACTCGTGGATTGCATCTGTAGTGAGTGTCCGAAGCTCAACGTTCGGACACGGTTTTGTTCTGAGCCAACTTGGTCTGAAGCCATCTTGCCTGGGTCACATCTCATCTTGCGACATGCCGCAATTCCTTCCGCGATGTTTCTATTGCGAAGGCCGGGCCAAACCGCCTCAAACCTTTCTTGCCGAACGCCGCTGGTGAAATTGGGAGGCTTGTTTGAGCAAATCGAGTGTTTCCTGTGTCAGACTCGCAGACTCACGCGGCAGTTCAATCAGCCGTCCTTGAGCCGCACGATGACTGTCTTGTGTTCGACGCCACTTCAAACCATCCAGCACTTGCCGCAGCAGTCCATTGAAGGAATCGTCTCCTTCTCGGGCGGCATCCTGTGCCAGCCTGATCGCGATCTCCCGTTCGCGAGCCTGTTCGTCGATCCAAACGATCAAGCCCTTCAAGTCGGGGCACTCCAGTCGAGTCAGCACTTTGTCGAAGCTGGGCAACTGACCGTCATCGCTCAAATCAAAGCAGACGGTCAACAGTTCCTGCAGGACTTCGCTCTTAAAATCATCCGTGCCAATCTCTCGCCGAACCGCGTCAACTATATCCGGCGAAGTGAAGAGGAGCTGGAGTAATTCGCACTCCAGCAGATCGTCTTTGCTTTGAGTTTGCTGGAGTGAAAGGATCGCCGGTCTCCAGCGGTGTTGCGGGGACTCACCGGTTGGTTCGGTTGCAGAAACTCTCCGCTCTGCGGTGCGAATCAGCCTGTTTTGATGCTCGCCGCGCATCTCCTTCAACCGTTTCCGCACGTCTGACTCGGACAACCCGAGACGCTGCGGCAGACGGCCAATCAGCATATCTTCCTTAACCGTCCCCACGATCCCCGGCGACATGATCAACAGTTGCAGCATCCCATCCAAGATCCGCATCCGAGCATCGATCGTCTCAGTTCCATGTCTTCCGATTAACAATCGCAACTCGTATTCCGCCACTTCCGGAGCCGAGTCAATCAACTTCTCCAGTGCCTTCGCACCGTGAGCCATCACAAATTCGTCCGGGTCCAAATCACCCGGTAAGGTCAGGATTCGTAAGTCCACATCTTGAGCCAAGAACTTTGAGAGTGATCGTTCTGCCGCGTCTTTCCCCGCCTTGTCTCCGTCGTAAACCAAGACCACTTTGCCCGCGAGTCGTTTGAGTAGCGTGACGTGCGAATCGGTGAGAGCCGTTCCCAGCGTTGCCACGGCGTTCATCAATCCGGCCTGCTGCACCTTCAAGCAATCGGTGTACCCCTCAGTGACCAGCACGGTCTTGCTCTGCTTAATTGCCTCGCGCGCCCAAGCCAATCCAAAGCAAAGCCGACTCTTATGGAAGATGACGCTGTCAACGCTGTTCAGATATTTCTGAGCGTTCTCGTACTTGTTGTCCGGGAGGATGCGTCCACCAAACGCCACAACACGGCTTCTTTCGTCGTGAATTGGAAACAACACGCGATCACGGAAAAAATCGAAACAACCGCCACCTTCGGTTCTCTTCGAGACGAGTCGGGCATCGAACAGCAGCTCCACATCGAACCGCCCTTTCGCCCGACGGATGAGCCACTCCCAATCGTCTGGCGAATACCCAAACTTACAACGCGAAATGGTCGCCTGTGTAAATCCTCTCTTAAGGAGATAGTTTCGCGCCCGTTCTCCGGCGGCCGACACTTGCAGGCAATTGTGGAATTCGTCCTGTGCCCACGTCAGCACGTCATACAACTGCGGCTTGTGCGCCGACTCGGTTGGCCCGCGACGCAACTTGGCGGGCATCTCCAAATGGGCGCGACGGGCGAGAAATTCCAACGTCTCAGGAAAACCGAGGTTGTCGTGCTTCATCACGAACGAGAAGCAATCGCCCCCCTCGTTGCAGACCCAGCACTTGTACCACTGTCGCTCGGGGTTCACTGTGAAAGACGGGTTGTGATCGTCGTGAAAAGGGCAGAGTCCTTTGAAGACACGGCCACCCTGTTGAGGCTGAAGCGCGACGGTCTCACCGATCAACTGCACAATATCCGTGCGCGACCGAACCAGCTCTTTGAACTCGGCGGAAGAGTTTCCATCCACGGGCGAGACCTCTCATTTGCTGTCATGACCTGTGGCAAACACGCCCGACCAGAAGATCGTGAGCGGGAACCGCAAACCGAGAGAGGCACCGACTAAACGCGGTCAGGGGAGGGGGGGTTGACTTCCATCGCCTAGACTCGTCGCTACAGCCAGCAGCTTCGGCAAGTTCGGCCCGATTCTAGCCCCTTACCTTCGACCGTCAAGGAACGGCCTTTCGACGGACTTCGCTGACGAGGCTCTCGCTCGTTTGCGTCATTTCCTATGAAACACGGGGCATCTGCGAGTTCGATCCAGCAAGAGCGAATCGCCGACAGGCCGTTCTTTCAGTGGTTGAAGCATCTCCGTCATGCTCTCTGAGCAATGGGTACGTCACAGATTCCGGACAGTTGGTTTCAGCAATTTCGAGCTGGGTTCTCCGTGAATCCGGCACCACCACAGGTGGCCCCTGATGGCTTCTACTGCGCAGCCGCATCCTCGGAGTCATCAAGCTCATCGTCCTCGCGGCCGGAGGCTTCGCTCATGCCGAGTTGCCTCATCTTGCGATAGAGGTTGGAGCGGTGCAGCCCCAACAATCGAGCCGCCTCGCTCATGTTGTTGCGGACACGCTTGATTGCCCGACGGATGAAGTCCTGCTGAAACACGACCGTCGCTTCACCGAGTCCCACATCGAGCGACGGCTCCTGCATCCGGTTTTGTTCCGGACTGAGAATGAAGGCCAAGTCATCCGCTTCGACCTTCTCACCGGGTGCCAAGAACGCGACCCGCTCCATCAGATTACGAAGCTCGCGCACGTTGCCGGGCCAAGTGTGGGATTGCATTCGCTTGCGGGCTTCGGCCGACAACTGAAGCTTAGGACGGCGAGCATGAACGGCGAAGCCATTCAAAAAATGTTCAGCCAATGGCAGGACATCGTCCGAGCGGTCTCGCAACGGCGGCAATTCGAGCGTGACGACGTTGAGCCGGAAGTACAGGTCTTCACGAAATTTCTTCGCACGCACGGCTTCGGCCAGACGCGCGTTCGTGGCGGCGATGACACGTGCGTTGATAGGGATCGACTGCGATCCCCCAACGCGTGTGATGACCTTTTGTTCGAGAACTCGCAGCAGCTTCGCCTGTCCGCCGGGACTCATGTCGCCGATCTCATCGAGAAAGATCGTCCCTCCCTCTGCCAATTCAAACTTGCCGCGGTGCATCTCGCGGGCATCCGTGAACGCCCCTTTCTCGTGACCGAACAGCTCGCTTTCCAGCAGAGTCTCGGCCAGCGCGGCACAGTTGACCGCAACGAACGAGCGTTGCGCGCGTGGTCCTTGGTAATGCAGCGATTGAGCGACGACCTCTTTTCCCGTCCCGCTTTCTCCGAGGATCAAGACCGGCAAGTCCGTCGCCGCCAGCCGACTGATCGTGCTGCGCATCGCCTGCATCGCCGGGCTTTCCCCGATGAGCGACACACCTTTCGTCACCTGCTCGGTCAGTTGGCGATGAGACCTGAGTAAGGACTCTCGCTCACGCGTGTTATGCAGCGCGATCCCGACTTGGATCGCGAGGTCTTGCAGCGTCGCTTCGTCTCCGTCCGCAAACGCTCCCGAGTTCTTGTTGATGACCTCGAATGCGCCGAGCAGTTTGTGTTCGCCGTCGAACAGTGGCGTACACAACAGATTGCGAGTCTTGTAGCCGCTCGCCAGATCGACCTTCTTACTGAAGCGTGAGTCCTGATAAGCGTCATCGATCCGCAACGTCTTCGCAGTGTGAATCACTTCCCCCACGATGCCCGTCTTGTCGGGAAGTCGCAGCGAATTCCCTTCGACGCCGAGTGCCGGGCAGGCGATCACTTCCTGATGTTCGCGGTCCCAAAGAAAAATACTCGCGCGATCACAGTCCAAGAGCCGCACGGCCTCGCGTGCGATCAGTTCGAGCAGCGGTTCCGTTTCTTTGACGGTCGAAAGCGTGCGCGAGATTTTGAGGATGCTGCGCAGGCGGTCGATCTGCTGCGACGAGCAGCTTCGATCCGCGATCACATCGAGACACGCCCCCGTCGCCTTGCCAACCAGCATGGCCAGCGGCAGCACATCGTCGGGAAGATTCCGGGCGGTGAACGTCAGTACGGCTCCGGTCAATGATCGCGCCCGCATCGGCACCGCAGCCATCGAGACGCCCGCCGATCCTTCCAGCGGCACGATGACCCCGGCGTCCTTGTCGAGTACATCCGCGAAGACGTGTTTCGGCGCATCGGCTCCGCTCCAGCGACCCGACTGCCCCAGTACAGTCCATTCCGGGCGACGGTCCATCGCTCCAGCTCCACTCACCCCCAACTCGCCCGCCACTTCGGCAAGCTGCTGTCGCAGGAAATCATTCGCAGACGTGGCATCAACGGCGGCGGCAACCAGTCGCTCGATCAATTCGACCACGCGCACAGCGTCATCGGCTTGAATCAGGCTGCCAACTTGAGACCACGCAATCCATTTGGCGGGCACGGCGGTTCACTTTCGTGGTGAAACGGGAGGCGGGGCGAGTCGGTTCGATGTCGTTCTTCTGAAGAACGAAGCACGAACTGAGTTGTGAAGAGTCGAGATGATAACCGCCGCGATGGTCGTTGCCAGTGATCGAACACACTTCGACGGCAATTCATGTCGTCCGACCGACCCGATGTGCGTCGAAAAGCCTATCAGCGGAAGTAACCGTCGTTTCCGCCCGGAGGGCGGCAGATCGTAGCCCACGGCGTGAGCCGTGGGTTGAGCTCAACAGCCACGCAAAAGCCCGGGGGGCGACACTTCGAGCAACTTTCGACTTCTTTCGGTGTGTCGCCCTCCGAGCTAAAGACTACGGATCGGCCTGCTAGCGCTGTCGGACTATGCGCGAGCCAAGAACGCCGCGCGCTCGTCATCGCCAAGAACCGTCAATCGACGAGTTGTTCCTCATCGTCGAGCGGTTCTTGGTTGGACGAGTGCTGCTTGCGAAGCAAATGCATGTCCATGCTTCCCATCGTGATGACGCGCTCGGTTTGCCAAGCGTCTGGAAGGTGGAACAGACTCTCCGTCGGAGTCCTCAGCACGAGCAGCGTGTTGGGAATCGACAGTTCATCGCGAGTCAATCGCGCGAGCGACTTGAACAGTGGCGAGCCAACTTTGAGGTCCTTGATCATCTCATAAGGAGGATCGAAGAAGATCACGCCGTAGGGATACCAAGCCTCTTGCCCTTGCGCCTTGAACGAGCAGCGTAGGCAATTCGTTCGCCAACACAGCGTTCGTTCGGAGACGCCCAAATGCTCAGCGTTTTGCACCAGCAGGCTGTGAGCGCGATGATCCTGCTCGCAAAAGACAACGCTCTTCGCGCCACGACTGAGTGCTTCAAACCCGAGCGAGCCGGTCCCGGAAAAGACATCGAGCACGCGCTGTTCGGGCATGAAGTCGCGGATGTAATCGAACAGCATTACCTTCGCCCGATCGGTGATCGGGCGCGTCGTGGCCCCTGGATTGACCAGCAGCTTTCGTCGCTTCAACTCGCCCGCTACGATTCGCATCCGCAATATCCCGCCATGAGGTAACGCCGGTCGCCGCTCTCGCTATTTTTCAAGCTGCAAAACCGTCTGCCCGACACCAACCCGAAGCGTGAGCGAGGACTGTATTTTGACCGTCCTCGCTCACGCTTCGGGTTGGTGTCGGGGCGAACAGCGTAGGTAGTGCCGCGCGAGACCTCAAGGACGAATAACGACGACCATCTGAGCGACGACCACCGCGAACTCATCCGCGACAAACACTGACACCGCAGAAAGCACTTGATGACCGATGACCGCGACGAATCTCCGGCCGAACCCGGATTGCCCGCACTCCAGCCGCAACGTGTGCTTCCCTTCCTCACCGCAGAACTCCCCGGCGTGGGTGGCCAATGGAAGGAGAACCCGGAAGACTTTCTCGTCGAGGAAATCCCCGCCTACGAACCGGTCGGTACGGGCGAGCATCTCTTCCTGTGGATCGAGAAACGCGATGTCGCCGCTGCCGATCTCGTTCGCCACGTCGGCCGCACATTGAAATGTCCTCCCGGCGACATCGGCGTCGCGGGAATGAAAGATCGTCGGGCGGTCACGCGCCAGTACGTCTCTGTCCCCGTGAAGTTCGCTGACGGGGTCGAGCAACTGAACACCGATTCGATCCGCGTTCTCAAGTCGGCTCGTCACGGCAACAAACTCAAGACGGGCCATCTGCGCGGCAACCTGTTCTCGATCCTGATCCGTGACGTGGTCGAAAGCGCTGCCGCTCTCGCCACTCCGATTGCGGATCGCATTCGCCAATTGGGCTTTCCAAATTACTACGGCCAGCAACGCTTCGGTCATAACGGCGAGACCCTGCAACTCGGGCTGGACCTGCTGTCAGGACGACGGCGTTCTCGCGACATTCCCGAACCACAACGCCGGTTCTTGCGACGTTTGTCGCTCTCAGCCGTGCAGTCCGATCTCTTCAATCACGTCCTGTCCGCGCGATTGACCGACGGTCTGCTGAACCGTGTTCTCGTAGGTGACGTGATGGAGGTCGTCGCGTCGGGAGGCAAGTTCATCGCGGAAGACCTCGCCGCCGAGCAGCCTCGTTACGACGCGGGCGAAACCGCCGTGACTGGCCCGATGTTCGGTCCCAAGATGCGCGACCCGCTCGGCCAGCCCTATGATCGCGAGCAACTGCTGCTCTCACACAGCGGCCTGCTCCCTGAACACTTCACCAAGTTCCTCAACCTGATGGCGGGAACACGGCGTCCCTATGTTGTCCGACCCGGCAACTTGACCGTCGAAGTTGAACCGGATGGCCTGCGGTTCGGCTTCTCACTCCCCAGCGGCAGCTACGCGACCGTCCTGCTGCGCGAGTTCATGAAGACCGCCGAAGTCCCCGCCGTGCCCGAAGCGGATGATGAAACCAACGATTGATTGTCGCTGTGCGACTGATTTCGTTCGTTTGGATGAACACTCGTTCGTTATCACTTCACGCGGTCAGTGATGAGACATCTGAGCGGGGCGGCGTAAGCCCCCTGATTCTTGGGCGTAAGCCCCCCATT
>JAYTQJ010000636.1:0-16623 GCA_043746775.1 Schlesneria sp.
ATCAGCGTGGCCACCGTAATGACGGCACACGGATAGATCATCGCTCCCTTGACCTTGCGCTTCAGGCTTTCCGCTCGCTCTTTAAATTCAGCCAAGCGCTGCAGGATGACTTCCAAGGCACCGCCCGCCTCACCGGCTTTCACCATGTTGACGTAGAGATTGTCGAACGCCTTGGGCTGCTTCGACATGGCCTCGGACAGCGTGCTACCGGACTCAACGTCCTCGATCACACCCTGTAACGAGCTTTTGAGTGGCCCCGGTTTACATTGACCTTCGAGGATGCGCAGGCTTCGCAGGATCGGCAGACCGGCGTCCTGAAGAGTGGAAAGCTGGCGAGTGAACGTGCAAAGCTTCTTGCCGCTAACTCCTCCAAACGAGAAGCCCCCTCCCTTCTTCTTCTTGGCAGCGACCTTCTTTTTGCCGTCGGCGCTGGTTTTGGCATCCCCCTTGGTCTTGCCTCCCTCCTTGGTTTTCTTGCCACGGCCTTTCTCGGCGATTTTCGTGACGAAGAATCCCTTTTCGCGAATCTTCGACTGAGCCTCTTGCTCGGAGTTGGCTTCGATGGTGTCCTTCACCTCGAGGCCGGTGTTATCCATTGCTTCGTACTGAAAAGTCGCCATTTCAAGCCTCCGGTCAAATACGCTGCGGCAATACTGATCGACTAAACGGACTCGGTGTTGAGGGGGTCAACTTAATAAAGTCAGGCCACGTCAACAATCATCCACAGAAATAGGCTTTGTAGAGCCGCCGCGCATCGCATCCTCGACCGTACCGGGTTGAGAGTGCAAAACACTTACTACACGCGACGTGCCAACCGACATCATTCTTTTAAGGAGCGGGATCGTAATCATTTCTTCCCTCTTACTCCAAAAACACAAACCGGGGCTAGCGCCCCGTCAACGCTTAATTTGAGGGTAGCTGAACTCGTAAGAGTTCTGCGTTTTCTGAAGTCTCACGACTTCAGCTACCCCCAAATTAAGAACGGACAGGGCACTAGCGCCCAATGGCACTCACTATGTAACCCGAGGCATCAGCGAGGGAGTTCCTCGTGTTTCACTCCCTTGCTGACGCTGCGGGCTATACTCCTCGCGGCTCAAAGCGAAGGGTTTCTGAGCGGGGTGGCGTAAGCCCAATGGCTCTTCGCGAACGGGCTTACGCCCAAGAACCAAGGGGCTTACGCCACCCCGCTCAGATGTCTCATCAATGACCGCGCGAGGTATGGTGTGTGTGGCAATTCTGCTTGTCGTTTCAATCGACATCTTCCATGACGGTTTCGCGAACGACCTCGTCAATCGTCGTGACGCCATCGAAGATCAGCTTCAAGCCCGCTTCGCGGAGCGTGGTCATTCCCTGGCTACGGCAATAGTTTCGGATGTCGTCCACGCTGGCGCTGCTGGCGACCAAGTCTCGCACTTCGTCGTTCACTTCCAGCAACTCGTAGATACCACAGCGACCCTTGTAGCCCGAATTGTTACAGCGCTGGCAACCGCGTCCATAATAAAACTTATATTGTCGAGCCTGAGCGATCGGGAGCTGAAGCTCCATGAGCAACTCATCGCTCGGCTCGAATTGCGTCCGGCATTCGGAGCAGATTTTTCGGACCAGTCGCTGGGCAAGGATGGCCTCGACCGTGGCGGTGATCAAGAACGGCTCGATCCCCATGTCTCGCAGTCGCGTGATGGCCGACGGGGAGTCGTTTGTATGGAGTGTGCTGAACACCAAGTGCCCGGTGAGGGCGCTTTGGATGGCGACTTCCGCCGTTTCAAAATCGCGAATCTCGCCGATCAGAATCGTGTCGGGATCGTGTCGCAGGATGGCGCGCAGGACGGTCGCAAAGGTGACTTGAATGTCGGGATTCACGGGGACTTGGATGAGGCCATCAATTTCGTATTCGATCGGATCTTCAGTGGTGATGATCTTGGTTTCGATGTCGTTCAACTCATTGAGCGCCGAGTAGAGCGTTGTCGTTTTGCCGCTTCCGGTTGGCCCCGTCACTAACACAATACCGTTGGGCCGCTTGATTACGCTGCGGAACCGGGAGAGTGTGGTGGCATCCATGCCGATCTTGTTGAGATCGAGTTGAACGACCGTTCGGTCGAGAACTCGCATGACGACCGCTTCGCCGAACAGCGTTGGCAGCACACTGACTCGCAAATCGACGGAGTGCCCACCGACGTTGAGTTCGATTCGACCGTCTTGAGGCAACCGGCGCTCGGAAATGTCCAAATCCGACATGATCTTGATACGGGAAACGATGGCGTTGGCGAGGTGCCTAGGTGGTGGCACCATCTCGTAGAGCATACCGTCGGCTTTGACTCGAACTTTGAACTCGTCCTCAAACGGCTCGAAGTGAATGTCGCTGGCCTGATCCTTAATGGCGAGCAGCATGATCATATTGAGCAACTTGCGGATGGGGGCCTCATCCATATCCGCAGCCAAGTCATACCCGTGCCCTTTAGCTGGCCCGTCTTCGTTTCCAGCCTCCAACTGGCCAATCACATCTTCGATACTTTCTTCGCGATCGGCATAGTGGCGGGCAATCGCCGCTTCCACGTCTTTATGGTTTGAGACAGCGCCGCGCACATCCATGCCGAGCATGTTCCGCAAATCGTCCAGCGCGGCGATATTTTGCGGGTCCGCCATTGCGACCGTGAGGACGTTGTCTCGGAGCGAGATCGGCATGATTTTATAAATATCAGCCATCGTCTGCGGGACGAGTTCCAGTACTTTGGGCGAGATGGTGGTCTCACCCACGTTGACAACCGGCATCCCCCATTGCTCGGCCAGCGCCTCGCTGACATGTGCTTCTGTGACGAAGCTCATGCGGATCGCCACTTGGCCGATGATTTCCCCGGCACTTTGCTTTTGCTCCTCAAGCACGTCCCACAGTTGGTCTTCCGTGAGATGCCCGAGGTCTACCAGAATCTGTCCGAGGCGGCGCTGAGCCATGTCTGCCTACGCTCCGTTAGGAAACCATTTTACAAATTCAATTCTCGCCAACAGTTTTACGCATGAAGCAACTCAGTGCTCTTCGTCTTCGTCATCCTCTTCGCCCTCTTCCTCCAATAGCCCCTTCTTGGCACGGGCGATTCTTGCTTTCAGTTCGCCCGGCTGATTGGATTTAATGACAACAACATCCTCATCGCACAACTCGTTTTTCCACAGGTTGAACAGGGCATCGTCGAGCAATTGCATGCCGAATTTACGGCCAGTCTGGATCGACGAGTTAATTCGATAGGTCTTGGCCTCGCGTATCAGGTTGGCAATAGCGGGTGTCACCACGAGCATTTCATAGGCGGCCACAACGCCCTTGGGTTTGCGAGGCAGCAACGCTTGTGAAAGGATACCGATGATGGCGACGGACAACTGAGTACGGATTTGTTCCTGCTGGCTTGTCGGGAACACGTCGATGATTCGGTCAACGGTCCCTTGAGCGCCTGTGGTGTGAAGTGTTCCGAACACAACGTGGCCCGTTTCAGCGGCGGTAATTGCGGAAGCAATCGTCGCCAAATCTCGCATCTCTCCCACCAAGATCACGTCCGGGTCCATTCGCAAGGCGCGTCGCAAAGCCTCGGGGAAGTCGGGGACATCGACGCCAATCTCTCGCTGATTGATCGTCGATTTCTTGTGCTGATGGTAGTACTCGATCGGATCCTCGAGCGTGATGATGTGGTGATCAACTGTGTCGTTGAGGTAGTTGATCATGCTGGCCAAGCTGGTTGTCTTACCGCTACCTGTTGGGCCTGTTACGAGAAACAGCCCTCGCGGACGAGTCAGCAAGTCGCGGATGACCGCCGGTAACCCGAGTTGCTCGAACGACAGAAATTCGTTGGGAATTCGCCGTAGCACCATCCCAATGTGGCCACGCTGCTTGAAGACTGCGACGCGGAATCGTGCCTTGTCGCCAAACGCAAAGCCAAAGTCTGTCCCGCCGACTTCTTGAAGCTCCTGCTGGTTTCGCTCGGGAGTAATGCTTTTCATCAGCCCGACAGTGTCTTCGGGGGTTAGGGTTTTTGTCTCCAGTCGGACCAAGTGCCCGCCGGAGCGAACTACCGGCGGTTGTCCGGTTGTAATGTGCAGGTCGCTCACTCGCTCGCGAACAACGGTCTCAAGCATCTTGTCGATCTGCAGTGTCGCCATGTTGATTCTCACCGTTAAATGACGTGAAGAAAGTTAGTTAGCGACGACCGCCGTCGTGTTGAGCCGGTCGATCCCGCAGGATGTGAATTGGCGACGGGGCGATTCTTGGGCTGCGTCACCGTCAATCAAATTATTGTTAAGAGTTGAGGCCAACTAAGGGTTGCGAGCGCAGGTCTAACTGCCAGTCAAAGAAACGAATCAAGAGCTAATGGCTAGATCCAGAAACAGCGTTATGGGCAATTCAATCCGTAAAATCTGTTTGATTACCGAGGGTGATTTCATGAAGCGCGACACACCCTAATCTCCCGAATCAACCAAAGTGCGAGCCACACCTTACAGCAGGCCACGCTGTAACTCGCCAAACGGGCCTTGTGTTCCGAGCCACTTGGCGAGTGCGGAGCGCCGCCGCTTACACTTCACCGTCAATGCCCACCCTTATCGAGTTTGTAGACTTCGAGCAGGGTCGTTTTTCCTTGCAGAGCTTTTCCTAAAGCGTCTTCCACCAACGTCTTCATTCCGAAGAGGCGGGCTTGACGACGAAGGTTTTGGGATGGCTCGCTCTTGAAGGTCATCTCGCGGAGAGTGGAGTTCATGATCATCAACTCAAATGCCGCCACGCGTCCGCGGTAGCCAGTGTGCTGGCAGTGATTGCACCCTTTGCCGCGGAAGAATTTCGCATCGGCCATCTGCTCTGCGGTGATCTCGAAGTGCTCAATCTCGCTAGCATCCGGGGTGTACTCTTCCTTGCATTTGGCGCAACTAACTCGCACGAGTCGCTGGGCCATGATGGCCATCACGCTGGAGGCGACGAGAAATGGCTCCACTCCCATGTCGATGAGTCTCGTAATAGAACTGGGCGCATCGTTAGTGTGAAGTGTGCTGAAAACTAGGTGTCCAGTCAGAGAAGCTTGAATTGCCATCTCGGCAGTCTCTGTGTCTCGGATTTCTCCGACAAGGATCACGTTGGGTGCCTGCCGCAACATGGCTCGAATAATTCTTGAGAAGTCGAGACCAATATCGTGCCTCACTTGAACTTGATTGATCCCGGGCAGCATGTACTCGACAGGGTCTTCGGCGGTGATGATCTTCCGGTCGGGGCGATTCAATTCACCGAGCGCACTGTAAAGTGTGGTCGTTTTCCCGCTTCCCGTTGGACCGGTTACGAGGAAAATTCCGTTGGGACGACGGATGATGGTTTGGAAGCGGCGGTAATTTTCTTCACCGAATCCCAAGTTGCGGATACCGACTTTGATGTTTTCACGATCAAGGATCCGCATCACGACGGCTTGGCCGTGATTCGTAGGCAGAATGCTGACTCGAAGGTCGAAGTCTTTTCCACCTGCTCGTGTTTTGATTCGACCGTCTTGCGGGCGTCGTTTCTCGGCAATGTCCATTTTGGCCATGATCTTGATACGAGAAGTCAGGGCCGCGAGGAGCCTTCGTGGAGGACTGTCTCTTTCAACCAAAACTCCGTCGATCCTGTATCTGACACGAATTCGATCCTCGAATGGCTCAACGTGGATATCACTAGCCCGCATGTTGACGGCTTCAGAAATAATCAGATTGATCAGTCGCACAACCGGAGCGCTTTCCTCGGCCTCTTGAGCTTTGGTTTGAGGCGATTCCGTTTCCGTAAAGTCAATGGCTGTCTCGGTAAACTCCATCAACATCGAATCGACAGATTCAGTTTCCGACCCTCCGTAGAACCGGTTGATCGCGGTTTGAATCGCCTCCTTCGGTGCGACCACGGGATCGATCTCACGGTTGACCATGAATCGCAACTTATCGATGACATCGAGATCAAGGGCATTACTCATCGCGACGCGAAGCCGTTCGTCCACGAGAGTGACTGGAATCACAATGTTCTCACGAGCGACCGACTCTGGAATCAAAGCGATCACGCTTTGCGGGATTTCCATCGCTTCAAGATCGACGAACTCATATCCATATTGCGACGCTTGGAGTTGGCCAAGTTCCCCGGCCGAGACATAACCCAACCGGACCAGAGCGTCGTCGATCGTTGTGCCAAGGCTTGATGAAAGCTCTTCCGCCTCATTGAGCTGGTCCTTACTGATGACCCCGTCTTTAACCAGCTTCTTAAGGTAGTCTTCTGCCATTCTTGGGTTTCCTGATTGTGCGATAGGTTTCGAGTCTGCTCGAAACGTGATCGGTCATCCGACGAATTCAAAAACTGCATCCCGCAGCTGCGGATAGCTAGAGCCGCGGTGAGATCGTTTCCCATCGAGCGAAGAATCGCTTGCCGCATCAAGTGTTTCGAGAATCGAGTTCAATCGGTGGATTCGGCGGGGAAGAGTTCCCTGCCTGCGAAGATCGGGCCTCTATCTTCAAGACGCCCGGCTCGGAATGCAATCGTGGCAGCAGGGTCTGAGAAACTCGGCACGTCAGAAACGCGGACGATTCGTCGTACCTAGTCTCTTGGATTTGCGTGTGTTCCGCGAGATAGGCCAGCAATCGGCCGTTGTTCACAGGCGTTTCAATCACGACATCGACGAAGCCGTTGGATAGTCGTTCGGTGACAAGGCTTGCGAGTTGATCGAGTCCGGTTCGTTCGACGGCACTCACGCTGACCGAATGGGTGTATTTGGAGCGAAGCACATCCAAGAGACCTCGATCTCGAACCGCGTCGATTTTGTTCAGAACCAAGATTGATTGGCTGGCATCAATGCCGATTTCCGCAAGCACCTGCTCGACAGTCTCCGCCTGTTTTTCGGCCTCGGGGTTTGAGGCGTCTACGACATGTAATAAGAGGTGAGCCTGTCTCGCTTCCTCAAGAGTCGATTTGAAAGACGCGACCAGTTGGTGCGGCAGATCGCGAACGAACCCAACGGTATCGCTCAGCAAGATGCTGCCCCAGCCGGGGATTGCCCATTTGCGAGTCCGCGTATCCAAGGTCGCGAAGAGCTGGTCTGCGACGTAGACATCCGCTCCGGTAAGGGCGTTCATGAGCGTACTCTTGCCCGCGTTGGTGTAACCAACCACCGACACGAGAGGGTGAGAATCGCGTTGGCGCACCATCCGCTCGCGCCGCTGGGAAACTTCCTTGAGCTTGGCCTTCAATTCCGTAATTCGCAAATCGATCAGACGGCGATCCGTTTCGATCTGCTTTTCGCCGGGGCCGCGACTCGCGCCGATCCCGCCATCGATTCGTTCGAGATGCGTCCACATCCGCTTCAGGCGAGTGCGCGTGTACTGAAGTTGAGCCAGTTCGACTTGGAGCTTCGACTCGTTCGTTCTGGCGTGAGTGGCGAAGATGTCGAGGATCAGTTCACTGCGATCAACGATGATTCGTTGGGTTGCCTCTTCCAAAGCGCGTCCCTGAGCAGGTGTCAGGTTGTTGTCGAAGATGACGACCTCAGCTCCGGTCGCTTCGACAAGCTCTTGAAGTTCTTCGAGCTTCCCTTTCCCGAGGCAGGTTGCGGGATGAGGCCGCTCGCGATTTTGAACGAGCGTCCCGACGACTTTGACTCCCGCCGTCTTCACCAATCCACGCAGTTCGTCGAGCGCATGCTCGTTACCGAGGTTGAGACTCGGATCGGGAACGGATACCAGAATGGCAATGCGGCGTTGGGACTTGAAGCTATCGCGAACTGGCTCGGCCAATGGAATCTGCCTTCTGTTGCGGGCGGGGAGCGAACATTGATTTGGTAAACGTGGCCAACCCAATCAACGGCAACTGGCTGCTGCGACGCGAACACAAACCGCGTTGTCAGACAAGCTTTCGACGGACGGTATCGACTGCGTGAGGCCAATTCAAGAATTGCTTTGAGGCCAAAGAAGGCGAGAGGCCGGGACGTTGCGGGTAACGTCCCGGCCTGAGTAGGCAAGAAAGATGATGTGGGTCGTTGGCGGAGCGTGGCCCGTCTCCCTCGGGCCGGCAGGAAAATACGTCATCTCGGTTAAGGTCGAACGACCGCCCCGTGAATTCGCTGGGATGAATTGCTCATTCCGAGACCGACGTAAAGCACGGGCTGTGCCAGTCACTTTCTTGCCGACACATTTCGTTGTGCGATCCACCGCAAGTCCCTTTGTTTCAGGGCGATAGTCGCATTTCGTTGATCTCACCGAAAAGCTGCGAACACTCCCATGACGTGTGTTCTTGTAACTTTTGCAACCAATTTGGGTTGTAAGTTCTGCAAACGGAGTCGCGTCAAACAACCTTATGACCAGCCGACAAGATCACTCAACAGAGACCACTTCGAGCTTCAGTTGCCCGATCACGAGCATCAGTGGAGCGAAGCTACTGATCGCGGCGGGGCTGTCGTCAGACAGGCTGGAATCCGACAGCTTGATGTGGGTCGCTCCTGTGCCACCGTTCCCAAGAGTCGCGTCGAGCGGGATCCACTTCCCACCGAGATAAGCTTCAGTCCACATGTGGCCACCAAACACGGGCGCGTTGTTGATTTCAACGTAGACCAAGCCAACGACCACTCGCGACGGGATTCCTTTGACCCGCAACATCGCCGCCAACAGGACGGCGTGTTCGGTGCAATCGCCTTCCAGCGACTTGGCCACTTCTCCCGCCGATGCCATCGCGGTGGAGAAGTTCTTTTTGGTCAGCGTTTTCTGGACATACTGTTCCATCTGGCGAGCGATCAGCGCGGGATTGGTGGCGTCACCGGCGGCTTTCTTCCCGTGTTGCTGGACCAGTTCGTCGTCGCTTTGGAGATATTGAGACGCAGCCAGAAACTGTTCTTCTACCGGCTTGGCGGGCGTTTGATCCAACTCTGCTGCGGACGGAATCGGCACGGCGATCACGGTTAACTCGCCCTTCTCGGGACCGATCTTCTTGACGGTCTGGGTCCCGCCTGACGGAAGGACTTCTGTCGGGTCGTCTTGACCGGTTGTGGTCACTCGGTACACGACTTTCTTGGTTCCGTGGGCATTGGGGATGCGAGCCACCTTGATCAGCGTGCTAACGGCCAAATCCAACTGAGCCCCTTCAATCGACTTGAGAGCCTCTTCCTTCGAGACCTGATACATCACCAACTCAGCCCCGAGCATGTTGGTTGAGGTCTTGAGTGTCTCGCCGTGTTCATCCACATGGCCCTTAAGTACGAACCCGGGCAGGATTGCCTGCGTGACTTTCACAGTCAGTAATTTGTGCGACTTTCCGTCGAGCAATTTGACTTCTTCCCAATCGCCAGCAGTCAGGTGGATCATCGACGCTTTGTTGAAGTCTGGCAGGAAAGCTTCAAACGAACGGGACTCACCCGGCTTGAGAGGCGTCACACGCAGTACGCGGTCTTGATAAGCGGGCGACTTCACCTCGGGACGCCAAGGCTGAACCGACTCCTTCGTCGAGTTGTTCACGGTTTGTTCGAGCCGCAGTTCGGTCCCAACTACCCTGCCGACCGTGGACGACGATGCCGCTGGCGGGTTGTCCATTTGCGAGCGAAAACTAATCAGGCTGCCATCGGTCGTTTCTTCCGTCGTCACGACCTGTTTGATCACCAGCGTTTGGCCGAACCGCTTGAACGACATGCTCGACTCAGACTTCGTGCGGATGAGATCACGACCTCCCTGCGAGACCGGTTCGGTCACGGTGCGAGCGTAACCAATTCGCTGACCACTCAGAAAAATGACCTGCCAATTGTCTTCCTTGGCAGGCACCGCGACTTTGACCGCATCGAGCGGCTTCGCCTCTTGAGCGCCCGCAGTGTTGCCGCACGCCGCCAGGCCACATGCTGCCAACAGAGCAACGCTCAGCGGGACAGAGCAGAGCGAGGCAAACACAGACCGAACGTGATTCAACATGGAATCGAATCCTCAGAAGAGGTGGTTTGATTGTCAGAGTTCTCCAAATTT
This sequence comes from Schlesneria sp., assembly GCA_043746775.1. Lineage (GTDB taxonomy): Bacteria > Planctomycetota > Planctomycetia > Planctomycetales > Planctomycetaceae > Schlesneria. The sequence goes on from JAYTQJ010000636.1 coordinate 9,967, forward strand.
GGAGCCGGGCGGAGTATATCGCCGCCGTGATCGAGGCAAAGACCACCCGAGTCTTCGCCCACTTTTAAGAGGCGTGAATCGCGAACGTTCCGCGCGGTGTGGCACCAGTGCAAGCCGCCTTGCATGACGATCCGTCCCAATCGTTTTCATCGGCCCGCGTTCCCCAATGATCTGCTGCGGAGCGGCTTCTCTGACCGTCAGGCATCCCGTCAACGGTATCTCTGGCCGAACAAACGGTCTGTGCGTCAGAAATTCCGCGTTCACCGACGGCCATTTCGTGAGAGTCGAAAATCCCGTGCTAGAGTTGCATCGGAGCGGGGCTGCGGTCATGGGACCGGGCCATTCGCCGAACGGGGTTGAGTTGGTTGGGCGTTGAGTTTGCGACTGGCCACGGCTGGACATCGCACCGACGCCTCGAGGGGGGGGCTGAGTCATGGGGTTCTTGAAACGTTTCTTCAAGAACACGTATCGCGACGGCGAGCCAAAGCACGGCCGCAGCAGCTTCGAGAATCTCAGCGATGAGCAACTCGAAACGCATCTGCGGATCGCACGCTACAACGGCTTCATGCTGACCGATGCTGTTCGTCCGTCGTATGACCTGCAGGTGACGCCGCAATCCGGCTATCGCCACGACACCTATCACGATCGCGAAACGGGAATCAAGATTCCGGTCATCATGGCCGCGGCCAGCCGCGAGACCTTGATGGACTTGTTCTTCGATCTCCTCGATCCGCTCGGCAACGAAGTCGATCTGGTGCTGGAGACCAGCCACGATCGGCGCGGTGGCCACAACGATCTGTATCGCGAAGACATCGACATGCCCGTGCTGAAAAGCACGCTCTGCGACTTTGAGAAGATGCTGCTCAACGATGGCTGCACCGGGCTGGCAGTCCTCAACCCGAACATCCCGATGGAAGTTCAGTTCGACGAACACAAGCTGCTGATCCTGTACGGGCACGAACTGGTGGACTTCGAGGACATCCTCGACGACTACGGACTCCCCTGCTGTGAGGACATCAAGTTCATCACGGAAGCCGAACACGTTCATTCGACCGCCGAGGAATACGCCCGCCAGTTTGAAGAGATGAAGTACCGCCTCGGCATCGACGAGGACTGAGGCCGCACGATTTTACTTCGCGCGGCCATGAGTGAGGCCATTGCCTCGCTTAACCGTGTGGGCAACGCCCCGCGCGTCGTATGGCGAAACAGCGATCCACGTCGCTCGACGCGAGGGGCGTTGCCTACGCGGTTAAACGACCGAGCGTGATTTCCGGCCGCACGAAATAACGGCCCGCCAATTGAAGCTCGAACGATATTTGACGGATGGCTGCTGTGAGGCGAAAGGACTCTCGCACTGCGGCCATTCACTTGTTTGTCCCCACGACGGTGCCACCCCGCGCCGAGTTTGGAGACCGCTGTGCGATTTTTGCTTGCTGCGATCACGCTTGCCGCCGCTGGCGTCGGGTTTACGTATCTCGATCAACCTGCTGCTTCGAGTCTCACGACCGAGCAGACCGCTCTGCGGCCCCTCTTCGATTGGGAGACTCCCGTCGATTCGGCCGCGCGCCACTCGGCAGATGTCGGCAGCACATCCGCGAGTTTGGACGCACCGACAACTGCCGCGCAAGACGCGCTGCATCGAATCCAAGCTCAGTCCCGCACGGTTCTCAATGACTTCGTGCGAGACCACGGGATCGCAGACCTCTCGTTGGATGACGCGCTCGCCCAAGTGCGTGCTCAGGCGCAATCATCTCTCAGTCCCACCGATGCCGCGAACACCCGCGATCGTGACGAACTGACCAGCGCCGCTCCTCCCACCTTGAACGATGGATTGAACGACAGAAGCCACACGCCGTTGGACTCCGCAACCAATCCGTCCAAAACGCCGGGTGCCTCCGTTCAGAAAGCAACGATCGTGCGCGGCGGCAAGCCGAGCGTTCCCGTTTCTGAGGATGTTGCGTCGGACAGTGTGACCTCGGTCAACAAGATCGCTCAGACCGCAGGCCAAGATGAGCATGCGCCGGTCGCTCGAACCAAGCCTGTCGCGACGAGTACCGGCTCAGTTCCCGAGTGGAAGGTGATCGGCAAGACGACGGAAGGACGGCCGCTTCACACGCGGCGGTTTGGAGACTCGGGTCCGCGCACATTGATCGTGGCCGGACTGGACGGCGAAGATCGCATCGCGGTGCGTTGGATCGACGAACTGGCCGATGAGTTGGCTCGTCGTCCGGAACTGTACTCGTCGAGCGAAGTGCTGATTGTCCGTGCGGGCAACCCCGACGGACTCACTCACAAAGTCTCCGAGAACGCACGCGGCGTTCTCATCAATCGCAACTTCCCAAGTCGCCGGTATCGACCTCTGCCCGACGGATCGTCCGGAGCAGGCCCAGCCACCGAAGCCGAAACGCGCGCATTGCTCGACACGCTTTACACGTTTCACCCGCGTCGCGTGATTCATCTCGCCGCGACCTCGGCCAAAACCAAGGCGCACTACAACCGCTCGGCCCGAGAGACGGCGAGTGACTTGCAGCGAGGACACGACCTCGATGTCCACCCGATCGACATCGAACAGTATCCCGGTTCGTTGGAAGACTTCGCCGACGGAACGCTCGAAGCGGGAGTGCTCTCGATGCAGTTGAACGCCGGCAACAATTGGCAACAGGCTTGGTCAAAACACCAACCCACGATCCTGTCCGCCGTCACGGGACGCAGCCTCGACAAGCACGATCCCACCGGTCAGCCGCAGGACGAACTGACTCGTTCCGCCCCCGCAGCCACACGCACGCCGATCCCGGTCTCCAACACCGAGCCGTCCCGCAAGAAGCGCGCGACACGCGGATACGAAGAACTGCCAGCTCCGCCACAGTAAGGCAAGCGGTGCAGCGACAGCCCAATGGCACTTACTTTGTAAGCCTTTCGCACCGCGAAAGAGCGTTCTTTCGCGGTGCGAAAGACGACATTGGCCAGCCGCGTACCCCAACGTGAGTGTCATTGGTCGATCGCCACCGCTCACAACGTAGGCAGTCGTCGGTCACGCGGGTATCGTCTGCCGTCGATGCCGCGACGCTTGTGATGCTCGCGTCGCGACTCTAACTAGCCCTTCCTGCGTTGCTCGGCTCCCCATGAAAATCTGGTTCAACAAGGTTCACGAAGCCAAGCGCGTGCTGATCGAGTCGGACTCGGACGAGATCCGCATCGGCCGCGATCCGTCGAACACCATCGTGCTGCAAAGCCCTCTCGTGTCGAAGCGACATGCGGTGGTGACGCGCGAAAACGGGCGACTCAAGCTGGAGAACGTTGGTGTCAACGGATGCCTCGTGGGCGAACAGGAAGTGCTGGGAGGCAACTCGGTCCTGTTCAAGGCAGGCGAGACCGTTCGCATCTGGCCCTTCTCGCTGACGTTTGAATCGGACGAAGCGTCGGCCATCAGCCTCTCCGCGATGGAGGCTCATCTCCGCTCGATCATGGGCGACCTGAATCAACGCGTTCACAAGAAGCTGCTCGAACGACTCGACCTATACGAGATCGAGAACGAGCGGACGAGCGACGCCGACACGATCGTACTGCTCGAACGGAACATCGAAGACGTGTGCCGCGAACTCAATCTGTTCGGCAACGAAAACGAACCGCTGCTTGAGGAGATCGTCGGTCTGACGCTGCGCGATCTGCTCATCAACCAACTCATTCTGGAAGGGGGCGGCGCGGGCTTGGACCTGCTGTCGCGACTCACTTACAACGAGTTCGACCTCCCCGCGACACTCGTCCCCGAGCGCGAGGCCGAACTTCAGAACTTGCTGATCTTCGCCCGCGAACGGATGAAACTCGAAGACCTCCCGGACCTCAGCGCGAAAATCAGTCAGGTCGAGCGGACGTTCGGCGATGTCTTCCCGTTCGTGCGGCCGCACCTGCATCGTGAGATGCGGAAGTACGTGATCCTGCGGTCGCTCAAGAAAGATTTGAAGGACACCGTCTTCGGCTACGGCCCGCTGCAAGACCTGCTCCGTGCGCCGACGATCAGCGAAATCATGGTCGTGAAGAGCGACCAAATTTTCGTCGAGAAGGATGGCGTGCTGGAGTTGAGTGGTCGCCGATTCATCTCGGACAAAGTGACCGAGAGTATCGTTGAACGGATCGTCGCGCAGGTCGGCCGTCGCATCGACAAGAGCCAGCCGCTGGTCGATGCCCGCCTGCCGGATGGCTCCCGCGTGAACGCCGTCATCCCGCCGCTGGCCGTGCGCGGGCCGTGTCTCACCATCCGCAAGTTCCCCGCGCATCGCTTCACGGTCGATGATCTGATCGAGCGCGGTTCGATCACGTCCTCCGCCGCGATGTTCCTGCGCGCGTGCGTCATCGACCACCGCAATATCCTCGTCAGCGGCGGAACCGGCACCGGCAAGACGACGATGCTGAACATTCTTTCCAGCTTCATCCCGGTGAAGGAACGAATCGTCACGATTGAAGACACGACAGAATTGCAGCTCCATCAGGACCACGTCGTCACGCTGGAGAGCAAGCCCGCCAACGTCGAAGGGATCGGCGCGTACACGATCCGCGACCTCGTCAAAAACGCGCTGCGCATGCGGCCCGACCGCATCATCGTCGGCGAGTGCCGCAGCGGCGAAGCGCTCGACATGCTCCAAGCAATGAACACCGGCCACGACGGCTCGATGACCACCGTCCACGCCAACAGCACCGAGGATGTCATCAAGCGCCTGGAAGTCTTGGTCTTGATGGCCCTCGATCTGCCGATCGTCTCGATCCACCGCCAGATCGCCAGTGCGATCGACATCGTGGTCCAGATCACGCGACTGCCGGGAGGAAAACGAAAGGTCTCGCAAATCAGCGAGATCGCGGGCTACGACGCCGACCGCGGCCAATTGGTCACGCGCGACATCTACAGCTTCCGCGACGGCGAAGTCCTCCACCCGACCGGCTATCTCCCGACCTTCATCGACTCCCTCATCGCCAAGAACCTGCTCAAGCTGGAGTTCCTGTACGGAGGCGACGTGAAATGAGTACTACTTTCGTAGCGACTATTTTTCTGCGAGGAGCATCATGAGTTCCGTACTCGTCGAGTTGGACCTGCCAAAAGACTGGCGACAGTTTCGTCTGCCGCCTGCCCTGCATGACCGCTTGCAAGAGCTGCTGGATCGACAAGATGACAGCGGCAAGCTGTTGCCGCGCGAACGGCGTGAGGCGCAAGCTCTCACCCAATTGGCGGACATGCTGTCACTGATGCGGTTGAGAGCGGAAGCGGCCAAGCGTCGCACGGCATCATGAGTGGTGAGCGTGTTCCTGCTGCGCTGTCGCGGAAAGTTCGCGAACGAGCCAAGGAGGTATGTGAGTATTGCCGCTTGCCGCAATCTGAGCAGGAAGCCACGTTTCACATCGACCACGTTTATCCCACCGCTTTGGGTGGACCAACTCGGTTGAACAACTTAGCACTCGCGTGTGTGACCTGTTCTCTCTGCAAGGCCGCTCGGATCAGCGTTCGAGATTCAGTGACGAGTCAGTTCGTTCCCATCTTCCACCCGAGGCGAGATCTCTGGTCAGATCACTTTGAATGGACGGCTCAATGGCGAGTCACCGGTCTGACACCGACCGGTCGAGCAACCATCGTCGCCTTGAAAATGAATCGGCCCGCTTCGTCGCCATCCGACGCTTGCTGGCAGAATTGAAGCGATTCCCGTGACGTGCTGCTTATTGACGTATCCCGTGTTGAACACCTTCGGCTCCTATCATGCCCTTTGAAGTCATCCTCAGTTCGATCTTGTTCGGCAGTGCGGTCGCGCTGTTTGCGTGGGCGGTCGAGCCGTTTGTGCGGCGGGTACTCGATTGGATTGAGGCCGATCATCGCGAGAAGCTCAAGAAGTTGCGGGTCTATCCGCGACATCTGCGGGCTTCGATCATCGCGTGGTGGGCATTTGTGATCGCTCACTTTTTGACGATGGCACTGGTGTTCGACATTCCGGTACTCGGGCTACTGATGTCGCTGCTGTTGCTCGTGCTGCCGTGGTACATGCTGAAGCGATGGAACGAGCAGCGACGGGCGATGATCGAAGACCAGTTGGCCGACTCGATGGTCTCGCTGTCGAGTGCCATCAAGGCGGGATTGTCACTGGCTCAGGCCCTGGAAATTCTGGCCAAGCAAAGCCCCAAACCGATCAGTCAGGAGTTCGGTCAGATTGTGGCCGAGTACCAGATGGGCAAGACGCTGGAGAAGTGTCTCGACGAGGCCCGCGCCCGGCTGCGCAGTGAGAACTTCGCGCTGTTTGCCGCCGCGATGCAGGCCAGTCGCGACAGCGGCGGGAAGCTGAACGAAACGGTCGAGCGGATCGCGATCTCTGTCCGTGAGATGCAGCGGCTGGAGCGAAAGGTCATGGCCGACACGGCTCAGGCCCGCACGTCGGCACTCTACCTGGCCCTTGTCCCGATCGTGATCCTCGCGCTGTACTACTTCGTCGTGGACCCGGTGAATACCGAGAAGCTGTTCACGACCGTTCTCGGCCAACTCTTTCTGTGTGCTTCGATCGTCCTCAATGTGACCGCCTACCTGTGGGCGCGGCACATCCTGAACCCGGATATCTAGTGAGGCTCCGCCTCAGACCAATGTATCTTGTTTTCCTCATCCGAGCCCCGGCTTTGCCATCCGAGCTA
>JAYTQJ010000637.1:0-6905 GCA_043746775.1 Schlesneria sp.
GACTGTTCGTAACAGGAGTCCGGGGGCTGACGCCGCCCGGCTCACCAAGAAACTCTCGTCGAAGTCCGCGTGAGGTCTCTGCACTGTTGAATCGATCGAACACTTCACTGACTTTCAACCCGACTGGAGCATATTGATCATGAAACGATTAGCACTTTTGACGATTGTCGCCGCAGCCTGCCTGTGGTTTGTGTCCTCCGAGACCTTCGCACGAGGTGGTGGCGGCGGTGGTGGTGGTGGTGGTGGACGAGGCGGCGGAGGTTTTGGAGGTGGCGGTGGCGGAGCCGGTGGCTTCGGCGGAGGTGGAGGTCATCCGGGCGGTGGAGCGGGTGGCGTCGGCGGAGCCGGAGGTGCCAGTGGTGGAAGTCGGCCTGGAGCTGGTGCAGGAGGTGCGGGTAAGCCTGGAGCCGGTGGCGTTGGAGGAGCTGGAGGCGCGGGTAAGCCGGGCGCCGGAGCCGGGGGAGTCGGAGGCGCGGGTAAGCCGGGTGCTGGGGCTGGTGGCATCGGAGGAGTTGGAGGTGCAGGTAAGCCGGGTGCCGGAGCCGGGGGAATCGGAGGCGCGGGTAAGCCGGGTGCTGGGGCTGGTGGCGTCGGAGGAGTTGGAGGCGCGGGTAAGCCTGGAGCTGGAATCGGTGGCGCGGGTAAGCCGGGTGCCGGAGTCGGTGGAGTTGGTGGCGTGGGTCGGCCGGGTGCTGGAGTTGGTGGCGTCGCTGTGCGACCTGGTGGTGCTGGCGCGTTGGCGAAAGGGACAACTTTTCGTTCGGCCGCCGCGTTGGGAACTCAGGGGGTGGCGGTCCGAAACGGTTTCGCAAGCCAGTATCCCGGAATGACGGCACGCTGGCTCGGCCCGACTTGGCGACCTTTCACCTGGGCCGCGATGTCGAGTTATGGTGGCTACGGGTCCGAACCAACCTACTACGACTATGGCACGACCACGGTTTACCAAGGGGACACGGTCTATGTGAATGGCGACGCGACCGCGACCTCCGCCGAGTATGCGACCCAGGCAACGGCGATCGCAGATGCCCCTCCGCCAGCCAGTCCACCGAAGGACGATGAGTTCATGACGCTCGGTGTGTTCGGCATGGTTCAAGGAGATGCCACGGTTGCCGACCAAGTCGTGCAGTTGAAAGTGAATCAACAAGGGGTCATCCAGGGCGAGTATTACAACGCGACGACGGACTCGACCGAGAAGATCACTGGTTCTGTGGACCAAAAGACCCAGCGGGCCGCCTGGAGAGTTGGAGACAATCAGAAAGTCGTCTATGAGGCGGGCATCGCGAACCTGACCAAACCTGAGACAACCATGCTCATCCACTACGGCAGTGAGAAGACCCAGCAATGGACTCTGGTGCGCATCGAGAACGAGCAAAAGTAGGGGATGAATTAGAAACATGCCTAGTGCTGCGTCAAGATTTGAAACGTGGGTTGTGAGCGGCAAGGCGCTAGCCGCCGGTCATGCTGTATCACCGGCGGCTAACGCCTTGCCGCTCACTCAGCTCTTTCGATTTAAGGAACAACCATGATGAAGAAACGAGTTCTGACTTTTGGCCCGTGTCTCGCCTTGGCCATCGGTATTTTTGCGGGCTGGTTCTTGGCGACTGACAAGTTGGAATCACCGGCGTTGGGGCAGACACGGCCATCGGAGAAACTCGATCGCACTGTCCTGCCGATCCCGGAACCGAAATTTGCGCCGATCACCGAACTCGACGCCCGCAATGCCAAAGCTCCGCCGAGGTTTGAGGTGAAGGCTCCGGCTGGCGCGCCTAACGTGCTGATTGTGTTGATCGATGACATGGGGTTCGGACAGTCGAGCGCGTTCGGTGGGCCGATCCACATGCCGACGCTGGAGCGATTGGCGAAGGGCGGGTTGAAGTACAACAAGTTTCACACCACCGCGCTCTGCTCGCCGACGCGAGCGGCGTTGCTCAGCGGTCGCAATCATCATGTGAATAACATGGGCTCGATCACCGAGACTGCGACCGCGTTTCCCGGTCAAACCGGGCAGCGGCCCAACAGTGTGGCACCGCTCGCCGAGATGCTGCGGCTCAACGGATACAGCACAGCGGCGTTCGGCAAGTCGCATGAGACCGCCGCGTGGGAGGTCAGTCCGTCCGGCCCGACCGATCGCTGGCCGACTCGTTCCGGCTTCGACAAGTTCTATGGCTTCATCGGGGGCGAGGCGAATCAATGGGCACCGGGTCTGTACGAAGACATGACTCGGATCGAGCCGCCTCATGATCCGAAATATCACTTGATGACGGACCTCGCCAATCAGGCGATCAAGTGGACCAGCTCGCAGAAATCGCTCACGCCGGACAAGCCGTTCTTCACTTACTTCGCTCCGGGGGCCACGCACGCGCCGCACCATGTGCCCAAAGAATGGATCGCCAAATACAAAGGCAAGTTCGATCAGGGTTGGGACAAGCTCCGCGAAGAAACGCTGGCTCGGCAGAAGAAACTGGGCGTTGTGCCGCAGGAGACGAAGCTCGCCACCAAGCCCGAAGCGATCAACGATTGGGACACGCTGAGTGCTGATGAGAAGCGGCTGTTTGCTCGCCAGATGGAAGTCTTTGCCGGGTTCGGTGAGTACGCCGATTACGAAGTCGGCCGGCTCGTGCAGTCGATTGAAGACTTGGGCCAGTTGGACAACACGCTGGTCTTCTACATCGTGGGTGACAACGGCGCGAGCGCCGAAGGGACCATGAACGGCCTGCTCAACGAGATGACGTACTTCAATGGTGTGCCCGAATCCGTTCCGGAAATCCTCAAGCACATCGACGATCTGGGCGGCCCGAATTCCTACGGTCACTACGCGGCGGGCTGGGCCGTGGCGGGGGATACGCCGTTCGCCTGGACGAAGCAGATTGCTGGCAGTCTCGGCGGCACTCGCAATGGCATGGTCGCTCACTGGCCCAAGGGCATCAAAGCCAAGAACGAAGTGCGATCGCAGTGGCATCACGTCATCGACATCGCGCCGACAATCCTCGAAGCCGCCGGCCTGCCTGAACCCAAGTCGGTGAACGGCACGCCGCAAACGCCGATCCAAGGCGTGAGCATGGTCTACACGTTCGCGGACGCGAAGGCGAAGGATCGGCATCGGACGCAGTACTTCGAGATCTTCGGCAACCGAGGCATCTACCACGACGGCTGGCTGGCTCACACCGTTCACCGTGCGGCTTGGGAGATGAAGCCGCGCCATCCGCTGCTCGAAGACAAGTGGGAGCTGTATCACGTCGACGAAGACTTCAGTTCGGCCAACGATCTGGCCGCGAAGAACCCTGAAAAGCTCAAGGAACTGCAAGAGCTGTTCTTGAAAGAAGCGGTCAGCAACCATGTCCTGCCGATTGACGATCGGGGCATCGAACGTGTGAACGCCGCTCTCGCCGGGCGTCCTGATTTGATGGCCGGTCGCACGTCGCTGACGGTTTTTGAAGGGATGACCGGGATGTCGGAGAACGTCTTCATCAACACCAAGAACCGGTCGCACACCATCACCGCCGAAGTGCAGATTCCCGAGGGCGGAGCCAACGGTGTCATCCTGGCGCAGGCGGGCCGCTTCGGTGGCTGGGCCTTGTATCTGAAAGACGGCAAGCCGACGTACACCTACAACTTCCTCGGTCTCAATGCCTACAAGGTCGCCGCCGCCAAGGCACTGCCCGCTGGCAAAGCGACCATCCGCTACGAATTCGCCTATGACGGTGGCGGCCCTGGCAAAGGCGGCATCGGTACGATCCTGGTCAACGGGGAAAAAGTCGTCGAAGGGCGGATTGATCGCACTCAGCTTGCCGCCTTCTCGGCCGACGAAGGCGTGGATGTCGGCACGGATGGCGAGACAAACGTGACCGACGACTACAAGGAGGGTGACAACAAATTCACCGGCAAGATCCAGAAGGTCACGATCGACCTCAAGTAGGTAGCAACACTGTGGCGGACGCTGGCCCGCCTCGGCGGGTCGCCACATGGAGACTGCAAATGCGAATTGACGGAGCCGATTGCAAGAACCGGAAATCTGAAGATCGTTCATGACGCCTGAAAACCAAACGCTGCTGATTGTGTTGACGTTGGCCGTCTTGGCTCCGGTGATGGTGGAGTTGATTCCGCGCGTCGCGATTCCGGCGATCGTCTTGGAGATTGTGCTGGGCATTCTCGTGGGGCCTCAAGGATTGCAGTGGGCGGAATCGAACCAGCAGTTGGAGATGCTCTCGCGGTTCGGCATGATGTTTCTGTTTTTTCTGGCGGGCTTGGAAATCGACTTCGTGGCGATTCGCGGGCGACCAATCGTGTGGGCCGGTCTCGGTTGGTTGGTCTCCATCGGCATCGCGATGGCGGCTGGCTGGGGATTGCAGGCGGCCGGAGTCATCGTCTCAGGCGTGGTCGTGGCGACGGCGTGTACAACCACCGCGCTGGGCGCGCTGATTCCCATCTTGCGCGATGCCGGGACGCTCAATTCCAAGTTCGGGGCATTCGTGTCCGCAGCGGGAGCGATCGGTGAGTTTGGTCCGATCGTGTTGATCTCGGTCGCATTGAGTACCGAGGGTGGGTCGATGTCGCTGCTGTTCATCGCCGTGTTTGCCGCGATCACATTGAGCTGCGCGTATCTCGCGGCGACGGCTCGGCCGCTGCCTGTGATTCGACTGCTCAAGCGGAAGCTGCATACCAGCGCTCAACTTCCCATTCGAGTCTCATTGCTGGTGTTGGCCGCGCTGGTCGTGCTCACCAAGCAGTTCGGATTGGATTCAGTTTTGGGAGCGATCGCGGCGGGCGTCGTCGTCAGCCTCGCGTGCCGCGACCACTCCGGCGAGGTGGTGCGTCACAAGTTGGAAGCGATTGGTTTCGGGTTCTTCATTCCGATTTTCTTCATTGCGACAGGCATGAGGTTTGATCTGCACGCTCTGACCGCGACCCCCGCGGCACTGTTGCGAGTGCCGCTCTTTCTGGGCTGCTTTCTGCTGGCTCGCGGCGTCCCGGTGTGGCTGTGTCGTCACGATCTTCCGCGCGGTGATTGGCTGCCGCTGGCCTTGATGTCGTCCACCGCGCTGCCACTGGTCGTCGCCGTGGCCGAGATCGGGATCGAGACGAATCGCATGAAGCCGGAAACGGCCGCCGCGCTGGTGGGAGCGGGGATGGTCTCGATGCTTTTGTTCCCGGCACTGGCCCTGACGCTGCGATCCTCAACGACATCACCTGCCGAAGCTGGCAGCGTCGGCCACGGCCACGAAGAGAGTGCCTCATGAATTGGAAACAACGTCACCACTTGCGAGCCTTTCTCAAGAACACGCTGTGGTTTGGCCCGGTGTTGGCGATGCTGTCCGTGTTGGTGGTCGGGCCGCTGCTGCGAGAACTTGATCGTCAGCTCCAACTGTCCTGGCTCAACTTCAGTCCAGAGGGTGCGCGGACCTTGCTGGGCGTGTTGCTGGCTTCGATCCTGACATTCATCACGTTTTTGTTTTCGTCGTTGTTGCTGGTCGTGCAACTGGCCAGCGCGCAGCTTACGCCGCGAGTCATCGCTCGCACCTTCAACGACCGCAGCGTGCGGATCGCGGCGACCGTCCTGGTCTTCTTCTTCACGTTGTCTCTGAGCGTGCTGGCAAACGTGCGGGACACCGTTCCGCAATTGTCGATGGCCGTGTGCGCCTACGGCAGCTTGCTCTGCATTGCGGTGTTTCTCTATCTGGTCGATCGCGTGGGAAAGTTGGTGCGGCCCGTGAACGTGCTCACGTCCATCGGTCGGGAAGCACGTCTGCTGATTGAGTCGTTCTATCCGACGCTGCTCAACGAACCGGAACTCCGCCGAGCCGAACCGTCGGTGATCGAGAATCTGCCAGCTCCCGAAGTCGTGACCAATTTGGACAGCGTGGGAGTGCTGCTGGCGTTTGATGATGTGGGGCTGGTTGAGCTGGCTCGCCAGCACGACTGCGTGATCGAACTCATCCCACAAGTGGGCGACTTCGTTTCGGTCGAGGCTCCGCTGTTTCATGTCTACGGGGCGAGGACACCGATCTCGGCCGCCACGTTGCTGCAATCCATCGCGCTCGGCCCGCAGCGGACGATGGAGCAAGACCCGCTGTTCGCGCTCCGCATCATTGTGGACATTGCCTCGAAGGCACTGTCGCCCGCGATCAACGATCCGACGACCGCCGTGCTGGCACTCGACCAGATTCATCATCTGCTGCGACTGATCGGCTCTCGCCGTCTGGACACTGGCCACGACTTCGACAAATCCGGCCGCCTGCGACTGATGTATCGCACGCCGGACTGGCCGGACTTCGTCACGATCGCCACCACGGAAATCCGCCAGTTCGGCCGCGAGAGCATCCAGATTGCCCGACGTCTCAACGCGATGCTCGAACAACTCATCCGCAGACTTCCCGAAGAGCGTCGTCTGTTGCTAATGACCGAGCTGCATTGGGTGCAGTCCGATGCGGGTCGTAGCTTTGTCGGCACACACGACAATGCCCTCGCGAAGATTAGTGACTCACAAGGACTCGGCGGCGTGCCCGAAGCCGGCGGCTCGGTTGAGCAATAACTTTTCGCGCGGAGCGATGAAAGATTTGGCGAGCCGGTGGGCGTCAGCCCCCGGACTCTTCCGCGTGCCGTTTGTCCGGGGGCTGACGCCGCCCGGCTCGCCAAAACGATCTCATTCGAGCTTGTGCGGAGTATCACTTCCGTAGCCGAAGTCGTGAGACTTTGGAGACTTAATTGGAGCAGCACCATGACACGAACTGTCGGATTGATTGTGGCCGTGACCCTCTTCGCTCAATCGCTGACAGCTCAGGATCGGCCTGTCGCACATCACTACTTCTCGAAGACACCGCACGAGCACGTCGCGAAGTGGGGTTACAGCGGCTCGACGGGGCCGGAATTCTGGAGCACGCTCGATCCGTCGTTCCGGCTGGCGAGCA
>JAYTQJ010000638.1:0-3132 GCA_043746775.1 Schlesneria sp.
CCTGTTGAAAAACGTAGGATGGACGCCCTCGTCCGTCCGTTTTCAACTCGAAATCACTCGGACGAGGGCGTCCAAGTTACGTTCTTCAACAGGCTGTTAGGCCACGGGGTTCCTGCCACGCAATCAAGAACCCGCAGCCTGACGGCAGGCGGCTCGCCAATCTCTCCTGATGAGCAGCGAGAGGTGTCAGCGAATTGGGTGACGCCAGCCGATTTGTAACCTGCCATCGACGAAGAAAGACAGAGCCGGGCCGACTACAAATCCCCGTCCAGTTTATCCCCGTCCTGTTTGCGGACACCACTTCCGGAAAGACTTGTCCATGCCGACGAACCCTTCGCCCGTTGCGACCGGCGCGTTTCTCACCGCGCAGTGGCGGCATCTGGTGATGCTGAACTACGAAGTCGATCCGGGCCTGCTGGCGTGCCGCGTGCCGCGCGGGACGGAACTCGATGTCTGGAACGGTCGCACGTTTGTGAGTCTCGTTGGATTCCGGTTTCTCGACACGCGCGTTCTCGGGTGGCGCATCCCGTTTCACACGAACTTCGACGAGGTCAACCTGCGGTTCTATGTGCGACACCGTTCGAGTGACGAGTGGCGGCGCGGCGTGGTGTTCGTCAAAGAGATCGTGCCGCGCACGGCCATCGCCCTCGTCGCGCGATGGGCTTACAACGAGCAGTACATCGCACTGCCAATGCGGAGCGAGATCGAGCTGCCCTCGGACTCCAATGCCGCTCGCGGGTCGATGAGTTATTCATGGAAGTGGGCGGGGCGCTGGAACGAACTCGCGGCACAGGTTGAGGGCGAACCAAGTCCCCTCGTCGCAGGGTCCGAAGCGGAGTTCATCACCGAACACTACTGGGGCTACGCCGCACAGCGCGATGGCTCAACGCTCGAATACCGCGTGGAACACCCTTCGTGGCGCGTCTGGCCCGCCACCGCGAGCCACTTCGACGGCGACGTGGCCACGCTCTACGGCCCCGAGTTTGTCAACATTCTGTCAAACCGCCCCAGCTCTGCCTTCGTCGCCGACGGCTCCGAAATCATCGTCAGACAAGGCCGCCCGACACGCATCTAGGGCCATCGCTTTTTTTGTTTTCGGGTGCCACGGTCACGGAGCTTCGACGTGGTCGTGCGTGAAAGTGAAAGCTGTTCCTCATTCTCACGGCCACGTCGAAGCTCCGTGACCGTGGCACCTCGTCACCAGATTCAAAAACGAGATGGCTCTGGACATGGCCTGCACACGCTCGACCCGTTCGCGCGGCCTGCTTAAACTCGCCGCCATGAAACGAGCACTCATTACTGGCATCACGGGGCAGGACGGGTCGTACTTGGCGGAGCTGCTGTTGGAGCAGGGCTACGAAGTGCATGGGCTGGTTCGGCGAGTCGCCTTGGAAGACGCGAGCCATCGGTTGTCGCGGCTGATCGGCATTCGAGACCGCATCCACCTCCATGCGGCGAGTCTCGAAAGCTTCCCGTCGCTGTACAGCGCCGTGAACCGCATTCAGCCGGATGAGTTGTACCACTTGGCCGCTCAGAGCTTCGTGTCGTACTCGTTCGACGACGCCTTCTCGACCTTCCGCACGAACATCGACGGGACTCACTACGTGTTCGAGTCGGTCAAGCAGGCGGCTCCGCAATGCAAGGTCTACTTCGCGGGGTCGAGCGAGATGTTCGGCAACGCGCACGAGGTGCCTCAGCGCGAAGAGACCAAGTTCGCGCCACGCAGCCCGTATGGCATCTCGAAGGTGACCGGCTACGACTTGGCTCGCAACTATCGCGAAGCCTACGGACTGTTCGTTTGCTCGGGGATTCTGTTCAACCACGAGTCGCCTCGACGCGGCTTCGAGTTCGTCACGCGGAAGATCACGTCGCACGTGGCCCGGATCAAACGCGGGTTGATTCGCGAGTTGCCGCTCGGCAACTTGGAGGCTCGGCGCGACTGGGGCTTCGCGTCCGACTACGTCCGCGCGATGTGGCAGATGCTCCAACAACCGCAACCGAGCGATTACGTCGTCGCTACGGGTGAGACGCATTCGGTGCAAGAGTTCTGCGAGCTGGCGTTCTCGCACGCGGGCTTGAACTGGCAGGACCACGTGAAGGTCGATCCCGACTTCTATCGCCCCGCTGAAATCCACCAGCTCATCGGCGACGCGAGTAAGGCCAAACGCGACTTCGGCTGGTCGCCGACCGTCTCGTTCGCCGACTTGGTGCGAATGATGGTCGATCACGATCTGAGCGTGACGTGATCGGACTCCAGCTTGTGCTAATGGCTTTCTGAGCGGGGCGGCGTCAGCCCCCCGGTTTTTGGGCGTCAGCCCGTTTTCAAAGAACCAGGGGGCTGACGCCGCCCCGCTCAGGAAGGCAAGTCAGGGCTGACGCCCAAGAATCGCACTGGTGACGCAGACTGAGCCACCAACGCCCGCTGCTACCGATACAGCCGTTGCTGTGTGATGTACGACTCGACGGCGCGCGGCACGAGGTAGCGGATGCTCTGACCGACGGAGACTCGGCGGCGCAGATCGCTCGCGGCGAGATCGAGTCCCGGCATCTGCACGAACCTCAGTCGAGCGGCGGTGGGACCGAGTTGCCGTTCGAGGAAAGACCGATCCGGTAACGGGGCGTCTCCTCGATTCACCGCCACGACGGTCGCCAGTTCGAGGATGCGTTGAGGCTCGCGCCAATGAGGCAGGTCGTGCAGCGAGTCGGCTCCGATCAACAGGAACAACTCGCGCGAGGCCTCTTCCGCGTGAAGCTGCTCCAGTGTTGTAGCCGTGAACGACAGGCCGGGACGCTCCAGTTCGAGGCGGCTCAGTTTGAATTGGGGATGCCCCGCGATCGCGAACTCGATCATCTCGCACCGCGCCTTGGGGGACGAGATCGTGGCCCCCAACTTGTGCGGTGGTTGAGCGGCCGGGACGAACCAGACCTCATCCAAGCCGCACTGTTCACGGCACTGCTCCGCCAACGCGAGGTGGCCGTAATGAATCGGGTCAAACGTGCCGCCGTAGATGCCGAGTCGCATAGTTCAGGTCTCATTTTTCGCTGGAGTTCAGGATTCGTCCCGTCTTGATGACGAGTGGTTCAGGGAAGCCGGGGTCAGGTGGTTCAAAGTTCATTTTTCGCCGCGAAAAA
>JAYTQJ010000639.1:0-16580 GCA_043746775.1 Schlesneria sp.
TGGTGTGCGTTCGTCGGTGCGGATCGTCTGCAATCGACGAGTTAGGTTCAAGGCAACATCGGGAAGAGCGACTTCTTGTTAGCGGCCGTCAGCGGGGAGCCGTACTCGCATGGCTCGAAGGCTTCGATGTAGCGGATTTTTTGACCCCGTTCCTCACCGTAGGTTTGAATCACGAGGTCGCGGTAGCGGTCGGCAAGTGGTCCATTGAAGCCAGCATAGAATTGTTTGAGGTAGTCTCGCCGCGCGACGGGATCGGTCGGGAACCCGTTCTCCTGGCAAAGCGTGTACGGCAACCACTCGAAGAACTGGCAACTGTGACAGGACATCTGGTCGAGGATGCTGTCGAGTACCGGCTCCACGTCGATCACGACTGTCGGCGCGAACGGGGCCGGACGCTGAAAGTGATCGGAGAGATAAGCGATGACCGGGTTGACTCGCAACGCGGGGACCTCGGGGACGATGTGTGGCACGATCACCATGTAGGCGGCGTCGCAGACGAGAGTCGAGGTGGCTCGGTGATCCGGGTGATAGTCGTTGGGGCGGTGAGTCAGAATCAGATCGGGGCGGTAACGGCGGATGAGGCCAATCAACTCGAAGCGGGCTTCGACCGTTGGCTGCAACCGCCCGTCGCGGTTGTTCAGAACTTCGTATTCGATTCCCATCAGCTTCGCGACGGCCTGCGTCTCGGCGAGTCTCAGCGCCGCCAACTCGGCGGGCTGCCGGGATTGATGCCCCGCCTCGCCGTTGGTCACGCTGACGAACTTCACGTTGTGCCCCGCCGCGCGATACAGCGCGGTGATGCCTCCGGCTTTGATCTCGCAGTCATCGGGGTGAGCACCAATCACAAGGATGCGGAGTGGAGTGGATGCGGTCATGAGGTTCCTCGGAGTGGAATGATGTGCGTCGTTTAGAGGCGTAGGGTAAGCGTCTCGCTTGCCCGTTTTTGGCCCTCCGCCATTTGTGTTGAATGTCCGACTGAGCGACACGGCGCTGGCCGCCGGTATCGGCGAAAAAGACCGGCGGCTAGCGCCGTGCCGCTCACGGAACACCATTTTCAACACGAAAGGCGGAGAACCCCCTTTTTCAATTGCAAACACGGGCAAGCGAGACGCTTACCCTACGTCTTTCTACGAGCGAGATTCTAAAGGTCGATGCCCAGTTCTTCGATCTTGCGATAGAGGCTCGACAGGCCGAGCTTCAGTCGTTTGGCTGCCTCTCGTTTCTCGGGCCACTGCCGCAAGACTCGCAAAATGTGGAGTCGTTCATAATGACGGAGTGCGGAGCGGAGGTCATCGGTGTCGGGGAGCGGCTGTTCGTCACCGCGCAGGTCGGGCGGAAGATCATCGGGGCGAATCTGCGTTCCGTCGCACATCATGACCGCGCGTTCGAGGGCGTTGTCGAGTTGTCGGACGTTGCCCTTCCACGGGTTCGACATCAGCATCCGGATCGTTTCACTGGTGGCTCCCGTCGCCTTTTGTCCCATCGCGCGGCTGTGTTTGCTAACGAAGAATTCGACCAACTCGGGCACGTCATCCAAGCGGTCACGTAACGCGGGGATGCGAATTTTCACGCCATCGAGTCGATAGAAGAGGTCTTCCTGAAAGCGGCCTTCGCCGACTTCCTGCACCAGATCGCGCGTCGTCGCCGCCACGATGCGAGCGTGAGTTCGACGAGGCTCGGACGAACCGAGTGGAGTGAACTCTTGGAACTCGATCGCGCGCAACAGCTTGTCCTGTGTGGAGAGCGGCAACAGCGCGACTTCATCCAGATAGACCGTGCCGGTGGTGGCCTGACTCAGGATTGCGGTCAACTCCCCTTTCGTTCCCGGCACGGTTCCCGCTTTGGCTCCGAAGAGTTGGCCTTCGAGCAACTCGGTCGGTTGAGTGGCACAGTTCACGGCGACAAATTGCTCGTTTTGTTTCGGCCCCCACTTGTGCAGTGTGCGTGCGAAGAGTTCCTTCCCCGTGCCCGACTCTCCCGCCAACAACACATTCGAGTTGGTGACGGCCGCACGGCGCAGGGCTTCCTGCACGGCGACGATCGCTTTGCTCGACCCCACGATTTCATCGCCTTCAAAGTGGCGAGCCAACTCGCGACGCAGGGCCTGATTTTCGAGAGCCAGTTCGCGGTACTGAAACAACCGGTTCAGCTTGTTGGCCAAGTCATCGAAGATCACCGGTTTGACGAGATAGTCGAACGCGCCCGACTTGAACGCTTCGACTGCGTTCTCAACCGTCGCGTAGGCCGTGATGATTAGTCCCGAGATGCTCGGGTTGAGCTGCTGCAACCGCCTGAGCAGCATCAAGCCGTCTCCGTCGGGAAGCTGCACGTCGCAGATGGCCACTTGAAAATCGCGCTGCCTCGCCAAGGCGAGCGCGGCCGCAACGGTTCCAGCCTCGGCGACTTGATAGCCCTCGTCGCTCAAGAATTCCCGCAGAGAGGTGCGAATGATGGCTTCGTCTTCAACAATCAATACAGAGCGTGGCATGAGAAGAAGTGGCCTCGAATTGAGGGGAGAGTGTGGAGTAAACACATTGGGGGCAGGCACCGCAGAAGATTTTTCTCGCTCACGCTTCGGGTTGGTGTTGGCGTCACCGTTTTACCGTCACGATGCGGCGTCTGCGACGCGCGGCGGACTCTGGTTCGCTTCGTCCGTCGTGGGAAGCCAGACGGTGAACGTCGTTCCGCACGAAGTCGTGTCTGTCAGTTCGATGCGCCCGCCGTTTTGCTCCATGATGCTGCGGCAGACGAACAGCCCCAATCCGGTGCCAGTGTCTTTGGTCGTGAAGTACGGTTGGAAGATCCGTTCTCGCGACTCAACCGCGATTCCGTGACCGTCGTCGCGCACGTCGATCCGCAATAGACCGGCTTCGCAGGTGGTCTTGATCTCAATCGTTCCCCCCTCCTCCGTCGCGTCCATCGCGTTGAGGATCAGGTTCAGAAAGACTTGGACCAGTTGGTCGCGGACGATCATCAGGAACGGCACGTCGGGCGCGTAGGCCGTGACGATCTGTTTCCCTTTCTTCCGCTTGTAGTACTTGGCGATATTCAGCGCGACATCGAGGACCGAGTGAATGTCGCAGCGAGACCGTTCGTAGATGACGGGCCTGCTGAAATCGACCAGCTCGCGCAGCGTTCGCTGAATCCGGCGAAGCTGATCGTCCACGAGCAGGAGTTTGCTGCGAGTTTCATCGTCGATGTTGCGGCGGTTGAGCAGTTGAACCAGCGAGCTGATCGACGCCAGCGGGTTGCCCACTTCATGCGCGATCCCCGCCGCGAGCAGCCCGAACGCCGCCTGCTTCTCCTGCTGGACCAGCATCGCCTGAGACTCTTGAAGCTGCTTTGTCCGATCTTCGATGCGGTGTTCGAGCAGGCTTTGGTTCTCTTGCAGCGCACCGTTAAGTTGTCTCAATCGAAAACCGGCCCACTTGAGCAATCCCGCCAGTTCGGTACTGGCCCACGTTACCCAGCCCATGAATACGGGAGTCAGAATGAACGCGGCGATTTCATCCGTTCCGGCAATGCGCCGACTGAGAGCCAACATGCCGTAGCTGACGGTGTGAAACACGAACGTAGCCCACGTCACCGCCGGTGCGTAGCGGATCGCACAGACCAAGAGCGATAGGAAGTAGTAGAAGCGAAACGCGCTGAGGACTCCGCGATCAAAGTGACACAGCAGCCCGATGAAGGTCGCTTCCATCAACGACACGAACAGCGGCCATTCGGACAAGAAGACTTTCCCTCGCGCACTGAACAGTGTGTCGAGCAGCGCGTAGATCGCGCCGAGCATCAGGATCGCGTTCAGAATCGCGCGGTTCGCTTCGATGCCGCCGCCGATCAAATTGACCAACACGTAACCGATGCAGATGCCGAACCAGCGGATGCGCAGCGTGATGGATTGAGCGGCCAAGTCCCAGTTGAAGTCTTGTGTCGGCTCAAGCGGAAGCGAAGTCATCGGCGGCGGACTCACGGGGAACGAAGCGGGGCCAGTTGAGGGCGGCGGAGTATAGATCGAGCGGCACCGCCTCGCACCAAACGGCTGGACCTGTTGTTTTGGTCCGTCCTATGAACTGCGTGCCGAGCGTTCCTGTTTTCAGCCCGGAGGGCGACATGCCTGTAGCAGGAGTCGTAAGACTTCTGGTGAGCCGTCGAGTCGTCAGAATTCTCACGAATTCTGCTACAAAAAACTTAACGGCGTCGCCTTCCGGGCTGTGGCGGAACAAATCTTCGGCACGCATGAGTCGTCCGGCCCTGTTGTTTTCCCCGACTCGATTTCGAGTCGCCTCGCACCGCGTTATCCTCCCGCGCTATGGACCAGCCTGTGCCGCTCTCGATTCGGATCAAGACCTACTTTCGCCAGTTGGCGTTGCGGGTGGCGATCTATTTGTGCGCGTACTTTGTCATTGCGTTCATCACCATTGGACCGCTGTTCTGGTACTGGTTTCAGGCCGTGTACGTTCAAGGACCGGTCTGGATCGCCAAGTTTTACTCGCCGCTGCTGTGGCTGTGTGATCGCATCGACTGGCTCAGTTGGCTGGTCAACAGCTACATCAACTGGTGCAACCGCTAGGAACGCATGTCGAGAACCCCGACCGAACCCGTCTCCACCGAGACGCTCTCTTCTCCCGCAGACGAACGCCGCGTGATGCGCTTGCTGCGCGAGTCACCGGCGATCTTGGAAATGATCTCGACCGAGGCTGACTCGGGGTTGGGACTGCAAGCACGTCTTCGCAAGCTCTATGCGAACGACCTCGTGCGTGCCGCGCTCTCGCTGCATGAGTTGCGTCTCAAAGCGAGGAGCAAGTTCTCGCGAGCCGCCGCGATGTGGTTCGACCGCAAGGGACTCGAACAATCCACGTCGGAGGCGATTGCGCGACACAAGGCCATGCGATTTGAAGGAGCTGTCTGGGACTTATGCTGCGGGATCGGTGGCGACTCGCTCGCGTTGGCCGAGCGGTGCGATCTCACTGCTGTGGACCTCAACACCACGACGTGTCTGCGTGCGGAATGGAATGCCGAGGCGTATGGAGTGGCCGCGAGATTGAAGACGCTCGATGTCGATGTGACCAGCGTGATCGAGCAGATCGGCGCGACCGACTTGATTCACATCGACCCCGATCGGCGACCGGGTGCGGGTGGCCGCGTGTCGCGTGTGGAAGACTACGAGCCGGGATTGCCGTTCCTGCACGGACTGATGGATCACTGCCGAGGTGGCGCGATCAAGGTCGGTCCCGCGAGCAACTTCGGCGGCAAGTTCGAGGCGGTTGAGATCGAACTCATCAGCCTTGATGGCGAATGCAAAGAGGCGACGATCTGGTTCGGGGCACTCGCGGGCACCGCCCCGTTCCGCGCGACGGCCCTGCCCTCGGGCGAGACCATCGCGGGGCATCCGCTGGAAATTTCGGTTCCGCTCGCGCCACTCGGACGCTTCATTTACGATCCCGATCCCGCCGTCGTCCGATCGGGCTTGGTCGATCTCGTTGCGCATCGTCACGGGTTGAAACGGCTTGACGGTGCCGAGGAATATCTGACGAGCGACACGCTCGTGGACTCGGCCTTTGTCACGCCGTTTGAGGTTCTCGCGGATCTTCCGAACAATGAACGCGACTACCGAAACTGGCTGCGAAAATCGGACTTTGGCCAGATCGAAATCAAATGCCGCCACATCCCGATTCAAGCGGATGCCGTTCGTCGCCGCCTGCCGCTCCCCGGCGATCAACCGGGTGTTCTGATCTTCGCCCGCTGCGATGGCAAAGCCCGTGTGATCCTAGGACGAAGGTCGCGTTCGTGATTCATTCTCGCTCTCCGCCCCAAAGGGGCAGCCCTATGTCAGCCCAGGGCATCGCCCTGGGGCCAACGGTCGAAGTGTTCGTTTAGCCCTGAAAGAGCGGTACTACCGATTCGCAACTCCCAAATAGTGCCGCCCTTTCAGGGCTATCGCCGACTTTGGGGATCGCAAACCCAGGGCGTTGCCCTGGGCTGACATAGAGCTGCCCCTTCGGGGCGGAAAACAAGGCTTCACCGAAGTTGTGTAGAGACCACCGGGGCGAGCCTGGTGGGGCTTTTCAACAGGCTGCTAAGCGGCAAGCCCGCGCCACGTTCCACATCCACACGCTGTGAACTGCGGAGTCAGTTTTGGACAGTCATCCGTTTCGTTTGCTCAGAAATCTTGGCCGGACCAGTGAGATCGTCACCGTGTTGCTCAATCACGGGTTTGGCGATCTCGTGGATCGGATCGGGCTGCGCAATTTTTGGTATCGCTGGCGGCGAGTCTTTTCACGCAAGCCGGCCGAGCCGGTGCGGCATTTGAAGTTGGTCGAGCGTGTGCGGCTGACGCTCGAAAGTCTCGGCCCGACGTACATCAAGTTCGGTCAGGTGATGAGTACGCGGCCGGACTTGGTCCCGCCCGAGATGCTGGCTGAGTTGAAACGCTTGCAGGAAGACGTGCCACCGTTTGCTTCGGCAGCGGCGGTCGAGCGCGTGGAACAGGAGTTGGGCCAGCCTGTGGCAGAACTGTTCGCGACCTTCGATCGAGCGCCACTGGCGGCCGGATCGCTTGGGCAAGTCCATCGCGCGACGCACTTCGATGGCACACCGCTCGCCGTGAAAATTCGTCGGCCGGGAGCCGTTCGCAACGTCGAACGCGACCTCTCACTGATGCACGAGATCGCCGTCTTAATCGAGCGACACGTTCCCGAAGCACGCATCTTCGATCCCGTCGGGCTGGTCAATCATTTCGCCCGCACGATTCGTCGTGAGCTAAACTTCGCGCGCGAAGGGCGGACGATGGACGAGTTTCGCCGCCTCTTTCATCAGGACGCGACGCTGTACGTTCCGCGCGTCTTTTGGGAGTTGACCACGGAGGCGGTTCTGACGATGGAGTACATCGACGGGCTGCGTGTGGATGAAGTGGTGCAGCAGGAATCCGTCGGCTTCTCGCTCCCTGAGATCGCGGCCAACGGGGCACGCATCTTCATGAAGCAAGCGTTCGAGTTCGGGGTCTTTCATGGCGATCCGCATCCCGGCAACATCCGTCTCCGCCACGATGGCACGATCTGTTTGCTCGACTACGGCATGGTCGGGATGCTCGACGACCGCACGCGCGAGCAACTGGTCGATCTCTTCGTCGCGATTAGCCAGCAGGATGTAGACACGGCGGTGAAGCTGGTCCTGCAACTGGGAGAACCGCACCGCGAGATTGACCGGCCGCTCCTGCAAGTCGATATGCGCGACTTCGTGGTCAACTACTACGGCATTGAACTGGAGCGACTGAATATTGGACGGATGCTTTCAGATTTCGTGAGCATTCTCGCCAACCACGGCATCCGCTGTCCGGGCAGCTTGATGCTGCTCATTCGAGCGCTGGTCACGTTGGAGGGGATCGGTCGCACCCTCGATCCCGCCTTCAATCTGGCTTCGCATCTACAACCGTTCGTCGAGCGATTGGTCCGCGCCCGCTATCACCCTTCGCGCATGGCCGAGCGATTGTGGAACGAGTCCCGGCAGATGCTCGAGTACGCGCACGACATCCCGCGCCATGTGAACAGGACGCTGCGCAAGCTCAGCGAGGATGACCTGCGGATTCAGCTCGAACACCGGAACCTCGACCACTTCATTTTGGAGTTGGAACGGTCGAGCAATCGACTTGTCGTCGGAATGGTCGTCGCTGCGCTGATCGTCGCGTCGGCCCTCATCGTCGCGGGAGGAGTCAGCACGATGTGGGTCAGCCTGCCGATTTATGTCCTCTCTAGTTTCTTGGCCGTCTGGCTGATCTTCGGCATCTTCCGCAGCGGCAGGTTGTGATGCGTGTGCGTTTCATCCAGGGTCATCGCCCTGTTGTATCTGGAGATGGGGTGCCACGGTCACGGAGCTTCGAGGTGGCCGTGTATGGAAGTGAAGGCTGTTTCTCATCCTCACGGCCACGTCGAAGCTCCGTGACCGTGGCACCCTAAATTGACAAAGGAATGGCCGTGCGTTTCACCGCGTAGCTCTGCCCACGCGGAGGAAGTGCCGGTAACATCCCGCCCCGCTCAACCTCTTGTTTATGGAAGAACCTTCATGCTGACGGAACGTGCCAGCGGCATTCTTGTTCACCCGACTTCGTTTCCCACTCGCTTCGGCGTCGGCGATCTTGGGCCGAGTGCTGATGCGTTTCTCGACTGGCTGGCGGCGGCGGGCCAACGCTGTTGGCAAGTGTTGCCGCTCTGTCCTGCCGATGCGGGCGGATCGCCGTATCAGTCCGCGTCCACCTTCGCGGGCAACCCGTTGCTCATCAGTCCCGAGTTGCTCGCACGCGACGGCTTGTTGACAGAGGCCGAACTCAACGAAGCCGCTGTGCCGGAGAGTGAATTCGCGCCGCGTGTGAACTTCGCACTCGTGAGTCCCCGGAAACTGAAGTTGCTGGAAAGCGCCGTGCGTCGGCTGCGCGAACTTCCGGCTTCGCACCCGCTGCACGGCGAGTTGCTTCAATTCGTCGATCAACATCGAGACTGGTTGGAAGGTCATGCGCAGTTCATGGCGGCGAGTGAGGCCAACGGCGGCGCGTCTTGGCCAACGTGGACCATCGCGGCGACGCAGGTTCCTTCAGTGATCCCGTCGGAGCGTGGCGACCGAGTTGCCGTCCACCTGACGTTGCAATTCTTCTTCTTTCGACAGTGGCAGCGCCTGCGAGACCGCGCCCGTCAACTGGGCATTCAAATCATCGGCGACATTCCGATCTATGTCTCGCACGACAGCGCCGATGTCTGGGCCAACCGCACGCTGTTCCAGTTGGATGAGCGAGGTCGCTCGACGCGCGTGGCCGGTGTTCCGCCCGACTACTTCGCCGCGACCGGGCAACTCTGGAACAACCCGCTCTACGACTGGGCGGCGATGGAACGGGAGGACTATCGCTGGTGGATTCACCGCTTGCGGGCGTCATTGCAACTCGTCGATTTCATTCGGCTGGATCACTTCCGTGGGTTTGAAGCCTATTGGTCGGTGAAGGCGGGAGAACCAACCGCGATGAACGGCGAATGGGTTCCGGGACCGAAAGATTCTTTGTTGAACTCGCTACGAACGGGGCTGGAGCGTTATCGCGATGGAATGCGGGTCTCGGGGGACTCGCGCCAGCCGCTGCGGACCAATGACTTGAACGACAGCTTGGATCGCGGCTTGCCGATCATCGCCGAAGACCTTGGCATGATTACGGAAGAGGTTCACGCGCTCCGTCGTCGCCATGAACTGCCCGGCATGAAGGTCTTGCAGTTCATGCTGCCGGGCGAAGCGTGGGACAACACGCGGCCCGAGGACTTCGAGCCGAACTCGGTCGTCTACACGGGGACGCACGACAACGACACGTCGCTCGGTTGGTTCCGCGCGGACGTGCTGCCTCACCACGAGAAGCTCGACCGCCTGCGACGCTATGTGCCGTGTGACGAATCCTGTTTCGCGTGGGAGTTCATTGAGTTCGCGTGGCGGTCCGGTTCCAACATCGCGATCGCTCCGTTGCAGGATGTCTTCTCGCTCGACTCGTCCGCTCGCATGAACACGCCGGGAACATCGGGCGACACGACGACGAACTGGCAGTGGAAGTACCCACCGGGAATGCTGACGGACGATCTGAAAGTGCGGCTGGCGGAATTGACGCGCGCGTCCGGCAGGTGACGCTGGCTGGAAGTCGCGAATGTCTGTGCGAAAGCGGCCACGGTTTGCTTTCGCGAAGCGGTGGCTCTTCTTAGAATCCCGCACACTGTCTTCCTTCGTACGTGCTTCGTACGTGTTTTGTTTATTGCGGCTTTCAGGTCACGATCATGCCCAAACTTATTCTGCTCCAAGAAGGTCAGACGATTCCATTCGAATTGACGGTCGATGAGACGGTCATCGGGCGTCATCCGGAATGCACGTTTCAGATCAACTCGAACATGGTGTCGCGCAAGCACGCCAAGGTTGTGAAGACCGCTGAGGGCTATGCGATCGAAGACATGGGGAGCGGCAACGGCACGTTCGTCAACAGCAAGAAAATTGAGGGGCAGACGCCGCTCGCCAATGACGACCGCATCAAGTTGGGGCCGATGCTGCTCCGGTTTGAAGGGGCTGTCGCAGCACCGAAGGCGGCTCCCTCACCGACCGCAGCTCCTGGCCGGCCCGCCGCGCCTGCCGCCGACATGAACGTCGATCTGAGCGAGGGCGAGGAAGACACCGCGACCATCATGGGAATGGCCGAACGCTCGACGGGTTTCGGCAAGCTGGAAGTCAATTCGACCGCCAAGCTGAAGGGTGTTCTCGACATCAGTCGCGCGCTGGCGGGGACATCGGATTTGGATGCTCTCCTGCCGAAGATCCTCGACACGCTATTCAACATCTTTCCCCACGCCGATCGCGGCTGCATCCTGTTTAAAGATGAAGCGACCGGCAAGATGATCCCCAAGTCGATGAAACACCGACGCGCTGGGGACGATGAAACCGTCAAGCTGAGCCGCACAATCTTGAAGTCGGTGATGGAAGAGAAGACCGGTATCCTGTCGGCCGACGCCGCCAGTGACTCGCGATTCAATGCCAGTGAGTCGATCGCCAATCTGACCATCCGTTCAATGATGTGCGTCCCGCTGCTCAGTCTGTCGGGTGAGCCGATGGGGATCATCAACATCGACACGCAGAATGCCTTCAACCAGTTTGGGCCAGAAGACCTCGACCTGCTGATGGCGATCGCCGGTCAGGCGGCCATGTCCTACGAACAAGCCAAACTGCTCGTGACGGCGATGGAGAAGCAGAAGCAGGACAAGGAAATGAACATCGCGATGGGCGTCCAGCGTTCATTGCTCCCTACCGTATTGCCGAAGCCCGATGGTTGGGAAATCTTCGCGTCGTACGACACGGCTCAGGCGGTCGGCGGTGACTACTATGATGTCTTCGAGATGGAAGACGGTGCCAAAATCTGTTTGGCCTTCGGCGATGTGGCTGGCAAGGGCGTCCCCGCTTCGCTGGTGATGTCGCGCATCGCGACGGTCGTCACCAACGTGATGACCTTCGTCAAAGATGTCGGCGAAGCGATCAACCGCATCAATGATCAAATGTGTACTCGCGCCATCGAAGGCCGCTTCGTCACGTTCGTGTTGATCGTCTTCGACGTGAAGACGGGTGAGATGACCATCGGCAATGCCGGGCACATGCCGATCATGATTCGCAAGACCGACGGAACGATCGAGGAATTCGGTGAAGAGGCGGTCGGCGTGCCGATCGGCGTCGTGGAGGGCTTCCCCTACGATGTGCTCACCCGCACCATCGTTCAAGGTGAAACCATTGTCATCTACACCGACGGTGTCAGCGAAGCGATGAACGCCAACAGCGACCTGTACGGCGTCGATCGACTGCGCGGACTCATGGCTGCCAGCACCGGAGGCCACGCCGACGCCCTCGGCAAAACGATCCTCGCCGATGTCCGCAAGTTCGCGAACGGCCACCCGCAGAACGACGACATCACCATCATGGTCTTCGGCCGCAAATAGCCGCCGCACCCAATGCCGGTGGTTGTCACGAACCGATGTTTCGTTCGGCCGATCACCAGGTGTCCGAGTGACAGCAAGTCGCGTTCTCCACGTGAAGTTACCTGTTCATGATAATTCAGGCACCGAATGCACCTGAACCGGATATGCCGGTTCGCCTTCCCAAGCCGATCACTCTGAAGAAGAAACTTCTGTTCAGCGGTGTCGTGGTGCTGACGATCTACCTCACCACAGAACTCATCGCGCTGGCTGTCCTGTGCTGGCAACATCGAACTTGGTCGAGTGTTCACACCGAGCGGCAGCGTATTGCAGCACGCGATCCCTTTCTTGCTCCTCACGGACTCTCGCAAGAGGTGATGATTCACCCCTTTGTCGGGTACGTCCTTCAACCGAAGAGCGAGCCAGAACGAGATGACAGGCTCGCAGAGGCTCAGAAGAAGTTCGAGATCACTGAGTTTGGTTTCCACGACAACCAGCCGCCCATCCACAAGAGGTCGGAAGATCGGACTATCGTCGGCATTCTGGGCGGGTCTGTTGCTATGCAATTGGCGGTGAATGCCACCGTGGTTTTTGAACAGGAATTTGCGTCGCTGCACGGGCTTCAGGGAAAGCGATTTGAGTTCGTGCGACTCGGGGTGAGTGGATTCAAGCAACCTCAGCAACTTATGACACTGAACTATCTGATGAGCTTGGGGGCGGAGTTCGACATCGTCATCAATCTCGACGGTGCGAACGAGGCCGCTTTGCCTCTGCACGATAACGTCCGATATGGAGTCAACGCAGCATTCCCGCGCCAGTGGAGTTCATTGCTTGCCGTCCGAGGGAATGCAGAGGCTGCCCGCCGCGTCGGCTACGTGTCATATTTGAGACAAGTGCAGCGTGAACGAGCCACACAATTTGGAAATGTCTGGCTTGGTCACTCACCGCTTGCGACGTTGATTTGGAAAGTTCTGTACAACCGCAGCGCGGCTCAGATTCGCGATCAAACGACACGCATCGCCGAACAGTCCACCCAAGAGTTGTCGTTCGCGGCCTCGGGACCGAAAGAAGTATTCGAGTCAGATGATCGCACCTTTGAACATTGTGTCGAACTGTGGACGCACTCCTCGATACTCCTCGCTCGACTCTGTGCCTCCCACGGCATTCGCTACTTTCACTTTCTTCAGCCCAACCAATATCTCTCAGGCTCGAAGCCGATGGGAGAGGCTGAGACTCAATTCGCCACCAACAACGTCAGCATCTTTCATGTCCCGATTGAGCGTTGTTATCCGAAGATGAGAGCGAATGCGGATCGGCTCCGCCGGGCTGGCGTCTCGTTTGGCGATCTGACGCAGGTGTTTGCCGACTCCCCAGAGCCACTCTACATTGATGACTGCTGTCACGTTAATGATGCTGGTGACAGGATCATTGCCAATGCCATCGCCCGCCACATCCGCGCGGCATGGAACCAATCTACTGACATCCCGAACGTTAGATCGCCCATCGAAGTCAATCGGTGAGTCAGCCCTTCGTGATCGCCTCGTCGAGGTTCAGGATCAAACTCATCACGGCGGTCCAAGCGGCGAGGTCGGGTTCGTTGAGGGACTCGATGCGCGGGGAGTCGCCGTGCGAAACGAGTGCCTTCGCAGCGGCGGGGTCTTGTTGGTACTTGGCCAGTCGTTGTTGATGAGCCTTCAACAGGACGGCGGTCTCGGCGGGAGTCGGCGTGCGGGAAACTGCGAGGCGGAAGGCGAATGTGAGGCGCGAGGTCGGTGACTCGCCTCCTTCGAGCATCGCCCGTTCGGCCAGCTTGCGAGCCGCTTCGAGATACGTCGGGTCGTTCATCAGGACGAGGGCTTGCAAGGGCGTGTTGGTTCTTGATCGGCGCGACGTGCAGACTTCGCGCTCGGGGGCGTCGAACGTGTTGAGGCCCGGCGGCGGACACGTTCGCTTCCAGAACGTGTACATGCTGCGGCGATAGAGGCCCTCACCCTTGTCCTGCTTGTAGACGGTCCCCTCGTAGTCGGCTCCGACGGCGACATCGTCCCACAAGTTGGCGGGCTGATACGGCGAGACGCTCGGCCCACCGAAACGGTCGCTGAGCAATCCGGCCACGGCCAGCGCGTTGTCTCGAATGGTCTCGGCCTGCAAACGGAATCGAGGACCGCGCGCGAGTAGCTTGTTGGCGGGATCACGGTCTTGAAGCTCCTTCGTCACGCGCGACGATTGCCGGTACGTGGCCGAAGTGACGATCAGGCGGTGGAGGTGTTTTGAAGACCAGTGGCGTGTGGCGTGTGGCGAGTGGTGAGCGGGAGACAACGGCGTCGCTCCACCGTCACCCGCCCCTCCGCCAAACTCCACGGCGAGCCAATCGAGCAACTCCAAATCACTCGGCCACTGTCCCTGCGAGCCGAAGTCTTCCACCGTTTCGACGAGGCCAGCGCCAAAGAACTGGCTCCAGGCTCGGTTCACGGCAACGCGGCTCGTCAGTGGATGGTTCGGCGCGAGAAGCCACTGCGCGAGGCCGAGCCGGTTGCGCGGCGCGTCCTTGGGGAACGGCGGCAGACTGGCAGGGACATCGGGTTGGACTTCGTCGGCCGGTGCGTCGTACTGCCCTCGCTTGAGAAGAAACGTCTTGCGCGGCGCGGGCATTTCGAGCATGACCATCGCCGACGGAAACGCCTTCTCCAGATCGGCCCGCTGCTTGTCGGTCTCGGCCCGCTCCTTCACCAGATGCTGATAGTCGGCACGAGCTTGATCGCCGTCCCAAACGAGATCTTTCTGAGCACTCTCTTTCTGAGCGGGGCGGCGTAAGCCCCCTGGCTCTTCGGCGTCAGCCCTCTTTCTAGGAACCAGGGGGCTTACGCCACCCCGCTCAGAGGAATTACTCGGGCTTACGCCACCCCGCTCAGAGGAAGTGTTGGGACTCTTGTCGGGACTTACGTCCGTTGCGGATCGCGAGAGAAATGCCTTCACGATGACTTGTGTCTGTTCGGGCGTGCGTTTGTCGGGGGCGAGGGCCAACAGGTCACGCAGGCTGTCGGATTCGGTGACGGCACTCACTTCTGCCGCCGACAACTCGCGGTCGTACACGCAGACTTCATCGATCAACCCGCGAAACGGTGCGCCGTCGGTACGTCGTCCGATGCGGAGTGGCTTCGTCGTCTTGGGCGAGGCGGTGAGGAGGTTGTTCGTGATCTCGACATCGCTCCGCTTGCCGTCGATGTAGAGTTTGAAGCCCTCGGCCTTGGATGAACCGTCATACGTCGCGAAGACGTGCGTCCACTTGCCGACCGGCACTTCAACCTTCGACACGACGTGCAGTGCTTCGTCCGGCCAGCGGTAGACGAGATGTGCCGTCAGCTTGCCGCCAACCAATAACAGGTCGTAGCCGCGATGGGCCGTCGCGTCGTCCATGCGCGAGAGGACCGTCGCCGCTTCCTTGTGCGCCATGTTGACCCACGCGCCGAACGAGAACTTGTCGGTCCGATCAAAGTTCGCGAGGTCGCCCGCTTCGACGTGCGTGTTCCCGTCGAACTTGAGCGCACCGTCCAGCTTGCCGGTCGTCCACTCGGCCTTCCCGACGACGGTGCCCTTGCGCGTCGGATCGCGCTGCTCGGTCAGTTCGTTTCCCGTCGTTTCGTTCAGCGTCCAGTGGAGCAGCGGAACGGGGGCGGTTCCCCCCGACGTGGCGGCTGCACGCAGCTTCGGCTCCCACTCGGGCATCGTCTCGATTGCGCGGGTGATGCGTTGCTGGAGCGTGTCGTCGAGCGACGCGAGTTGTTTCGCGAGGTCGTTCACGCGCGCGGACTGCTCGGGCGTCGGAGCTTTGATTGTCGGCTCGGCGTTGCCGACGCGCCCCGCTTCACCCTGCTCGTTGAGTTGGTTGAAGAAGGCGAAGAACTGGTAGTACTCGCGCTGCGTGAGCGGATCGAACATGTGATCGTGACAGCGGGCGCAGCCCAGCGACAGGCCCATCAGGATCGTGGCCGTCGTGTGAACGCGGTCGGCGACGTACTCGACGCGATACTCTTCGGGGATGATTCCGCCCTCCGAGTTGATGACGTGATTCCGGTTGAAGCCGGTCGCGATCCGCTGGTCGAGCGTCGGGTTCGGCAGCAGGTCTCCGGCGAGTTGCTCGGTCACAAACCGATCGAACGGCATCCCGCTGTTGAAGGCGTCGATCGTCCAATCCCGCCAGCGCCACATGTACCGCGTCGTGTCGTTGTTGAAGCCGTGCGTGTCGGCGTACCGGGCCGCATCAAGCCAGTCGAGCGTCATCCGCTCGCCATAGCGTGGCGAAGCGAGCAGTCGATCGACCAGTTTTTCGTAAGCATCGGCCGACGCATCGGCGAGGAACTCGTCCACGTCACCAATCGTCGGCGGGACGCCCGTCAGATCGAGCGTGACTCGGCGGATGAGTCGCTCCTTCTCGGCAGGAGGCGACGGCGCAAGGCCCTCGCGCTGGAGTCGTGCGAAGACGAAGTTGTCGATCGCGTTGCGCGGCCATTCAGCACGCTCCGTAGGATGGGCACTCTTGCCCGTCCGGTCTTCCGCTTCACTCGAACGGACGGGCAAGAGTGCCCGTCCTACGGGGGGGATCCTCGGCCGTCTCGGCGCGACGAACGACCAGTGCGGCTGGTATTCGGCCCCCTGCTCGATCCACCGTTTGAGCAGTTCGATCTGCCGAGCCGTCAACGTCTTGCCACTCTCAGCGGGAGGCATCTGTTCGCTCGGATCAGTGGTCCCGATCCGACGAGCCAACTCGCTCTCACCGAGTTTCCCCGGCACGAGCGCCGTCGCCCCCGAGGCCAGCTTCGCCTTGGCGTGTTCGGCAATGTCGAGCCGCAGTCCCGCCTGTCGTGTCTTCTCATCGGGGCCGTGACAGGCAAAACAATTGTCCGACAGGATCGGCCGGATGTCGCGGTTGAATTCGAGGGGCTGGTCGGCACCCCAGAGCAACGTCTCAGCGAGTGCCGCGAGTGAGAAACAGACAAGTTGAACGAGATGGCGATTCATGCGGGATGGAGTCCAGTCGAAAAGTCGCGGGAGCATACGCAGCGGAAATGGAACGACGGGTCCGAAAACACACCAACCCGAAGTGTGAACGAGGGCGAG
>JAYTQJ010000640.1:0-16569 GCA_043746775.1 Schlesneria sp.
GGCTTGAGATTCACGATTATTCGCCAACCCAGGGCGTTGCCCTGGGCTGGCATAGAGTCGCCCCTTTGGGGCTAAAAACCCAAACAGCGCAACTTCAAAACGCGCAAGCGAGGGCTGACCGTTCGATGTTTCCGAAGCCCTCGCTTGCGCGTCGGGCTAGTTTTTTCAGTCGAAGTCCGGCTTTTCCGAAAGCCGGACTTCTCTTCGGATGACGTTCACACAACGTGAAGTCCGGCTAACAAAGCTAAGCTGGACTTCGGTGGCCGAGTGTCACTCAACCAATCGTGCCACCGGCAAACTGTTGCCGAAGCGTTTGAAGTCTTTCAGAGTCCAGATGACCTTCTTCTCCTCAGTCACTTCGATCAACTGCGGGTTGTCCGGTCCGGCGTGGCAGTTGACGATGAACGTGTTGCCGTTCGGCAGGCGTTCAACCATCGTCACCCACGCCAGCGTGATGCCGGGGAGTTCCTTCTCTTCGACCGACCAGACTGTCTTGCCGTCCTTGTTCACTTCCAAAACCTTGTGGCCGTCTCCCGCGCCGATCAGCGTGTTGCCGTTGGCAAGTCGCAGCGCGCTGTAGACCTTCGAGCCGACTTTGTACTCCCACACGATCTTGCCATCGGCGTCGTACTCGCGCACGGCATGATCCGATTCATGAGCGACGAGGTAATGGCCGTTGTCGAGCTTTCGGACCAGCCGCGTGTCGGTGTGCGGATTGGGGTTCTCGACCTTGAGGGCGATCTGTTTGTGAATCTTCCCGTCGGCATCAACCTCGATGATCCGCGCCGGGCCGCTCTCGACGATCATCGTGTGACCATTGGCCAGCCGCTGGAAGGCGTGGACTTCGACCCGCTTCCCCTCGTTGCCGTTTTGCTTGCCCGCGTTGTATTGCCAGACCGTCTTGCCGTCGGGCGTAACTTCGACGATCTCGGTCCACGACTTCTGAAACAGGATGTTGCCGCTGGCGAGCTTCCACGCATCGTGAATGTCTCGAATCGGCTGCTGCCACGCGAACTCGCCTTTCTCATCGACGAGAGCCAGCACCTTCGCCGAGTAATCGCCGATCAAGACTTTCCTCGGCTTGCCAGTCTGAATCGACGCGTTGTCAGCGGCCCAAACGTCCAGCGTCAAACAGAGCATCACACACACCACAGCCAACCGAGTCACAAACGAGCGCATGAGCGAGAGCCTTTAAAATGAAATGAACGTAGAGCCGCTCGACGAAGGCCGTTCCCTCGTCGAGCGGCATACTGAGAGAAGTGTGGTGCGTTTGCGAGGATGAACGCAATGCAGGCGTTTCCGACGGAGGCCAGCTCACCAAACTTTGATTGTTGTGGATGCGCCAGTCCTATACCCCGCGCGGTGGAGAGCGAGAGGCTTCTGAGCGGGGCGGCGTAAGCCCCCTGTTTCTTGGGCGTAAGCCCGTTTTCAAAAGAACAGGGGGCTTACGCCGCCCCGCTCAGAGGTCTCATCAAGGACAGCGAGAGCTGTAAAAACAAATGTGCCGTCTCACGCGAAGTCGCCCTTCGTGATGCGCAGGACTTCGTCGAGCGTGGTTGTGCCGTCCAGAACTCGAGCGTAGCCATTCATGCGCAGCGTCATCATCCCCTGCTTGAGAGCGTAGTCGCGGATGGCGGCCGAGCTGGCCCGTTGGATGCACAAGCGGCCGATCTCGTGGTCGGTGCGGAGCAACTCGAAAATCGCGCGGCGGCCGGAGTAGCCTGTGGTGCGGCATTCGCGACAGCCGACGGGCTTCCACAGTTTCTCGGGCAGCGGACGCGGGAAGTCGGAAGGGAACTCGTCCGGGTCGTGGACGTACGCTTCCTTGCAGTGTTTGCAGAGGACGCGGATCAGGCGTTGAGCCAGCACCCCTTCGACGGTACTCGCGACGAGATACGGTTCGACGCCCATGTCGATCAGTCGCGCGAACGCGCTCGGGGCATCGTTCGTGTGGAGCGTGCTGAACACGAGATGGCCGGTCAGTGATGACTGGATCGCGGCGTCGGCCGTCTCGCCGTCGCGGATTTCCCCGATGAGGATGATGTCCGGGTCGTGACGCAGGATGCTTCGCAACGCGGCGGCGAATGTCAGGCCGACCTTCGCGTGGACCTGAATCTGGCTGATGCCGGGGTTCTGGTACTCGACGGGATCTTCCACGGTGACGATCTTGACGGTCGGGTCTTTGATCTCATTGAGCGCGCTGTACAGCGTCGAGGTCTTGCCGCTCCCGGTCGGTCCCGTGACGAGGACAATCCCGTGCGGCATCGAGATCAAATCGCGGAACGTCTTCGCCATGCCGACGTCCATGCCGACGTTCTTCAGATTGAAGACCATGCGGCCCTTGTCGAGCAGTCGCAGCACGACTCCTTCCCCATGCACCATCGGGATGATCGAGACGCGGACATCAATCTCGCGGCCGGAGATTTTCAGTTTGATGCGACCGTCCTGCGGGATCCGCTTCTCGGCGATGTTCAGCTTCGACATGATTTTCAACCGCGTGACGATCGCCGCGTAAAAGTGAGCGATCGATTCGGGGACCGGCTGGACTCGCAGCAGACCATCGACGCGGTAGCGGATGATCAGGCCGTGTTCCTGCGGTTCGATGTGAACGTCGCTCGACTGTTGTTCGAGAGCTTCCATCAAGAGTTCGTTCACCAGCTTGATGACCGAAGCGTTCTCGGCCTGAGACGCGAGGTCCGCATCATCCGCCGACAGATCGCTGAGCAACTCCACGCCGTCGGCCGTCCGCTGCGCTACCAGTTCATTCAGCGTGTCACCGCCGACGCCGAGATGCTCCTTGATCAGTTCGACCACATCCAATCGTCGAGCCAGCACCGGGACGAGATGAAACCCGCTGACCGACTCCAGTTCTTCCAACGCCTCAAGGTTGAAGGGGTCGCACGTCGCCACGACCACGCTGCCGTTGCGCCGCGTGATTGGCAGCAGTGAGTGACGGAAGACGGCCGTCGTCGGGAACTGCATCAGCAGGTCGTGGTCGATCAGCTCCTGCTTGACCTCAATGAACGGCATCCCCAACTCGTCGGCGAACGCCTTGAGCACTTCGTCTTCATTGACCAGCCCCAGTTCGATGAGCGCTCGATCGAGCCGCCGTCCCGCCACCTGAGGCAATGCCGTGTCGATCTGCTGGCGAGTCACCAGCCCATGTCGAATCAAAGTCTGTGCGATGTCCATGAAGTCTGGCGTCTCAATGCGGCGAGGACGGGAGCGACAACCGACTGGTCACCGCGATCGCCCGGCATTCTTGCGTGAACCCAACAAACAGGGCAAGGCGAAGAGATGAATCGCTGTGGGACGAATTCAGAAATGCAGCACTCGGCGCGAGAAATGTGGGGTCGGTTCCACCTGCCAACGACTCGAAGGCCAGCCTTGATTTCGGTTGGCCACTGACGAGGCCGCAGGAACGAACCCCACGTCACGCCGCGCCGATTCACTTGGATGGGATCGCGGGGCGGACGCTGATGTGGCGGCGTCCGACAAGGTGATCGTCGGGGCCGAACTCGCGGTTCAGAATCATTTCCAGATCTTTGGGATCACGTTCGACCGCCCAGATTTGGAACTCGTATTCTCCGGGGCGTCGCGGCACACGGATTTCCCCCCGCACTTGGAACGACTTGGAGTCCTTTCGCTTCAAACCCAGCAATCCTTGCAGCGCGGTGGTCTCGAACTTGGTGCCTCCCTCACGCCAGAAGCGATACCGCAGTTGGAGTACACGCTGGGGACCAGTAGTCGGTAAGACATCCGGGATCGTGTACTTGGGATAAAGGGAGTTCAACCAGCGTTGAGGATCACCTTCAACCTCGCCGTCGGGTACATGTTTGTCTCTACTCGTCCAGACCAACGGCACGTTGTTTTCCAGCAGGCTCACCTCGTTCACTCTCAATGAAATCACTTTGACGGCATCAGTGAGGGGCTGTGGTTGTTTTGGTAGTTGTGCCCACCCGAATTCTTTCTGATACCACGTCCAGTACGAAGAGCCGTACCACACGGCTGCGATGACAACGAATATCGACACAGCGACGGTGATGGCTTTTCGTGACACGTCAGAACTCTCCCGTGCTATCGCTGCCATTGCGGGAGCCGACCGCGCGCCAGACGCGGATGTCGATCCGATCCGAAACAAATCTCCCGTGCCCGTCACACAGCACAATGTTCGCCCCGCCCACATGATTGCTCGTCACAGGGACGGCGGCATTCTGCCCTGACATCGTAGATGAGGACATCCAATAACACGCGATTGCGTTGGGTGGTCGGAGATGTGAATACGGTGGATTGATGGAGCCCATGTTTCGACTAACAGGGTACTGGGATGGGAACGAACTGGTTCTCAGAGCGGGATCATCGCAGTCATTGTGAAACTGGTCTTCTTCACCCGTAGTGTATGTGTTCGATAAATGCCACAGATATTTTTTCGGGTCCTCATCTTCTGGCCGATACTCGTATTCTAACAGTCGCTCTCCGAAGAGTGTGGTGTGCGAGGTTCCATCTGTGATATCCGCGTAACGCACCGGAGACGCCTTCAAAGAAAACGGCGATGGTACGACACCATTAAAGCAGCCGAAGCACGACCCACCGTTCATAAGATAATTGTAGTGGGGAGTTGTTGGAAACGCACCGGAGAATTCCGAACGGTCACTAGGGCAACGCAGTACCGGAAAATGGATTTGGTGGGTGCGGCTGGGAATTGGCAGAGTCAACTCCAGCTGCGCCAGCAAATCAATGAATGGAGAGAACTTGAACCCCGGCAACATGTCATGCAGCGAGACGTAATTCTGCGTGGCAAGGCCGATTTGGCGCAGATGATTCAGACACTGCAACCGTCGACTGGCCGCACGACTCTGCTGAACGGCGGGAATGGTGATTGCCGCCAACAAGCCGATCACGCCAATACAAACCAGCAACTCAATTATCGTGATGCCACGATGATGGGACGCAGTCAGGAGATTCTCTCGACGACGCTGCGAACTACTGTGGCGCACAACTGTCATCATTCGTGACTCCTTTTCAGATCACGGCATCCCATCACCGCTTCTCAATTCATCGGCAAAGCAGAATCATCCACTTCCGTCTGCTCCACTCGAAAAATATTACAAGTCATTCTCGCCCATATTGAGATTGAATGTCGCGGCACCATTATAAGGATCCGCTTCGGATGAACTCTGCCAGAGAACCATTGTCGCCTCGTTGCTTACTATGAATTGGTATGTTTCTCCAGTCGTCAGTGTTACAGGTGTCGCAAGGCTGCAAGTCCAATATGGGGTCTGTGCACTGCCTCCCATGTCTGAATTAATGTCTTTCACATCTATTTCAGTCCACACGATTGGGTCCTCGATTGGGCCGACTGACTTCTGTAAAACCCTGATCTTACTTGGCTTGTTGTCGTTGGTAAAATCGGTAACTCGTAATGTCAATGTGATCGTTGGGGTCACCGCGACACCTGGTGCTACGCCACCTCCACCTCCACAACCGCTCACGAATGACATCAACGTGCAGAATACGACACCGAAACGAACGCGACTACGATTGGCCATAGCGACTACTGCTCCCACACGAACGGAATGAAATCCATCCGTACTCGATGCGGCAAAAACGGACGTGATTGACGCGCACATCGAGTACATTTGTGACGCCAAACAATCAGCGCCCTCGCATGGGTGACGTACGTACAGGGGAAAAGAGAGTTCCGTCAATGCACTCGCATCAGAATTCACCGGCCTCTGATCTAGGGGGCGACAAGGTGCATGGGCGGAATGGCGCGATTTAAACCGTGCCGTCACGATAGAAGTGGCACTCGGCTCCGCCAACCGCTGCTCTCACGCGAAGACTTCCTCGATCACTTCGCCCTCGTTGACGGTCGGGCGTTCGGGGCGGCCTTGCAGGCGGTAGATCAGTTCGGTGTGGTCGAGGCCCAGCGCGGCGAGGATTGTCGCGTGCAGAGAATGGACGTGGACCTTCCGTTCGATGGCGTGCATGCCGAACTCGTCGGTCGCTCCGATGATCTGGCCCCCTTTGACGCCGCCGCCCGCCATCCAGGTGGTGAAGCCGTAGGGGTTGTGGTCGCGACCGTCTCCCTTCTCGCTCATCGGCGTGCGACCGAATTCACCGCCCCAGACGACGAGGGTTTCGTCGAGCAGGCCGCGCTGCTTGAGGTCTTTCAGTAACGCGGCGATCGGGAGGTCGGTCTCGCCGCAGTACTTGGTGTGGTTCTCTTCGAGCTTCGTGTGCGCGTCCCACTTGCTCCCTGCGCCCGAGTACAGCTCGATGAACCGCACGCCCCGCTCGACCAGTCGCCGAGCCATCAGGCAGTTGCGGCCAAACGCCTGTGTGTTCTTGTCGTTCAGTCCGTAAGCCTCTTGAGTCGCAGCAGTCTCTTCGGCGAGATCGACGGCCTCGGGGGCGTGAGCCTGCATCCGGAAGGCCAATTCATACGAGGCGATGCGGGCTTCGAGTTCACTATCGCCGAGTCGCCCTGCGAGATGCTCGCGGTTGATCTGATTGATGAAGCTCAGTTTGCCTTGCTGCCGCGCGTCGCTGATGCCGTCGGGCGTGTTGAGGTGCAGGATCGGGTTCTTCCCCGCGAGGAACTTCGTTCCCTGATAGGTCGAGGGCATGAAGCCCGATCCCCAGACGCGGTTGCCGCCCGGCGGTTCGCGATCGCTGTCCATCATCACGACGAACTCGGGCAGGTTGCGGTTCTCGGACCCCAGCCCGTAGTTCACCCACGCGCCGAGACTCGGCCGTCCCGCGAGGATGCTCCCCGTGTTCATCTGACAGATGCCGCCGACATGATTCAGCGCGTCGGACGTACACGACCGGATCACGCACAGGTCGTCGGCACACTCGCCGACGTTGGGATACCAGTTCGAGACGGGGATGCCGCTCTCACCGTACTGCTTCCAAGTCCGCTTGCATTCGAGCAGTGGGTTCTCGGAGACCCCCATCGGCGTGATGACCCGCTTGATGGAGGCGGGCAACGGCTTCCCGGCGAACTCATTGACCATCGGCTTCGGGTCAAACGTGTCGATGGAACTGCAGGCCCCGTCCATGAACAGGAAGATGACGCTGCGAGCCTTCCCCACGACATGCGGTCGACGCACCGGCCGCTCGGCCGCCAAGGCGCTTCGATTCTCGGAGGCCATCATCCCCGCCAAAGCCACAGCCCCAAAGCCGCCTCCCGTTTGAACGAGGAAGTCGCGGCGTGAGTTGGTGAGTTGATGGTGATTCGATGGAAACATGATCGACATGGGAAATTCTCGAACGTGATGACCTGACTGACAACTGCTGCGGTTCACGGAAGCGTGCCACGATTGAGATGCATGGCACGAAGTTCAGCAAGCATGGAAATGAGTAGCGTCAAAGAACAATCATGCAACTCAGCTTCGGACATGACCGGTAGGCCGTTCAACTCCTGAAGCGTTTGGATTTTCCCTGCAAGCAAGCCTCGTTCCAGGCCTCGTTCGATGCCCTGTTCGATGCCAATCTCAATCCCGTCCTGCTTAGCTCCGACGAGGGCGCTGTCGTAATCTCGTTTGCCATTGAGGCGGGCTTCGTACTTCAGGCGTTCAATTTCTGAGAGCGACAGCATTTCCAACTCCTTCGCGGCCCGATGCAGCGGCGGGGACAATTCCTCCGGCCAATCTTCAAGCTCAAGTTCAGCAACATGTTGGAGGAAGTAAAGCCAAGCGTCCAGAGGGCTATCCAGTTCGTTCAAGCTTTCGCGAAATTTCGGCAACTCCAACAGATGGACATCAATCTGGTCGGAGAATCGCGAGTGGTGAGTCTCGTCCCAAAGTCGGAACCTCTGGTGCGGACCCGTCAAATCCTTGAACATCACTTCATTTAAGATCAGCACTGAAATCGTGGGGCGAAGCTCTTCAAAGGCTTCGCCGCTGACCAACTGGTCCGTGTGAGCCTTTGCCCAATAGTAAAGGAACCGCTCTTTCAGATACCGATGTTGGAACAACTGCATCTCAATGTTGTACCGCCGACCGACCGTATCGCGCGCCAGCAGATCGAGAATCACCAGCTTGTCGTCTTCGCCATCTCCGGGCAGAAACGGATTAAGAATGGTCAGTCCTTCCAGCCGCTTGTCGGGCGGCGGGTCGAGGATCGCGTTCAGCAAGTCGAGCAACAAGTCCGAGTTTTGCTCGCGTCCGAAGACGTACTTGAATGCGTAATCGACTTTCGGGTCGATGCCGATCGGCATGACGGAGCCTCATTTCTTTCGCGTGTACTCGATGGTGAAGCTCAGTTGTTCCGTGCCGTCGGCCTGGACCATGTGCATCTTGAACGTGAAGTGATCCTTGTCCTTCGTCTCGGTGATGGCTTTGAACTTCTCGGGCTTGCCGTCCATGCTGACCGAATCGCCGGTCATGACGAGCCGCTTCGTTTTGGGTTCATAGTCGCCCTCCATGCGCAACGGGCTACTTGACCACGAATCGACCCAGATGCCGATGTACTTTTTCTTGTGCAGGTCGTAACCGTCGAGGCCATGACCGTGGAACTTGGCTCCTCCGAGTTCGCCATCGAACTCGCTGGCCAGCCACATGCCGTCGCAAATCGACTTGTAAGTCGCGACGCACTTCGATTTCTGGCCACCCACGTCCATCACGCAGTCCCAAGTTCCGACGAGTTCCTCAGCGAGCCGCTTGTGCTCAGGACCGGGCTTCGGAAAGTCCTGAGCCATCACAGCGCAGGTGGACAGCAAGCAGAAGAGCGTTCCCAAAATCGGTGACTTCAACATGGCGGGACTTTCTTGGCGTGAGGTGCGGTCGTTCATTGGTGGTCAGACTTGAACAAGGTCTGAATCGCGAAGCGATGGTAGCGAATAGCTGCGGGCGTCAGCCCGCAGAGAAAGTTGTCTTCTCATCCTGAGCCGCAAAGCGGCGACAGGATGCCAAGACGAGTCGAATCAAATTGTTCCTGCCGCCGCTTCGCGGCTCATCACACGAGGCTT
The DNA here is from genome assembly GCA_043746775.1 of Schlesneria sp. Classification (GTDB taxonomy): domain Bacteria; phylum Planctomycetota; class Planctomycetia; order Planctomycetales; family Planctomycetaceae; genus Schlesneria. Next base: position 8,975 of record JAYTQJ010000640.1, read on the forward strand.
TGCCCACCGTGGGTTGACACCCACGGCTATTTGCTGGCGTCGCTTCGCGACTAAGACCACCGTTCACTCAACGACGGCACGTCCATGACGTGAGACGATGTTGTCGTGTTCATTCCACAAACAGAAACTCGTTCGCGTTGAGCAAGGCATGGCACAGATCGACGAAGGCGGCTTCGGTGTCGGCGTCAGTCGGAGTGTGAACGGACTCACCTGCGCGGGTTGCGTCCGAGTCGGCGATGACTTGTTGTTGAGTCGTCACGAATTTCATGGCGGCTTGGGTTTCGTGATCGCTGGCGGCGCGGCCGAACGTGATTTGCCAAGCCTTGCCGATGCGAGCGGCCGGGTCGGCGGAACCGGCTTCTTCTTTGGAACGGCTCGCCAGTTGTTTGGCCGCGTTCACGATCAGACCACTGTTGAGCAGCATCAGCGCCTGGGGAGCGATTGTCGTCTTGGTCCGGCAGCCGCACGCTTCGTGCATGTCGGGAAAGTCGAACGCCGCCATCAACGGATATGGCAGGTTGCGCTTCGCGTAGATGTAGACCGACCGGCGGACTCGATCGGGAGGATCACCAACTTTCCAGCCACCGGCTCCGCTAAAGTTGGGAGGCAACTCAGGACGGACGCCGGTGCCGAACATCGTGTCGTTGAAGTGGCCCGAGGAGACCAGCCACGCATCGCGGATCCGTTCGGAGGAGAGTCGTTGGCGAGGGAAGGCGGAATAGGGGGCTGAGGACTGAGGGCTGAGGGTCAAGGAATGAGAGGCTTCAGAACTTTCGGTAACGGTCTTTGACTTGTCCGTCGCTTGTCCCTCAGCCCTCGTTCCTTGGCCCGCCTGCCGGTACGTCGCTGACAGCACGATCAACCGATGCAGGTGTTTCGTGCTGAAGCCGCTGGCGATGAACTCGGACGTGAGCCAGTCGAACAGTTCGGCATGTTCCGGCTTCGGGGTTTGGACGCCGAAATCGTTCGCTGTTTCAACGAACCCGCGACCGAAGTGACTTTGCCAGATGCGATTGACCCAGACGCGGTGCGTCAGCGGGTGATCGGCCGCTGTCAGCCAGCGGGCGAGTTCCGAGCGTCGGCCCGATGAGCGTTCGCTGGGTGGCGTGAAGGCGGGCGGGCTAAGAGTCGTCTCGCGGCGCAGGATCGCCGGGTAATGAGGGGGCAGTTCTTGGAGTGGCTTGTCGTAGCTGCCGGTCTCCATGAGATGTGTTTTCGGCGACGTGGTCGAGAGTTCCGCAACGGCCATCACGCTCGCTTCGCGTGGCGGTTTGGGTTGCTTCTTTTTCGCTTCGGCCAGCAGCGCGATCAGCTCGTCGCGGCGGGCTTTCTTGTCTTCGGCGATGTGTTTGGGGAGGTCGTCGTTCTTGTACTCCATCTGCCGCTCGGACCAGAACGCGAGTTGCCGCTGCATCGCAGATCGTTCTTCCGGCACGCAGTCGATTGCGGCGAGCACATCAGCCGGGAACTTCATCCGTTTGTCGCCCGCCATCTTGATCCGCGCAGCCTTCTCGATCTCGTGCAACTCGTGTCGCAACTCGGCGGTCTCATCGAACCACTGCTGCTGCTGACGGCGGTACTCGGCCAGTTGCTCGTGCTTGCCGACGGCGACTTTGTCTTCCAACACGATCCCCGAAAAGAACGCCTGCAACTGATAGAAGTCAGTCTGCAAGATCGGATCGAACTTGTGATCGTGACATTGAGCACAGCCGATCGACAGACCGAGGACCGCCGCGCCGACATGGCCCGTCAAATCGTCGAGGGCTGTCTGGCGAGCGAGATGAATGTTGGAAGCGTTGCTCTCATCCGGCCACATCCGGCAGTAACCGGTCGCGGCGAGCGCTTCGGCATCGTCCGGGAACAACTCGTCTCCGGCCAACTGCTCTTGGAGGAAGCGGTCGTAGGGCAGATCGCGATTAAACGCGCGGATCACATAGTCGCGGTACTTGTACGCCAGCGGCCGAGCCGGGTCGGCGTTGAAGCCGGCGGTCTCGGCGAAGCGCACCACGTCGAGCCACATCCGCCCCCACGCTTCACCGTAGTGAGGACTGGCCAACAACCGCTCGACCAGTTGTTCGTAAGCCTCGGGCGATTCGTCGGCCAAGAACTCAGCAGCCTCTTCGGGAGTCGGCGGCAACCCGACCAGATCGAACTTCACGCGCCGGAGCAACGTCAGCTTGTCGGCCGGTGCCGAGAGACTCGTCCCGTCCTTCATCAGCACGGCGAGGATGAACGCATCGACTTCGTTTTGAGGTTGCGATCTCTTTGCCGTTTCGACGACCGGGGCCGACTCGATCAACGGCACCGGCGGACGAACCACCGGCTGAAAGGCCCAGTGATTTCGCTCAGTCTCGTTGAACGTGTGTGGTTCGTCCGCGAGGCCGAGCGCCGCGACCAACAACAGCACCACCGAGACACATCCGCCGAGAAACCGGCTCAGTGAACCAACGCCCGACCGAGTGAACGCCGACGATTTGGACCAGAACATCACGACACGACTCCCGCACAGAACAAGCGGCTCGAACAAGGGTGGTCACTATATCGTCAGGCCGTGCTGTACCGAAACGCCAACGTCCGAGGAGACCTGAAAAACCGGCCGTTCCTTCGAACGACTGTGCCGGTTGAGTGACCTGTTCCGAGTGGCAACTGCCATCATCCTCGCCCGTTCTCGTGACCACGATCACACTCGATCACGAGAGCATCTGCCCCGTCTTCATCCGTGCCCCGAGCGTGTCAGGAGAGAAGGATTGGAAACCCTGATCTCCACTAACCCGCATTGCGCACAGTCTTTCGAGTCGCCCGACTTGATTGAACGACGCAAGAAACGGTGCGCAATGCGGGCTAATCCACGATCAAGCCATCCCACCTGGCTTGCCCTATTGGTCTCTACGCAAAGTAGCCATCATCGCTCCGCGTGATGAGCCTTCTGAGAACGAGCGCCTGAGTCAGTACCGCCGAACTGGCAAGGCTCGTCACGCGGAGCGATGACGGCTACTTTGGCCAGCCTCAAGAGTTGCGTAGGTGCCAATCGGGCACGCCCGGTGGGGTTCGCTAGTTTCAGGACTCATCGTCGCTGATTCGGATGAGTGTCGATCAGTGTTCCGCGTTCGCCCTCCGAGTCACAGCCGTGGATCGACCGGTTCGCTTTCCAGCGCGAGGACGCCGAAGACGCACTCGTGGACGCGGCGGAGTGGCTCGTGGCGGACGAAGCGTTCGAGGGATTCGATCCCCATCGCGAACTCGCGCAGCGCGAGCGACCGCTTTCCGCCGAGACCGCGCGAGCGCAAGCGTTCGAGATGTTCGGGCCGGTCGTACTCGGGACCGTAGATGATCCGCAGGTATTCGGGTCCGCGACACTTCACCGCCGGTTGGACGAGTCCCTTCGCTCCGCGCACGATCCAATCGAGCGGCTTCACGACCATCCCTTCGCCTCCCTCCGCCGTCAGCTCCTCCCACCAACGGACACCTGCCGCTTCGCTCTCGGGATCGGTGACATCGACGACGAGATGCCGCGTCGCGAGGAGGACGCCTTGATCTTCTCCCTCCCCTTGATGGGGAGGGTTGGGGAGGGGTGTTGATGAAGTAGCAACGTCACCACGCGCATCGGCCCCCCTCCCCGGCCCTCCCCGCCGAGGGGAGGGAGAAAGAATGGAAGCCTGTCCTTCATGACGCCCCGCCAACCGCGACAGCGTCTGCATGTGCCAGACGTGATCGCGATCGGTATGAACTCGACTTTCACTCGCGAGCAGATGAAACGGCGCGAGCTTCAAATCGCTGACAGACTCGACCGACCAGCAGTAGCGCCGGTAAGCGTCCGCGTACTTCGACACCGCGTCCCGGCGCGAGACCGTTGTCGCGAGGAGCGCGTCCATCTCGCCCCCGTTCACCAAATCGGTTCGCGCCGCCGCCTGCTGCATGACCGCCAGCGCCTCGCTCACGTCAGTGATTGAAGCTCGTCCGACGGGAGCGTACTGACGGCGCAACAGTTCTTGAGCCTTGGCTGACCACGGCATTAGTTCGCAGTCCAAACAGAACCAGTCCGACGCGAAGTCGTCCCAAAAACGGGCGCGGTCCAGCCCGGCACGCAACTCGTCGAGCAACGCCTCTTCCCAGCGCCGGTCGTCGAAGAACCGCCGCCCCGTGCGCGTGTAGACGACTCCGCCGCCATCTCCCTCGATCCCGAACCGCTTCGCCGCGACCGCTTCATCGCGACAGACGACGACAACCGCGCGCGAACCCATGTGCTTCTCCTGGCACACGACGCGCGGCACGCCGTTCGACCGGAAGTACTCGAACGCCTGAGCCGGATGTTCGAGCAAGCCCGCCGCGCGACTGGTCTCGCACGGCGACATCGTCGGCGGGAGATAGACCAGCCAGCGCGGATCGACGGCGAAGCGGCTCATCACTTCGAGGGCCGCGACGGCGTTGGCTTCTCTCACCGTGAGGTTGCTCATCAGCCGCGTCGTGATGATCCGCTTGCCGAGCACGTCGTCGATGTCGAGCAGTGTGTCGTGAGCCTGCTGAGCGGTCGGATCGCTCGCAGCCACTTCGGCCGTCGGCAGGAACGGTCGCGACGGTTCGCAGTAGAGTCGCGCCGATGGGACCGAGACGAGTTCGCGCTCGGGGTAACGCAGCGCGGTCAGCTTCCCGCCGAAGACGCAGCCGGTATCGACGTTGATCGTCCCGTTCAGCCACTCGGGTTCGGGGACGGGAGTGTGGCCGTACACGACCATCGCCGTGCCGCGATATTCCGCCGCCCAGTTGTGCCGCACGGGCAGTCCGAACTCATCGGTCTCACCGGTCGTTTCGCCGTACAGCGCGAACTCGCGCACGCGGCCGGAGGCTCGCCCCTGATAGCGTTCCTTCATCCCGGCGTGAGCGACGACGAGCCGTCCGCCATCCAGCACGTAATGGCTGATGAGACCGTCGAGGAACTCGGCCAACCGGTCGCGAAAGACGGCACGCTGATCGTCGGGCAACGCGACGGCATCCAACTCCGCCAGCGTCTGTTCGAGTCCGTGAGTGATCCGCACATCCTTGCCGCGCAGCTTGCGAAGAAGCTTCGCATCGTGATTGCCGCACACGCACAGGCCGCTCCCGTGCGCGACCATGTTCCGCACGAGCAACAACGTGTCGAGCACTCGCGGCCCGCGATCGACGAGATCGCCGACGAAGACCGCCTTGCGACCAGCGGGGTGCGCATAGATCGGACCGTGGGGCAGGTTTGTAACCTGCCCCACATTGATCGCTTCATACCCGAGCTGCCTCAACAACGCTTCCAATTCATCGCAGCAGCCGTGAACGTCGCCGATGATGTCGAACGGACCAAGTTCGTGACGGCGGTCGGTCCACAGCGGAACTCGTTCGATGACGGCGGCCTCGACCTCGGCGAGCGACGACAGCTCGAAGACGTGCCGAAAACCTTCGCGCCTCAGGTCGCGAATCGACCGTCGCAACTGTTGAATCTGGTTCCGAACGACATGCGGCCCGAAGGCTCGATCCGCGCGTTGAGCGTTCCGCTCGCGACAGACTCGCTCGGGCAGATCGAGCACAATCGCGACCGACAACACGTCCCATTCGCGAGCCAACTCGACGAGCGACTTCCGCGATTCGGGCTGCACGTTGGTGGCATCAATCACCGTCAGCCGCCATCGTTCGAGCCGCTTCGCCGCGAGAAAGTGCAACAACTCGAAGGCATCGTTCGTCGCGGTCTGATCGTTCGGATCATCGGCCACGAGACCACGGCACGCATCCGACGAGATGACCTCGGTCCCCAAAAAGTGCGTCCGCGCAAACGTACTCTTCCCCGATCCCGAAGGACCGATGAGCACGACGAGTGAGGGGGTAGGAATCGAGATGGGCATGGGTCAGACCTGTAGGATGGGCACTCTTGCCCGTCCTCTCTTTTGTTCATTGGGCGAATGAACATTGTGGTTGGAATGCGAAAGACGGACGGGCAAGAGTGCCCATCCGACAAATCAACCCCCGCCATCTGCGTCGGCGGTCCCGTCAGCGGATCGTCATCGCCAACAGGCAGAAAACGAACGCGATAGCCGAACCGTTCGGCCACGTTATTGGACCACGTTTGAAACTCGGCCCGAGTCCACTCGAAGCGGTGATCGGCGTGACGGAGCTTGCCGGACGAAATGCCTTCAACCGGCGCGAGGCCCTCAAAGTGGACGTTGTATTCGACGTTCGGCGTCGTCACGACAACGGTCTCCGGCCGCGCGAACTCGAACAGCACTCGTTCCAACGCGGCGAGGCGCGGTGGGTCGAGATGCTCGATCACTTCAATCAGTGCCGCCGCGTCGTAGCCGTTCAGCCTTGCGTCGCGATACGTCAGCGAACCCTGCATCAGCGTGATCCGTTTGCGCTGACGTTCTGGCAAACGATCGAGATGCAGCTTCTCCGTTGCGATCTCCAGCACGCGATGCGACACGTCCATGCCCACGATCTCGGTGAACTGCGGCTCGTCCAACAAGCGTCTGAGCAGGTTGCCCGTGTTGCAACCGAGATCGAGCACGCGATTGGCTCCGCATCCTTTCAACACCGCGATCACCGTTTGCAGCCGCAGTTCGTTGAGCCGGATCGGAGTCTCGACAGCCTCTTCCGCGACGGCCTGCGTTTGCGAATCGTCTTCTTCGTCGGGTTCGCTCGCGTCATCCACCGGCAGCCGCGCGAGGGCGTCGCGCGTGAGAGACCGTTGTCGTTTGAGATACCGCTCGACGATGGCGTCTCGCTCGGGATGACTCGCCAGCCATGTCTCACCGTGACGCAGCAGCTTGTCCACTTCATCGGGTCCAACCCAGTAATGCTTGTCGTCGTCGAGGACCGGGATGAGGACATAGAGGTGCGCGAGCAAGTCCTGCAACCGGACGAGGCCGCTCAGTTCGACAGTGAAGTACGAACTCTCGCCCCATTCGGGGAACTGCTCGTCGAGCGGCAGTCGCGTTGCCGTGACCGAGTAACCGAGCGGCTCGAACAGCCTCCGCAGAAAACCTTCTCCGCCACGACACGGCAGCACGCCGATGCGCGCGGTGAGTTGCAGCGGCATCGCCACCAAGTCGTCTCGATCCTTGCAGCGACCCGACAACGCGGTCCCGAAGACTTCCGCAATCGCTACGCCGAGGAACGAGTTCGCGCTGTACGGCCGATCATTCACGTACTGCTGTAGGGAAAAACCTTCGCCCGCCGGGCCGCGCCGGTTGCGAACGAGCGCGATCGGATCGACCTCGACCCACAACGCGACCGTGCAGCAGTCGTCGCTCGCCTCGGGATAGAACACGCGCGCCTGCCCGAACGTCAGCGGATACGTCTGCAACTTCGCGGGGTGCTTGTGCAGGAGGTAACCCAAGTCGGTCGCCGGTTCCCGCCGGTTCGTGATCGTCAGCAGCATGAGTTTTGGCCTAGTTCAAATCGCGGTGGCGATGGGTAGGCGGTGGCGATGCGTAGCAGATGCCTTCTCATGTCCCCTCGCCCCCAGCTTTGTGGGGGAGAGGGTTAGCAGCATGTTGAAAAAGGGAGGGCGAGGCTCCTGCCGAGCCGGATGTGTGTGGAATATCACTTGTTTCTTGCGGCTCGGCGGGAGCCTCGCC